>NZ_JAQGJT010000028.1 GCF_028290495.1 Tardiphaga sp.
TTATCGACGAGAACATGAAGCTGGCCACGCCGGCCGATTTCCTTTGGGCCGAAGCCGTGTTCGTCAGCGGCATGCATATTCAGCGTTCGCAGATGAACGAAATCTGCCATCGCGCCCATGGCTATGATTTGCCAGTGGCGATTGGCGGGCCTTCGGTCAGCTCGTGCCCGGAATACTATCCTTCGTTCGATTACCTCCATTGTGGTGAGCTCGGCGACGCCACAGATCAGCTGATCGACATCCTCGCCGCGGATACCAGGCGCCCGGACCGGCAGGTGGTGCTCAAGACCGCCGACCGTCTCGACATGACCAAGTTTCCGATTCCGGCCTACGAGCTCGCCGACATTCCGCGTTACTTTCTCGGCAGCATTCAGTATTCCTCGGGCTGTCCCTATCAGTGCGAGTTCTGCGACATTCCCGGCCTGTATGGCCGCAATCCGCGGCTGAAGTCGCCGGAGCAGATCACCGCCGAGCTCGACAAGCTGCTCGAATGCGGCATCATGGGTTCGGTGTATTTCGTCGATGACAATTTCATCGGCAACCGCAAGGCTGCGCTCGACCTGCTGCCGCATCTGGTCGAATGGCAGAAGAAGACCGGCTACGTGTTGCGGCTCTCCTGCGAGGCCACGCTGAACATCGCCAAGCGCCCGGAGATCCTGGCCTTGATGCGCGATTCGCTGTTCGGCACCATCTTCTGCGGCATCGAGACGCCCGATCCGGTTGCCCTCAAGGCGATGAAGAAGGACCACAACATGGTCCTGCCGATTATGGAGTCGATCGAGGTGCTGAACAGTTTTGGCATGGAGGTGGTATCCGGTATCATCCTCGGCCTCGACACCGACAGGCCGGAGACCGGGCAGGCGCTGCTCGATTTCGTCGATGCGTCGCAGATTCCGCTGCTCACCATCAACCTGCTGCAGGCGCTGCCGCAGACGCCGTTGTGGGACCGTCTCAAGAAGGCCAACCGGCTCAACGAAGAAGAGGGCCGCGATTCTAACGTCGATTTCTTGCTGCCCTATGACGACGTGGTGCGGTCCTGGCGGGCGTGCATGGGCGCCGCCTATCAGCCGCAGAAACTGCTCGACCGCTACGAATACCAGATCACCAAGACCTATCCGAACCGCATCATGCCGCGCACCAGGCAGCAGGCTTCCTGGAAGAACATCCGGATGGGCCTGATCATGCTGCGCAACATCTTCTGGAAGGTTGGCGTGCTCGGCGACTACAAGGCGGCGTTCTGGAAGTTCGCCTTGCGCCGGCTGGCTAGGGGCGAGATCGAGTACCTGATCTCCTCGATCATGGTTGCGCAGCATCTCATCATGTTCTCGCGCGATGCCTCGCAGGGCACTACCAGCGCGTCGTACTATTCGATGAAGATGCCGGACGCGGTCCCGGCGGAATGACGGACCAGCAGGGCGCCGTCATGAACGGCAACAGCGATATGGCGGCGCCGCGACGAAGCATTGCGGAATTGCGCGCCCTGACGCCGGCGCGCGTCGGGCTCGGCCGCTCCGGCGCCAGCCTGACGACGCAGGCGCTGCTCGACTTCACGCTGGATCACGCCCGCGCCCGCGACGCCGTGCATTCGTCGTTCGATGTGGGAGCGATCGCCACGGCGCTATCCGGGCTGGGCCTGCCGACGCTCGCTGTTTCAAGCCAGGCGCTGGCGCGTGCGGATTACCTGAAGCGCCCCGATCTCGGCCGCAAGCTCGATGCCGAATCGCAATTGTTGCTGGTGCAGCGCGACGCCACGCCGTGCGACATCGTGCTGGTGATTGGTGACGGTCTGTCGCCGGCGGCCGTCAACGCGCATGTGGTCGGGCTCGTCAAGGCACTGTTGCCGAAGCTCGCCGGCCTGCGTATCGGCCCGGTGGTGATCGCCAGCGGCGCGCGTGTCGCGCTCGGCGACGAGATCGGCGCGCTCATGAAGACGCGGATGACCGTCCTGCTGATCGGTGAACGGCCGGGGCTCTCCGCCCCTCACAGCCTCGGCGCCTACATCACGCTCCACCCGAAGCCCGGCCTGACCGACGCAGAGCGCAACTGCGTCTCGAACGTCCAGTCCGCCGGGCTCAGTTATGACGAAGCGGCGGTAAAGATTGCCTGGCTCGCTGGCGAAGGCCTGTCCCGCGGCGTCACCGGCGTCTCGCTGAAGGATGAGAGCGGGTTGCGGGCGATGGCCATCGCGCCGGGCTAACCTCTCGCTCCTCGCCATGACGACGTTGTTATCGCTCTTGTGAACTGAAACGCAGCGCTTCGTCCTTGCCCCTGCCTTGTGAGGTATCATACGGATCTGCTACATTTGCGCGTCACAGAATTATTGCATGCTTTCAAGGACTAGAGCCGCTCGGCCGCGTCTATCTTGGCCTCATTGATGCCCCGGAGGTGTGCGATGCGACGCCGTCTTCGACAGAACTGGACAGACGATGCACGACAAGAGTTCCCACGACACCGATATCAAGAAGCTGGGAAAACGACCTGTCAGCATCGCCTTCGGCCTGGAGCGGCTTGGTCTGATTGCCGTCAAGGCGCCGGTGGTATCATGCCTGATCCTGCTGGCGCTGGTGATCGCCGCGGTGTTCGGCATCCAGCGCATCAAGATCGACGATTCGCTGAGCCAGCTGTTTCGTTCCAACTCCAAGGAATACCGCCAGTACGAGGAAGTGACGAAACGCTTTCCGTCCAGCGAGTTCGACGTGCTGGTCGTGGTCGAGGGCAAGACGCTGCTGGCGCGCGACAACCTGGAAAAAATTCGCGACCTCGTCACCGACCTGCAACTGGTCGACGGCACCCGCGGCCTGATCTCGCTGTTCTCGGCGCGGCAGACCCCGACGCCGGGCAAGTTGCCCGCGGCGCTTTTTCCCGCTGAACTGCCCGAGGGCGCCGCCTACGACAAGTTCATCGAGACCGTGAAGACCAATGAGCTGATCCGCGGCAAGCTTCTTTCCGAAGATGGCACGCTGGCGCTGGTGGTGCTGTCGCTCGATCCCGCAGTGGTCAGCAACAACAAGCTCACCACGGTGATCGGCGAGATTCGCAAGATCATGAATGACGATCTGGCGGACAGCAATCTCACCAAGCAGCTCTCGGGCGTGCCGGTGATGCAGCTCGAGATCCGCAATGCGGTCGAGCGCGACGGTCTGATCTACAACGTCGCCGGCATTCTGGCCGGCTGCCTGATCGCGATCATCTTCTTCCGCAAAATCTCGTTCATGATCGTGGCGGCGTTCCCGCCGCTGCTGGCGATCCTGCTGGCGCTGGGCGCGCTTGGTTGGGCCGGCTTCAGCCTCAACATGTTCCTCAACGTGATGACCCCGCTGATCATGGTGATCAGTTTCTCGGATTCGATGCAGCTCACTTTTGCCGCGCGCGACCGGCTGATTGCCGGTGAGGACAAGTATTCCGCGTTCAGGAACGCCGTGCTGGTCGTCGGCCCGGCCTGCGTGCTGACGCATGCCACCGCCGGCATTTCCTTTCTGGCGCTGCAGTTTTCCGATTCCGACCTGATCCGCGCCTTCGGCGAAGCGGGCCTTGCCGCCACCATCATCGCGCTGGTTGCGGTGCTCTCTTTGGTGCCGGTGTTCGGCGTGCTGCTGGTACGCAACGAGGAGAAGTTCGCCGCCAAGTTCCAGAAGGCCGATTCCGGCGTCACCGCCTTGCGCAACTTCTGCTACTGGATCGCGGTGCGCATGGTTGGGCGTCCCGGCCTGTTCAGCCTGATCTCGGTGATCGTCGTGGGTGGCCTTGCGGTCGTCTACGCCAATCTCGAGCCGCGCTATCGTCTCGCCGACCAGGTGCCGGACAAGGAGCAGGCGGTCGCCGCCTCAAGCCGGCTCGACGCCAAGCTGACCGGCGCCAACCCGATCGACGTCCTGATCGAATTCCCCAAGGGGCAGGACCTTTATTCGCCGGAAACGCTGGCGACCATCGCCGACGTGCATTCGCTGGTCGAGAAACAGGCCGGTGTCGGCAATGTCTGGTCGCTGGAAACGCTGCGCCGCTGGCTCGCCGAGAAGGCCGGCGCCACCGACGTCGCAACGTTGAAGGAATATGTCGACGTCATTCCCGAACATCTGGCGCGCCGCTTCATCTCGGCGGACCAGACCGCGGTGGTGGTTTCCGGCCGCGTGCCGGATCTGGATTCGAGCCAGATCCTGCCGGTGGTCGACAAGCTCGATGGCCTGCTGCAGTCGGTTCGCGCCAAGCATCCCGGCTATGAGATCGCCGTCACCGGCCTGTCAGCCATTGCCGCGCGTAACTCGGCCGGCATGATCGAGAAGCTGAACCACGGCCTCACCATCGAATTCGCGCTGGTTGCGATCTTCATCGGCCTCGCGTTCCGCTCCTGGGTGGTGATGCTGGCCTGCATCCTGCCGGGCATTTTCCCGGTGGTGCTGTCCGGCACGGTGCTCTGGTTCTTGGGGGAGGGACTGCAATTCGCCAGCGTGGTGGCGCTGACGGTGTCGTTCGGCCTCGGTCTCAGCGCTACCATCCACTTCCTCAACCGTCTCAGGCTGGAGGATACGCCCGGCACCGATCCGGCGGTCGCGGTGGAGCGCGCTACGGTACTGGTCGGCCCGGCGTTGATCCTGACCACCGTGGTGCTGGCCTGCGGCCTCGTCGTTACGGTGTTTTCGGACCTGCCGTCGCTGCGGCTGTTCGGTTGGCTCAGCGCGTTCTCGATGGTCGCGGCGCTGGTCGCGGACCTGTTCATCCTGCGCCCGACCGCGATGTGGTTGATCAAGCTGCAACAGAAGCTCACCGGCTCTTCGGTGCTGGTGAAGCCGGCGGAGTAGCCGGGATTGCGGAGTTAAGGTCTCAGCCCTTGACCATGCTGATCTGCACGGCGCGGATTTCACCCTTGGACTCGATCGATACCGACTGCTTGTTGCCGCGCGTCGTCAGCGTGATGTTGGCAGCGAAGCCCGCGGCTTCGACGAAGACGTCGATCTGGCCGCCGCCGGCACGGCCGTTGAGGTTGCCGTAAATGCCTCGGCTGGCTTCGCTCCAACTGCCGGACACGTTGTTGCCCTGGCTGGTGACCTTGCTGCTGAGATCAAACTTGTAGCTGTCGCTGGCGCAGCGCAGCGTCTGCGCGAGCGCGGTGCCGCCGTCGACCTTGTAGGTGGCCCGGCAGCGAATTCGCTCGGACGTGCCGTCCGACAATGACACCGTGCCGATGCCATTCCAGGAACCGTCAAATCCCACGAACGGGCCGGACTGGGCGTGGCTCGCCGATGCCGAGAGCATCAGCACTGCGGCGATGCCAATGGCCTTGATCGTATTTCCGGAAAAATTCGAGGCAAACCGGTTCATATTGCTTTTCCCACCAATGGCGCCGTCGCCCTAACGGCATCGCGCGGTATCGAAAGTTGAGTGTCGCTTCAAACCTTAAGGTTCAACGTAGCTAAGTATGCTGCGCAGATTGTGGAAGTGCCGGGCCACCACCCGTCAGTCGAAAATTCCGTGATGGGCCCGCCGGGCACCTCATTGACCGCACGGCGGCGATCTCTTGTCACAGTCCCGAAAAGCCGACATATCGGCATAGCTGCCCCCTGTATCGAATGCCCGTGGCGGCGCGTTTTGGCCGCATTTGTCGGGACTTCTCTGGTCCTTGGGCACGCTGTGTCCGGTTTGCATCCCTCGCGGTTAAATCCACTTAAGTGCCTGAAGATAAGGCTCAACCGGTGACGCGGAAGGGGCCGCCTATGCTATGCAGCGGGCAGCTGAATCGGTCATCACACTGAAGGAAGACAATGCGTAAATTTTTCTTGGTCCTGTCCGTGCTTTCCGTGTCCGCCTCGACGGGCGCACTGGCGCAGCACAGCGGCACCGATGCCGAGCAGAAGGCCTGCTCGCGCGACGTGCAGAAGTTCTGCCGCAAGCTGATGGATCAGGGCGATCTCGTGATCCTGTCCTGCCTGAAGGAAAACCGCCCCAAGCTGACCAAGGCCTGCGGCGACGTATTGATCAGCCACGGCCAGTAAGCCTGTAAATCGATCAAGCGGGGCTCGGGGCTGGCCGCTGCGGGCCCCTAAACGTGTTTCGCCTCCGGATCGGGCGCGAAACCGGCAGTTTGGCATTGGTTTAACTTGCCGATTTCCCCTATATGGGGGCTCGCAACCGACCCGCCGGCCGGAACTTTCGGCTTGGTCGTGGGCGGGCCATCCCTGTTGCCATCAATGTAGCCAGTTCTGAATGACCCCTGCGAGCGACCTGCGATCTGGTAAAACCCACAAGGACGAGAATTTCCCGGTTGCGTCGTGGATCATCCATCCGCGCCATCGGGCGCTGATTCTCGCCTTCTACAATTTTGTCCGCACGGCTGACGACATTGCCGACCACGCGGTGCTCGATGCCCCCGCCAAGCTGGCTTTGCTCGATGAACTGGAAGCCAACCTGCTGGGGCAGGGCGATGCCCAGCGCGAGGGTGTTGTGTTGCGCGCCGCTCTGGCCGAGCGCGGCATGCCGCCGCGCCATGCCCAGGACGTGCTCATTGCGTTCCGGATGGACGTCAATCGCCGCCGCTACGGCAACTGGGACGAACTGATCCACTATTGTTCGTATTCGGCGATGCCGGTCGGGCGCTTCATGCTCGACGTCCACGGCGAGAGCAAAGCCACCTGGCCCGCCTCGGATGCGCTGTGCGCGGCGCTGCAGATCAACAACCATCTGCAGGATTGCGGCGAGGACTATCGCGAGCTTGATCGCGTCTACATTCCCGACGACACGCTGGCGCGCTTTGGCGCGACGCACGCTGATCTCAAGCAGACCAAGGCGACGCCGGCACTGCTGTCCTGCATCCGCGAACTGGCCGACAAGACCGACGCACTGTTGCGCGAAAGCGACCTGCTGGCGGTACAGGTCGCCGACATCCGGCTGGGCTGCGAGATTTCGGTGATCGACACCTATGCCCGCGAAATCCTCAAACTCCTGAAGGTGCGCGATCCGCTCAGTGAGCGCGTTCATCTGTCGAAAATGGAGCTGGTCGGCTACGGCCTCAGCAGCCTGTTCGGCGGGTTGTGGCGCCGCGCCACCGGCAGCGCGGCGTTGTCGCGCTCCACACCGGGCACATGACCTCATGACCAGTGCAGCAAATATCGAAGAGGCCCGCGACGAGGCCCGGAATCAAGCTGAAGGAATTGCAGTCGGCAGTTCGTTCTACGCGGCGATGCGGATCCTTCCGCGCGTGCAGCGCGACGCCATGTTCCAGATCTACAGCTTCTGCCGTCAGGTCGACGACATCGCCGATTCCGACGGGCCGCGCGACGAACGCCTCGAAGCCTTGCAGCAGTGGCGCGAAGATATCGATGCACTCTATGCCGGCCAGCCGCCGGCGCGGGTGAAGTCCTATGCCGAACCGGTTGCGCAGTTCGGGATGCGGCGCGAGGATTTCCTCGCCGTCATCGATGGCATGGAAATGGACGTGCCGGCCGACATTCGCGCGCCGGATGATGCCACGCTCGATTTGTATTGCGACCGCGTCGCCAGCGCCGTCGGCCGGCTCTCGGTCAAGGTGTTCGGTCTGCCGGACGACGACGGTATCCTGCTCGCGCATCATCTGGGTCGCGCGCTGCAGCTCACCAACATCCTGCGCGATATCGACGAGGACGCCGGCATCGGCCGGCTCTATCTGCCGCGCGAAATTCTGTTTCACGCCGGCATTACCTCGAACGATCCGGATACCGTGATCGCAAGCCCGGCGCTGCCGAAAGTCTGTGTGCCTTTGGTGGCGCGCGCGCGGGCGCATTACGACAAGTCCGACGAGATCATGGCTCGCAACAGGCGCAGCACGGTCAGGGCGCCACGTATCATGTCGAAATACTATCGCAGGATTCTCGAATTGCTGGTGGTGCGCGGCTTTGCGCTGCCTCGCGATCCGGTCCGTCTCGGCCGGGCCTCGAAGATCGCCATCCTGTTGCGATACGGCATCATCTGATGACAAAGACAGCTCACATCATCGGCGCCGGAATTTCCGGGCTGGCCGCCGCGGTTCGGCTCGTCAACGCCGGATTCCAGGTGCACGTCCACGAAGCCACGCAGCAGGCCGGCGGCCGCTGCCGCTCGTACTTCGACGCGCAGACGCAACTGGTGATCGACAACGGCAACCATTTGATGCTGTCGGGCAATCATCACGCCGTTGCCTATGCGAAGTCGATCGGCGCCGAGGCCGGTCTGGTCGGGCCTGCGCGCGCGCAATTTCCGTTCTTCGATATCAAGACCGGCAAGCACTGGCAGCTTGATCTAGGCAATGGACGGATCCCGACGTGGCTGTTCGACAAGAACCGCCGCGTGCCCGACACCCGCATCCGCGATTACCTCGCTTTGGCGCCGCTGATCTGGGCCAAGCCAAGCCAGCTGGTAGGCGACGTCATCCCCTGCAAGGGCATGTTGTACGATCGGCTGGTGCAGCCGTTGCTGCTTGCCGCACTCAACGTCGAGCCGCCGGAAGGCTCTGCCGGCCTTGCGGGCGCGATCGTGCGCGAGACGCTGCTTGCCGGCGGCCATGCCTGCCGGCCGCTGATCGCGCGTGACGGCCTCAGCGCCGTGCTGGTCGAGCCCGCGATCGAGCTGTTGCGCGGCAAGGGCGCCGGCATCCATTTCGGCCACGAGCTGCGTGGCTTCACGATGAATGGCGAGCGCGTTGGCGTGCTGAATTTCGGCACCGATGATGCCGTGATCCTGGGCCCCGACGACGTCGTCGTGATGGCGGTGCCGCCGCGCGCGGCGGCATCGATGTTGCCCGGCCTGAAGACACCGACCAAGTACCGCGCCATCGTCAATGCGCATTTCCGCTATGATCCGCCGGCCGGTCTGCCGGACCTGACGGGCGTGGTCGGCGGCGTGATCGAATGGCTGTTCGCGTTTCCGCAACGGCTCTCGATCACCATCAGCAATGCCGACCGGTTGATCGACGTGCCGCGCGAGCAGCTGGCACAGGAAATCTGGGACGAGATCTGCAAGGCCGCCGGTATCACCGCCGAACTGCCGTCGTGGCAGATCGTGCGCGAACGCCGAGCCACCTTCGAGGCGACGCCGGAGCAGAACGCGCAACGGCCGAGCCCGGTGACGAAGTTCAAGAACCTGTTCCTTGCCGGCGACTGGACCGATACCGGCCTGCCGGCGACCATCGAGGGCTCGGTGCGCTCCGGCGACCGCGCCGCCGATCTCGTGCTGGCGATGCCGCAGGCGTAACCACCTAGTTTACGACGAGTACACAACATGCCGAACCAGATGCATTCCGACCGTCCGGAGGTCTCCGTCGAACATGCGGCGCTGGAAAACAGCATCGCTGCGGCACGGCAGGGCCTGCTCGGCTTCCGGCAGGCCGATGGCCACTGGGTGTTCGAGCTCGAGGCCGACGTCACGATTCCCGCCGAATATGTGCTGCTGCGGCACTATCTTGCCGAGCCGGTCGATCACGAGCTGGAACGCAAGATCAGCAACTACATCCGCCGTACGCAGGGCACGCATGGCGGTTGGGCGCTGGTGCAGGATGGTCCGTTCGACATGAGCGCCAGCGTGAAGGCCTACTTCGCGCTGAAGATGATGGGTGAGGATCCCAACGCGCCGTGCATGGCGAAAGCGCGCGAGGCGATCCGCTCGCGCGGCGGCGCGATCCACAGCAACGTGTTCACGCGCTTCATGCTGTCGATGTTCGGCGTGCTGACCTGGAAGAGCGTGCCGGTCCTGCCGGTCGAGATCATGCTCCTGCCGTTCTGGTTTCCCTTCCATCTCAACAAGATGTCGTACTGGGCGCGCACCACCATCGTGCCGTTGATGGTGCTGGCGGCGAAAAAACCGCGCGCGCAAAATCTAGGCGAGATCGATATCCGCGAATTGTTCCTGCAGGATCCGAAACTGATCGGCCGCACCGCGCGCGCGCCGCATCAGAGCCGTGCGCTGTTCGCGTTCTTCACCGGCATCGACATCGTGTTGCGCGCCGCCGATCCGTTTTTTCCGAAGCGGCTGCGTCAGCGCGCGATCGACAAGGCTGTGGCCTTTGTCGAGGAGCGGTTGAACGGCGAAGATGGGCTCGGCGCGATCTATCCGCCGATGGCCAATACCGTGATGATGTACGAGGTGCTGGGTTTTCCGGCGGACTATCCGCCGCGGGCCGTTACCCGCCGTGGTATCGACAAGCTGCTGGTGATCGGCGACGTGGAGGCCTATTGCCAGCCTTGCGTCTCGCCGGTGTGGGACACTTCGCTGGCCGCGCACGCGATGCTGGAGGCCGGCGGCGACGATGCCTTCAACGCCGCCAAGGGCGGGCTCGACTGGCTGGTGCCTAGGCAGGTATTGGACGTCAAGGGCGACTGGGCGGTGAAGCGGCCCGATCTGCGTCCGGGCGGCTGGGCATTCCAGTACAACAACGCGCATTACCCGGATCTCGACGATACCGCCGTGGTGATGATGGCGATGGACCGCGCGCGCAAGCACGCAGGCATCAAGGATTACGACACCGCGATCGACCGCGGCCGCGAATGGATCGAGGGCATGCAGAGCCGCGACGGCGGCTTTGCGGCGTTCGATGTCGACAACCTCGAATACTATCTCAACCACATCCCGTTTTCGGATCACGGCGCGCTGCTCGACCCGCCGACCGAGGACGTCACGGCGCGCTGCGTCTCGCTGTTGGCACAGCTCGGCGAAACCGCGCAGACCAGCAAGCCGATGGCCGACGGCGTCGAATACCTTCGCCGCACCCAGCTCGCCGAGGGCTCCTGGTACGGCCGCTGGGGCCTGAACTACATCTACGGCACCTGGTCGGTGCTGTGCGCCCTCAACGCCGCCGGGATCGACCACCAGGACCCGATGATGCGCAAGGCGGTGGCCTGGCTGCTGTCAATCCAGAACACCGATGGCGGCTGGGGCGAGGACGCCGCCAGTTATCGGCTCGATTACAAGGGATTCGAATCAGCCCCGACCACCGCGTCGCAGACGGCATGGGCCTTGCTTGCCCTGATGGCGGCCGGCGAGGTGACAAATCCGGCCGTGGAGCGGGGAATGCGATACCTAATGGTCACACAGACCGAAAAAGGCCTGTGGGATGAGGCCCGCTACACCGCTACGGGCTTTCCGCGCGTATTTTATCTGCGTTACCATGGCTACGCGAAGTTCTTCCCGCTCTGGGCGCTGGCCCGGTTCCGCAATCTGAAGAGCACCAACAGCAAGACGGTAAGGGTCGGGATGTGATTTTGATGGCTGGGGGCATTGCGACTGCGGGCGCTTCGATGGACCCGCGGCCGGTATTGATCGTCACGGGACTGGTTCAGGAAGCCAAGATCGCATCCGGTCCCGGCATGACCGTCATCTGCAGCTCCAGCGACCCCGCCCAGCTCCGCGCCTTGCTGGCCGGTTTCGACCCCACCACCATTCGCGGCGTGATCTCGTTCGGCGTCGCCGGCGGCCTCGACCCGCAGTTGAAATCCGGCGCCGTCGTGGTCGCCACCGAAGTGATGGCCGGCAATAGCTGCTGGAAGACCTCCGAGACGCTGAGCGAGGAGTTGATCGCCGGGGCCGGGATCGGCCAGAAGGTGTTCCGCGGCGGCCTCGCTGGCGTCGAGAAGGTTGTGACCGGCCAGGTCGGCAAGGCCTCGCTGCGCTCCGGCACCGGAGCTGCCGCTGTCGATATGGAAAGCCACATTGCCGCCGCCTATGCCGCCGAGGCCGGTTTGCCCTTCGCCGCGCTGCGCGTCGTCTCCGATCCCGCCCACCGCGCATTGCCGGAACTGGCGACCACCGCGATCAAGCCGAATGGCGACATCGACATCAGCAAGGTGATGCGCGGCATCGTCCGCAATCCCCTGGTGATCCGCGCGCTGGTCTCGACCGGTCGCGATTTCAACCGCGCCCTGCGCAGCCTGCGCGACTGCCGCAGCTTCTTCCGCGGCAAGACCGGCCTGGTCGCCGCGGAAGTCTGAAACTCTTCAGATCAGATGCGGTGGGGCGCTCTTCCGCCTTGTGACAACATCGTCACGAGCGACGATGTTGCCACATTTTCGGCCTGTCCCGGAAGCCGAGGGGAGTGAGTCGCTTCGCGGATCGAATCCGCCCGCGAGATTGGATCAGTTCAGAGCCCGTTGGCAGCCGGTCTGTTCGAGAGGGATGAACGCGTCTTCCGCTGCGATCTTGGAAACGACTTTCATGATGTCGTCCGGCCCCTTCGACTCCTGCGGTGTCTTCACTTCCATCAGGTAGATAGGCTGCATGACGCGGCCATCCTTGCGGATCTTCACTCCCTTGTGGAGAGGGTCGGACAGCGGCGTCGCGTACATCATGGCCGATACCTTGTCAGGATCGGTCGTTCCGGCGGCCTTGACGGCGGCGAGATAGTGATAAACGGCGCTATAGGAATCGGCCTGGTAATAAGTCGGTATCTTTCCGTGCACGGCCTTGAAGCGCTTGCTCCAGGCGCGAGTGGTATCGTCCATGTCCCAGTAGAAGTCGGCGACGCCGATCACGCCTTGCGATGCGGGAAGCCCGATTGACTGGATGTCACTGGTGAAGATATCGAGGCCAACGATTTTCAGCTTCGATCCGGGGCCCCCCAGGCCGAACTCTTGCGCCTGCTTGATCGCATTTTGAGTGTCGGAACCTGCGTTCGCGAACGCAATGACATTGGCGCCCGAGCTTTGGGCCTGCAACAGGAATGACGAAAAATCTGCGGTGTTGAGCGGTGCGCGGGCGCTTCCAAGGACCGTGCCTCCGGCGGCTTTGACGACTTCGGACGAATATTTCTCGAGATCCTGGCCAAATACGTAGTTCGCCGTGATGTAGAACCAGGATGTGCCGCCGCCGGCGACCACGGCGCGCGTGGCCGCGGTTGAAATCGCATGGGTGTCCGGAAGCCAGTGAATGCTGTAGGGTGAGCAAGACTTTCCCGTGATCTCGGCCGTGGTTCCACCGCTTACCAGAAAGATCTTTTTGCGCTCCGTGGACACAAACTGAATCGCGAGAGCGGTTGACGAACTGCCGCCATCGACGACCGCCGTCACGTTATCCCGGTCGTAGAACTGGCGGGCGAGATTGGCTGCAATGTCAGGCTTGTTCTGTTCGTCGCCGCTGATGATCGTAATTGGTTTCCCGAGGACCTGTCCTCCAAAGTCTTCGATGGCGAGGCGGGCGGCCACAACCGATCCTGGACCAGAAAGGTCGGAGTACGGTCCTGACATGTCGCCGATAACGGCGATCTTAACGGCATCGTCTGCGAGACACGGGGATGCGCAGAGAGCAAGAATAGCAAAGGCATGAACGGCGTTTTTCAAGTGAGTGTCCTCCTGGAGTTTTGTTTTTTGACGCAAGCTCGTGGTCTGTGCGGGGCAGGGCTATCCGGCCTTTTTCGTGAAAAAGTCGGCCATGAAATGTTTTGGTTCGCCGGTCGTGAAGGCATCGCCGAAATACGAAATGCTGGCGGAGATTGAATCCGAGAGCGACATGTCTTCCCAACGGCGAAGCAATTCCTTCTGCGCTCGCATGACCTGCGATCCGGACTTCAGGATCAGCTCGATAACCTTGCCGATTTCCCGGTCGAGTTCGCTGGCGGGGACGACGACGTCAACCAATCCCCATGATAGGGCGGTATTGGCGTCGATCACGGCACCTGTCAGGATCATGTAGCGCGCGCGACCCCAGCCGATGAGACGTGGCAGCAGCGCCGCATGAACGACCGAGGGGATGCCGACCTGCACTTCCGGCATTGCGAAGTTTGACGTTTTAGACGCCACGCGGATATCGCAGGCGGCAGCGAGCTCCAGGCCTCCGCCGAGACACCACCCCGATATCCTGGCAACCACCGGCACAGGAAAATGACGCACGCTTTCGCAGAGGTCGCGCAATCTCGATATGAAGCGCTCAGCGGAATCCTTTTCGAGCTGAGCCATCTCGCGAAGATCGGCGCCGCCGATGAATGTGCGATCTTCGGGCGATGTCAGGATGAGGATCCGAATGGTAGTCTCTTGTGCAAGGGCGTCCATCCCCGCGATGAGTCCGTCCATGACAACCGTGTTGAGCAGGTTCGCTTTGCCGGCGTTGCAGATGGTCATCTCGACGACGCCACCGTCTGCGCGCGTGACGCCGCAGAAGTCGTTTAACATTTCCATGTGTGTTCCAGTCATCTAGGAGGAGGTTCTGTCGTCGCCCAGGTCAGGCCACGACGTTCCGGTCGCGGAGGCTTGCGACGTCGGCCTCTGAAATCCCGAGGCTCAGCAAGATCTCGTCGGTGTGTTCGCCGAGAAGAGGCGGGGGGAGAGACCTTTCTGCGGATACGATTGGATTTCGCACCGTCGGAATCTCGCCCATACGGGGATGGTGGAGGGTTTGCAGGATCTCTCGATGTTTGACCTGTTCATCGCGAAATACCTCGTCGAGCGCTCTGATCGGTCCCCACGGCACACCCGACGCATCGAACAGTCTGCCCCAGTCCTCTCTGGTCCGTTGATTCATAATCCCTGTGACGTGCTCCCGCAGCGCGGAAAGGTTTTCGATCCGATCCCGGTTGGTACGAAAACGTAGATCGTCGGCGAGTTCGTCACGACCAGCCATGACGCAAAACTTTGCAAATTGCCTGTCATTGCCAATGGCCAGGATCAGGAAGCCATCGCTGCAGGGAAAGACCTCGTAAGGTGCGCAGTTGGGGTGCGCATTTCCGCCCCGGGTGGGAGGCTGACCCGAAAGAAGGTAATTCATATTCTGATTGGCGTTGAGGGCGACAGCGGCATCCAGCAAAGCAAGGTCGATATGCTCGCCTTCGCCGGTCTTTTCCTGCTTCCGGAGAGCCGCAAGGATTGCGACGGTCGCATACATTCCCGTGACAATGTCGTTGATGGCGACGCCGGCGCGAAGCGGGCCTGCGCCGGGATGACCGTCGGGAATGCCGGTATAGCTCATGAAACCGGCCATGCCCTGAAAGACGTAATCATATCCCGGGCGTCCGGCGAGCGGGCCGTCTTGTCCGAATCCCGTGATGGATGCGTAAATCAGTCCGGGGTTCAGGCTTCTTAAGGAAGCATAATCGAGACCGAATTTATCGAGGGAGCCGGATTTGAAATTCTCGATGACGATGTGCGACCCGGAGCACATGCGGCGGACCAGATCCTGTCCCGCAGCCTGCGAAAAATCGATAGCGATCGAACGCTTTCCGCGGTTGCAGCTGATGAAATAGGCGGACAACTGATCTCCCGCTTCGGAGGTCATGTAGGGGGGGCCCCATCCGCGGGTATCGTCTCCAGAACCGACCGCCTCGACCTTGATGACTTCGGCGCCGAGGTCCGCAAGATTTTGCGAGCACCATGGCCCCGCCAGGATGCGAGAGAGGTCGAGCACCTTCACTCCTGCCAAAGAATTCTGCATGCTGTTAGCTCCGCACTATCTGGTCGCGAAGCGTTGCGTGACGGGGGGCTCTCAGTCCAATCTAAAGAACCGAACGGCATCTTTGGCTGGTTGGAATGCTTGTGCCCTCAGATGGCGTGAAAGACTCGAAGGTAAAATGGGAGCGGCGCTGCATATTCGGGGCGTGACGGTAGGGTTGTGCTCGGATACACCGGCGAGCAAGAATGCAGCGTCTCTGGGCGATCAAAGAAACGGCCAATGCGGTACGATCTGGTGGATTTGAAGCTGTTCAGGGCAATTGCGGAGACGTCGAGTCTGTCCGTAGGCGCTGCCCAGATACACCTATCGCCTGGATCTGCAAGCTATCGGCTTAAAAATCTGGAGCGCCTCGTAGGAACCGCGCTCTTCGTGAGGACGCCCCGGGGAATGAATCTTACGGCTGCAGGAGAAAGCCTGCAGCGGCATGTCATCACGGTGTTCTGCGAACTTGAACGCATGCATAGCGAGATGAGCGGATTTGCGAACGGTCTCCGAGGAAGCATACGACTGCACGCAAACAGCAGTTCACTCAACGGATTCCTTGCCGCAGATCTGTCGAGTTTCCTTTCGGCGAACCGGCAGTGCAATATCGAATTGGAGGAGCACAGCAGCGACGAAATTGTCATGGCGGTCGGCGATGGTACCGCCGATCTTGGAATCGTCGCGAGCGATGTCGAATCCGGAACTCTGCAGGTCTTTCCTTACGCGACGGACCATCTGGTATTGGCCGTATCGCACGAGCACGCTCTTGCGCGTCAAAGCCGGATCAAGCTCGAAGAGGCGCTTGACTACGACTTTGTCTGCATGCAGAGAGCGAGCAGCAACTTCCAGTTCTTGGCTCAGACGTGCGGCAGGATGGGAAAACAACTCAATATCAGAATACACGCCCATAATTTCGCGACAGTGCTTCGCCTTGCGCGCGATAATATCGGCGTTGCGTTGGTACCGCGGCGGGTCCTGGAGAATAACCTTTCCGAAGAAAGCTGTGCGGTGGTCGAGCTCTCGGACGAGTGGGCGGTGCGGAGGCTTAAGGTCGTCACCAACGAAATCGAGAAGGCACCTCAATTTACGAAGAACCTCCTGGATCATCTCCTTCTGCGTGTGAACTCCTCGGCTGGATAGCATCTCTCCCGTCGAGGGTTACCAGGCGCGTGAGCCGCAAGTGGGATTGGGGCGCATGGCTGGCGCCAGAAGAAGGCCCGCCGCAAACAAACGGGGCGCGATTTTCATCGCGCCCCGTTTCGTTTTTCAACCAATCGGCTTACGCCGCGGTCGAAGCCTTCCGTTCGAGCTTGGCCTTGGCGGCTTCAGCTTCTTCCTTGCGGATGTCGGACAGGCGCTTCTGCACTTCGGACGAGAAGATGTACTGCGCCGGGCGCTGCTGGGTCATGTCGATTTCCGGGGCCATCGGGCCGGTCGTCTTCACGCCGCGCATCGCCACCCACATTGCCTTGAACGGATTGCTGATCGCAGCGTCCGCCGCGGTGGGCTCGTAGCCGCAATGCGCCATGCAGTCGGCGCACTTTTCGTACTTGCCGGTGCCGTAGGTTTCCCAGTCGGTCGTATCCATCAATTCCTTGAAGGTCTGGGTGTAGCCTTCACCGAGCAGATAGCAGGGCTTCTGCCAGCCGAAGATGTTGCGCGCCGGCATGCCCCACGGGGTGCATTCATATTCCTGGTTGCCCGCGAGGAAATCCAGGAACAGGCCGGAATGCATGAAATTCCACTACTTGCCCTTGCACAGCGCGAACACGTCGCGGAACAGCTTCATGGTCTTGGTGCGGTTGAGGAAGTGCGCCTGGTCAGGGGCGCGCTCGTAGGCGTAGCCCGGCGAGATCGAGACGCCGACCCCGAGCTCTTCGGTGAGGTCGAGAAAGGCGGCGATGTCCTCGGCCGGATGGCCGTCGAAGATCGTGGCATTGACGTTGACCGCGAAGCCTTTGGCCTTGGCAGCCTTGATGGCGTCGACCGCCTTCTCGAATCCGCCCTCCATGCACACCGACTTGTCGTGATGATGCTTGAGGCCGTCGAGATGCACCGAGAAGAACAGGTAGGGCGACGGCTCGAACAGATGCAGCTTCTTCTCCAGCAGCAGCGCATTGGTGCACAGCGAGACGAACTTCTTGCGCGCCACGATGCCTTTGACGATGGCGCCGATGTCGCGATGGATCAGCGGCTCGCCGCCCGGAATTGCCACCATCGGGGCGCCGCACTCGTCGACCGCGTCGAGACATTCCTGCACCGAGAGACGGCGATTCAAAATCGGATCTGGATAATCGATCTTGCCGCAGCCGGAGCAGGCGAGGTTGCAGCGGAACAATGGTTCGAGCATCAGAACAAGCGGATAGCGCTTCCGACCCATGAGCTTCTGCTTCACGAGATAGGCGCCAATCTTCATTTCCTTAAAAAACGGTAAGGCCATCCTGTTACTTTCCA
>NZ_JAQGJT010000042.1 GCF_028290495.1 Tardiphaga sp.
GCTGATCCGTGGTGACGTCGATGCCTGGGCCGGCCTCGATCCGATGATGGCGCAGGCCGAAGTCGAGGACGGCGCCAAACTGTTTTTCCGCAAGCCGGACGCCAACACCTGGGGCATTCTCAACGTCCGCGAACAGTTCCTGAAGGACAATCCCGACATCGTCCGCCGCGTGCTGGCGGTCTATGAGGAAGCGCGCAAATATTCGCTGGCGAATTACGATGAGCTCAAGAAGGGCTTCATTGGCGTCACCAAGCTGCCGGACGCGGTGGTCGACAAGCAGCTCAAGGAGCGTACCGAACTCACCCACAGCCGGATCGGCGCGCCGCAGCGCGAGTCGATCCTCGCGGCCGGGCTCGCACTGCAGCAGGCCGGCGTGATCGCGGCGACGGTGGATGTGAAGGCCACGGTTGACGCCCTGATCGATGACCAGGTGCCGCTGCCGAAGAGTTAGGGACTCTTGCTTGCCTCCTTCCTTACTTCCTCTCTCCCCCGCGCGAAGCAAAGCTTCGCTAGGTGGGAGAGGGTGTCCGCGCGATAGCGCGGACGGGTGAGGGGTAGTTGCGAGCGCTGAACCCCTCATCCGACGCCGACTTCGTCGGCGCCACCTTCTCCCACAAGGGGAGAAGGAAGAAAGGCGCACCGCTCACCGCTTTGCCACCCTTGCAATTCCCTCCCGGACCGATTTTCCTATGACCATGACGCTGGATACGCCTGCGCTTGAACGAGATGTTGCGATCGAACCGGCCGCGCCTGGGCGCTGGCGCTTGGCGCGTCCGGTGCTCGGTGTGCTGCTGCCGCTCGGCGTCGCGCTGGCCTGGGAATTCGTCGTGTGGTCGGGGTGGTCGAACGGCCGTCTGGTGCCGCCGCCGTCGAAAATCTTCGCCACCATCGCCGAACTGGCCGCCAGTGGCGAACTGTCCCGCCATATCGCGGCGACATTGTCACGGGTAGGCGCGGGCTTCGCGCTGGGCGTGGTCGCCGGCACGCTGCTGGGGGCGGTCTCCGGCTACTGGACGCTTGCGCGGCGGCTGCTCGATCCCACGGTGCAGGCGTTGCGCGCGATACCCTCGATCGCCTGGGTGCCGCTGTTCATCCTGTGGCTCGGCATTTTCGAGACCTCAAAGGTCGCGCTGATCGCGGTCGGCGTGTTCTTCCCGGTCTATCTCGGCGTGATGGGCGCGATCCTTTCGGTCGATCGCAAGATCGTCGAGGTCGGGCGCACCTTTCGGCTATCGGGGCCGGCCATGATCCGCCGCATCCTGCTGCCGGCGGTGCTGCCGGCCTATGTCGTATCGCTGCGCGTCGGGCTCGGGCTCGGCTGGATGTTCGTCGTCGCCGCGGAATTCATGGGCGCCTCCGAAGGGCTCGGCTATCTCCTGATCGACGGCCAGCAGCTCGGCAAGCCCGCGCAGATCCTCGCCGCCATCACCATCTTCGCTATCCTCGGCAAGACCACCGACTGGCTGATCGAACTGGTTTCCGCGCCGCTGCTGCGCTGGCAGGATGCGTTCAGCCCAGGCGAGGAAGCGTGATGCTCAGGCTCGACCGCGTCGGCAAGACCTATCCCAACGGCGTCCACGCGCTTGAACGGTTCTCCGCCGAGATCCCCAAGGGCGAGATCGTCGCGATCATCGGCGGCTCCGGCTGCGGAAAGTCGACGCTGTTGCGCGCCGTCGCCGGCCTCGACCGCGCCAGCGCCGGTGCGATCCGCGTCGACGACACCGCCATCACGGCGCCGCACGAAAAGATCGGCATCATCTTCCAAGAGCCGCGGCTGCTGCCGTGGCTCAGCGTCGCCGACAATATCGGCTTCGGCCTGTCCGGCCTGCCCGCCGCTGCGCGGCGGGAAAAGGTCGCGCAGGCGCTGGCCCGCGTCGGCCTCGCCGACAAGGCCGATGCCTGGCCGCGCGAATTGTCCGGCGGGCAGGCGCAGCGCGTCGCCATCGCCCGCGCGCTGGTGCCGCGGCCGGAAGTCTTGCTGCTCGACGAGCCGTTTTCCGCGCTCGATGCCTTTACGCGCCGCGACCTGCAGGATCACCTGCTCGATCTGTGGGCCGATACCCGCCCGACGCTGATCCTGGTCACCCACGACGTCGATGAAGCGGTGGTGCTGGCCGACCGCGTATTGGTGATGCGGCCGCGGCCGGGGCGGCTGTTTGCGGAGATCGTGGTCAACCTGGCGCGACCGCGCGACCGCGCCTCGCCGCTGTTCGAGGCGGTGAAGCACCGCGTGATGATCGCGCTGGACCGTTCGCTGGATCGCAACCTGCCCGACGGCGTTGTGCAGCCCGGCGTCGGCGAGGCGATGTGGTGGTGACATCGGCGCGCCATCGCCGTTAAATGCCGCCAACAACATCAGGGAGAAAGCCATGGACGCCGCCACGCTTCGCGCGACGCAAGCTCCGATCAAGGAGCGCTACAAGTCCGATCCCGCCGCCGCCTTCATCACGCTGAAGGCCAACGGCTCGATCGACCAGGACGGCATTGCCTGCAAGCTCGAGACCGGGCGCCAGATCGCGATGGCCGGCCTGCATCCGGCGACCGGCGGCTCCGGGCTCGAACTATGCTCCGGCGACATGCTGCTGGAGGCGCTGGTGGCCTGCGCTGGCGTGACGCTGAAGTCGGTCGCGACCGCGGTGGAAGTGCCGCTGAAGTCCGGTCATGTGATCGCGGAAGGCGATCTGGATTTCCGCGGCACGCTGGGCGTCGACAAGGAGGCGCCGGTGGGCTTTGCCGAAATCCGGTTGCGCTTCGACGTCGACACCGACGCGCCGCAGGACAAGCTCGATCTGCTCCTGAAACTCACCGAACGCTATTGCGTGGTGTATCAGACCATCAAGAACGGCCCGAAGGTTTCGGTCACGATGAACAGGGTGTAAGCAGGGCACCAACAGACATAGTCGTCATGGCCGGGCTTGCCCGGCCATCCACGTCCTGTCGCAAACAACGTGGATGCCCGGCATAACGCCGTGCATGACGAGAAGCATTGATGTCCCCCGAACTCGCTTTTGCCCTGACGCTGCTGCTGCGCATGGCCGTGACCGCGGCCTTCGTGGTCACCGCCTCCATGATCACCGAGCGTTCCGGGCCGGCGATCGGGGCGCTGGTGGCGACGCTGCCGATTTCGGCCGGGCCGTCTTACGTGTTTCTGGCGCTCGATCACGACCCGGCCTTCATCGCGCAGGGCGCGCTGACCAGCCTGCCGATCAACGCCGCGACGATGTTTCTCAGCCTCACCTACGTCCTGGTGGCGCAACGCCGCGGCGTGATCGTCAGCCTCGGCGCCGCCGTGCTGGTGTGGTTCGGTCTGGCGGCGATCGTACGGATGACCACATGGTCGCTGGGCAGCGCCCTTGCCGTCAATGCGGTGGCGTTTGCGATCTGCCTCCCGCTGATGAAGCCGTTTCGCCATGTGAAGATGCCGCCGGCTATCCGGCGCTGGTACGACGTCCCGCTGCGCGCCGCTTTGGTGTCGACGCTGGTCGCCACCGTGGTGACGCTCTCGCACACGATCGGCCCGGCAGGCAGCGGCATGCTCGCCGTGTATCCGGTGGTGCTGACCAGCCTGATGCTGTTGTTGCATCCGCGTATCGGCGGCCGGCCGACCGCGGCGGTGATCGCCAGCAGCGGCTGGGGCCTGATGGGATTCGGCCTGGCGCTCGCGATGGTGCATCTCACCGCCGTGCCGCTCGGCTCCGCGGTTTCGCTGACTCTTGCGCTGGCGATCTGCGTGGCGTGGAATCTCGGCCTGTGGTCGTGGGGGCGGCGGCGGGTGGTTTGAGAACCCTCAGCCGTCATTGCGAGGAGCCCTTGCGACGAAGCAATCCAGCTCTTGCCGAGCTTTTGGCTTCTGGATTGCCGCGTCGCTTCGCTAAGAGGAAAGCTGGGAACCAGCTTTCCTTGACGTCGCAATGACGGCAGATAGTGCGAGGCTCAGCCCTTCGGCAGTTTCGCCTTCAGCGCATAGAGCGCTTCGAGCGCCTCGCGCGGCGACAGCTCGTCGGGGTGGATCGCGGCCAGCGCCGCGATCAGGGCCTCGGCCTCGGTCGGGGGCGCCGGTTCGGCGGCCGCGCGGGAGGGGATAGCGAACAGCGGCAGGTCGTCGATCAGGACCTTGGCGCCCTGGCCGCGGTCCTGCGCTTCCAGTTTCGCCAGCACCGATTTGGCGCGAGCGATTACCGCGGCGGGCAGGCCCGCAAGCTTCGCCACCTGGATGCCGTAGGAGCGGTCGGCGGAGCCCGGCAGCACCTCGTGCAGGAACACCACGTCGCCGTGCCATTCCTTGACGCGGACGGTGGCGTTGAACAGTCGCGGCAGTTTGGCCGAAAGCGCGGTGAGCTCGTGATAATGCGTCGCGAACAACGAGCGGCAGCGGTTGCTCTCGTGCAGGTGCTCGATCGCCGCCCATGCGATCGACAGGCCGTCGAAGGTCGCGGTGCCCCTCCCTATCTCGTCGAGAATGACGAGGGCGCGCTCGGAGGCCTGGTTCAGGATCACCGCGGTCTCGACCATCTCCACCATGAAGGTCGAGCGGCCGCGCGCCAGATCATCCGCCGCGCCGACGCGTGAGAACAGCCGGTCGACGATGCCGATGCGGGCGCGCGCGGCCGGCACGAAGCTGCCGATCTGCGCTAGCAGCGCGATCAGCGCGTTCTGCCGCAGGAACGTTGATTTACCCGCCATGTTGGGGCCGGTGATCAGCCAGATCTGGCCGGATTTTTGCGCCGGCCCCGGCGACAGGTCGCAGGCGTTCGCAATGAACGGATGGCCGTCGCGTCGCAAAGCCTGTTCGACCACGGGATGGCGGCCGCCTTCGATCGCAAAGCCGAGCGAATTGTCGACTTCGGGGCGGACGTAGTTGTCGTCGATGGCAAGCTTGGCCAGCGCGGTGGCGACGTCGAGCAGCGCAAAGGCATGCGCTGCCGCGTGCAGGTTATCGGCGTCTGCAGCGACCATCGAAGCGAGACGCTCGAAGATCTCCAGTTCGAGGCCGAGCGCGCGGTCGCCGGCATTGGCGATCTTGGCTTCGATCTCGCCGAGTTCGGCGGTCGTGAAGCGGGTCTGGCCGGCCAGCGTCTGGCGGTGGATAAAGGTGGCGTTGAGCGGCGGCGACATCAGCTTGTCGCCATGCTGCGCGGTGACTTCGACGAAATAGCCGAGCACGTTGTTGTGGCGGATCTTGAGGCCCTTGACGCCGCAGTCGTCGGCGTAGCGCGCCTGCATCGCCGCGACCACGAGGCGCGAGGCATCGCGCAGGTTGCGGGTCTCGTCCAGCGCGGCCTCAAAGCTCTCGCGGACGAAGCCGCCGTCGCGCTTCATCAGCGGCAGATCTTCGGCCAGCGCCCGGGCAAAGGTGTGCGCCAGTTCGCGCGACGGCCGCCGTAGCGCGTCCATCGCAGCCGTGATGTCGGAGGGAAGCGTTCCGATCTGCGACAGCCGCGCCAGCACCTTGTCAGCCGCCAGCACGCCATCGCGCAGAGCGGCGAGGTCGCGTGGCCCGCCGCGGCCGACCGCGAGCCGCGCCAGTGCGCGCGCCATGTCGGGCGCGGCCTTCAGGGAGATGCGAATATCGTCACGCGCGCCGCTGTCGGCGACGAAGATTGCGACGGCATCGAGCTTGCGACCGATCGCCTCCGCATCGGTGAGCGGGGCAGCAAGCCGCTGCGCCAAAAGGCGCGAGCCCGCCGCGGTCACGGTGCAGTCGATGGCGTCGAGCAGCGAGCCGCGGCGTTCGCCGGCCAGCGTGCGCGTCAGTTCGAGATTGGCGCGGGTGGCGGGATCGATCGCCATCGTGGTGCCGGCGGCCTCGCGACTCGGCGGCGACAGCGGCGGGCGTTTGCCGAGCTGGGTGCGGTCGATATAGGTGACGGCGGCGGCCGCCGCGGTCGCCTCCAGACGCGACATCGCGCTGAGGCCGTCCATCGTGGCGACAGCAAAGTAGTCGCACAGCCGGCGTTCGGCCGTGGCGCCGTCGAACACGTCGCGCGTCACCGGCGTCACCGCCGGCAGTTCGCGCAGCAACTGGCTCACATCAGGATCGCTGTACAGTGCGTCGGTGACGACGGCTTCGTTCGGGTTGATCCGCGCCAGCGTGGCGCCGAGTTCCGCCACGCTGCATTCGGTGACGTTGAATTCGGCGGTCGAGATGTCGATCCAGGCCAGGCCAATGCGGTCGGCGCCGGCGGAACCCTTGGCGCGCGCGATCGTCAGCAGATAGTTGTTGGTGCGGGCATCGAGCAGGGTGTCTTCGGTCAGCGTGCCCGGCGTCACCAGCCGCACCACGTCGCGCTTCACCACGCTCTTGTTGCCGCGCTTGCGCGCCTCCGCCGGGTTCTCCATCTGCTCGCACACCGCGACGCGGTGGCCGAGCGCGATCAGCCGGTGCAGGTAGTCGTCGGAACGCTCCACTGGCACGCCGCACATCGCGATATCGGCGCCCTGGTAGCGGCCGCGCTTGGTCAGCACGATGCCGAGCGCCCGCGAGGCGGTCTCGGCGTCCTCGAAGAACATCTCGTAGAAGTCGCCCATCCGGTAGAACAGCAGCAGCCCGGGATTGGCCGCCTTGATCTCAAGGTACTGCTCCATCATCGGCGACACCTTGGTGGTGTCCTCCACGGGCGCGGTCGTTTCGGGCGGGGCAGGGATGTTTTGCTGGATCGTCATGGCGGCGGACGCTAGCAAATTTGGCCGGGGAATTCACAGGGCCGGAGGGCGTTTTCCAGTGCTGAGTGCCTCGGAATTCGTGTCCCGGATGCAGCGCGGCGTTCTTATGCCGCTCCGCTGAGCCGGTACCGTCGCGGGCGACGGCGTCCGGGACAGCATAACGGCATTTGACACTCGTTCCCGCGCATAGCCGCCCTTGCGGTAACGCGCCGCTCCCGGCCAGCGAGCATTTGACGGCCGGGGCGGGCCTTCCTAAAACACCTGCAAATTCGAGACGAAAACCCGCCGATGGCGGCATACAGGGAGAAATGCGATGGGCGATGTCTTTATCTGCGACGCGGTGCGCACCCCGATCGGCCGCTTCGGTGGCTCTCTCGCCAAGGTCCGTGCCGACGACCTCGCCGCCGTCCCGATCAAGGCGCTGATGGAGCGCAATCCGGGCGTTGACTGGACCGCGATCGACGAAGTCTATTTTGGCTGCGCCAACCAGGCCGGCGAGGACAACCGCAACGTCGCGCGCATGGCGCTGCTGCTGGCCGGCCTGCCCGAGCAGGTTCCCGGCCTGACCCTCAATCGCCTGTGTGCCTCCGGCCTTGACGCCGTCGGCGCGGCTGCCCGCGCCATCCGCGCCGGCGAGATCGATTTCGCGATTGCCGGCGGTGTGGAATCCATGACCCGCGCGCCGTTCGTCATGGGCAAGGCTTCGGAGGCGTTCTCCCGCTCTGCGGACATCTTCGACACCACCATCGGCTGGCGCTTCATCAACCCGCTGATGAAGGAAAAGTACGGCGTCGACGCGATGCCGGAGACCGGCGAGAATGTCGCGCAGGATTTCCAGATCTCGCGCGCAGACCAGGACGCCTTTGCGATCACCTCGCAGCAGCGCGCCGGGAAGGCGATCGCCTCCGGCTACTTCGCCGAGGAGATCGTCGCCGTGATGGCGCCGGGTGGCAAGGCCGGCCCGATCACCGTCGACAAGGACGAGCATCCGCGTCCCGAGACCACGCTGGAAGGCCTGACCAAGCTGCGCCCGATCGTGCGCAAGGACGGCACCGTCACCGCCGGCAATGCCTCCGGCGTCAATGACGGCGCCGCCGCCATGATCCTGGCCTCCGCTGCCGCCGTGAAGAAGCACGGCCTGACGCCGCGCGCGCGCATCCTCGGCCTCGCCTCGGCCGGCGTGGCGCCGCGCATCATGGGCATCGGCCCGGTGCCGGCGACCCAGAAGCTGATGGAGCGGCTCGGCCTCAAGATATCAGACTTCGATTTGATCGAGCTCAATGAAGCTTTCGCCTCGCAAGGCATTGCTGTGTTGCGCCAGCTTGGCGTCAAGGAGGACGCCGACTTCGTCAACCCGCACGGCGGCGCCATTGCGCTCGGCCACCCGCTCGGCATGAGCGGCGCGCGCCTTGCGATGACGGCGGTGCACGGCATGGAGAAGCGCGGCGGCAGACTGGCGCTGGCCACGATGTGCGTCGGTGTCGGCCAGGGCGTGGCGATGGCGATCGAGAAGTTGAATTAACAAGTCGTCATTGCGAGGAGCGAAGCGACGCGGCAATCCAGAAGGCTACAAGCGAGACTGGATTGCTTCGTCGCAAGGGCTCCTCGCAAGGACGGGGAAAGACCTGAGGGAACCAGCATGACGCTAATCTATCCCGTCGAGAGCAATGCCGCGCATGCGCCGCGGCTGTCGCCCGGCTACAAGAGCACCATCAAGCGCGCGCCGCAGAAGCCGCTGATCATGATCAAGCAGTCGCTGTCGGAACTGACCGGCCCGGCCTATGGCCACGAGACGGTGCGGCCGGGCGATAGCGACCTCACCACCATGCATGCCGGCGAGCCGATCGGCGAGCGCATCATCGTGCACGGCCAGGTGCAGGACGAGGATGGCCGCGGCCAACCCAACGTACTGGTCGAGCTGTGGCAGGCCAATGCCTGCGGTCGCTACATCCATGTAGTCGACCAGCATCCGGCGCCGCTCGATCCGAACTTCACCGGGGCCGGCCGCGCCGTGACGGACGCGCAGGGCAACTACCGCTTCGTCACCATGAAGCCCGGCGCCTATCCGTGGGGTAACCACCCCAATGCCTGGCGTCCCGCCCATATCCATTTCTCGGTGTTCGGCCACGCCTTCGTCGCGCGGCTGGTGACGCAGATGTACTTCCCGGGCGATCCCTTGTTTCCGTACGAT
The DNA here is from genome assembly GCF_028290495.1 of Tardiphaga sp. Classification (GTDB taxonomy): domain Bacteria; phylum Pseudomonadota; class Alphaproteobacteria; order Rhizobiales; family Xanthobacteraceae; genus Tardiphaga. The sequence goes on from NZ_JAQGJT010000042.1 coordinate 8,855, forward strand.
CCGATCTTCAATTCGGTGACCGACGAGAAGGCGCGGCTGCGCATGGTGTCGGATTTCGATCTCGACGCCACCGTGCCCGACTGGGCGCTGGCCTATCGCTTCAACATCGTGCTGCGCGGGCGCAACGCCACGCCCATGGAGAACAAGTAAGTGTCCGGTATCACCCCCTCGCAGACCGTCGGCCCGTACTTCGCCTATGGCCTGACGCCGAACGGCAAGTATGACTGGAACGACGCCTTCTCCAACAATCTGGTGACGGCGGACGTGACCGGCGACCGCATCCGCGTCGAAGGTTTCGTCTATGACGGCGACGGCGCCAACGTGCCGGACGCCATGCTGGAAATCTGGCAGGCCGACGCGCAGGGCCGTTTCTCCGATCCGCAGGACAAGCGCTCGCTGCCAAACGCCAGCTTCAAGGGCTTCGGCCGCTGCGGTACGGGCGCCGCGGGCTATTCGTTCGAGACCATCAAGCCCGGCGCCGTGCCGGGGGCGGACGGCCAGCCGCAGGCGCCGCACATCGTGCTAGCGGTGTTCGGCCGCGGCATGACCATGCAGAGCATGACGCGGATCTATTTCGACGACGAACCGGCGACGGCGTCGGACGGTGTGATAGCGCAGGTCCCCGGCGATCGTCGCGCGACGTTGATCGCCAAGAAGACCGCGCCCGGCGTGTATCGCTTCGATATCCACCTGCAGGGCGACAACGAGACGGAGTTCTTCGACGTGGAGTTGGAGGCACGCGGCCTCTTCACCTCTCCCCGCCCTCTGCGGGGAGAGGTCGACCGGCGAAGCCGGGCGGGTGAGGGGCAGGGCACGCGATTTCAGTATGAGAGAGCTATCGTGTTCGTCGCGTCGCCAGCAGCCTGACGCCATTTTCAAACAAGAAACCGATTCGAAAATCCGAACCTTGGGCTGGCGCCGTGCCAAGCCCCTCACCCGGATCGCAAGGGCGATCCGACCTCTCCCCGCAAGGGCGGGGCGAGGTTCAGAAACGCTATTCAATCACTGCCGCATGATCGTCCGGCTTCTTGCTCTGCGCGCGCAGCGCGGCCTTGCTGGATCCGATCATCAGCGCCAGCGGGATCGCAATTAGCGTCACCACCATCACCATCTGGTAGTCCAGCCCGAACGCGATAATCGTCGCCTGCAAGGTGACCATGGCGTCGGCCAGAGCGCGGCCGCCATCGGTGGTGAGGTCCATCATCTCGCGGACGCCGGGCATCTGCAGCGCGTTGTTGAACGGCGTGATGTGCTCGACCAGCACCGCGTGCGCCATCCGCGTGCCCGAGGTGAGTTGGGCGATCACCAGCGAAATGCCGACCGAGCTGAACACGTTGCGCATCAAGGTCAGCATCGAGGTGCCGTCGGTGCGCAGATGATTGGGCAGCGTCAGGAACGCCACGGTAGAAAGCGGCACGAAGACGAGGCCGAGGCCAAAGCCCTGCGCGATCGAGACGATCACGATCTCGGGCACGCCGGTCTGGTCGGTCCAGCGCGCGGTGAAGAACAGGCCGAGCGAGATCAGCGCCATGCCGGCCATGATCAGCGTGCGCGCCTCGATATATTTCATCACCCGGCCGACCAGCATCATCGCCACGAAGGTGCCGGAGCCGCGTGTGGCCAGCAGCAGTCCGGCGGTGAGGATGGGGTATCCGATCACGTTCTGCAGGAACGGCGACGACAGCGCCATGGTCGAATACAGCACCAGCCCCATGACCGCCATGAACACGCAGCCGCCGACGAAGTTCCTGTCCTTGAAGATCGCGAACTGGATGAACGGCCGGTTCGAGGTCAGCGAATGCGCGAAGAAGTAGTAGAAGCCGACGATTGCGACGATCGCCTCGGCGATGATCTCGTTGGATTCCAGCCAGCCGAGCTGCTCGCCGCGGTCGAGCGCCAGCTGCATCGAGCCGATGCCGATGGCGAGGGCTGCGAATCCGAACCAGTCGAACTTCAGCTCAAGATTCTTCTTGGTCTCGTCCATGAAGATCACCAGCCCGGCCACCGTGACGATGCCGAATGGCAGGTTGACGAAAAATACCCAGTGCCAGGAATAGGTCTCGGTCAGCCATGCGCCGAGCGACGGCCCCATGATCGGGCCGAGCATCACGCCCATGCCCCAGATCGACATCGCCTTGGCGCGCTCATGCAGTGCGTAGGAGTCGAGCATCACGGCCTGCGACAGTGGCACCAGCGCCGCGCCGAACACGCCCTGCAGCAGGCGGAACAGCACCATCTGCGTGATGTCCTGCGCCAGCCCGCACATCACCGATGCCACGGTGAAGCCGGCGGCGCAGACGATGAACACCTTCTTGCGGCCGAACCGGTTGGCGACCCAGCCGACCGGCGCGGTCATGATCGCGGCGGCGACGATGTACGACGTCAGCACCCAGTTGACCTGGTCCTGCGACGCCGACAGCGAGCCTTGCATATAAGGCAAAGCGACATTGGCGATGGTGGTGTCGAGCGCCTGCATGATGGTCGCGGTCATGGCGCAGATCGTCACCATGTTGCGGCGAAAGCCCGGGACCGCGCTGGAGGATGGCGCCGACGCGTTCATGCGATCAATCCTGCTTCGCCGTGGCGGACGACATACCGAGCAGAGCCGCGAGCGAGCGATGATGGTTGGTATCGATCGTGGTGTAGCTGCTCATGCCGGCCTTGAGCTTCTTCACGAACGGATCGTTGTGATCGAGATAGATGCGGACCGGCACGCGCTGCACCACCTTGACGAAATTGCCGGTGGCGTTCTGCGGCGGCAGGATGGCGAATTGCGCCCCGGTGCCGGGGCTCAGCGATCCGATGGTGCCCTTGAATACATGATCCGGGAACGCATCGACGTCGATCGAGACCGGTTGCCCGACGCCGATATGGGTGAAGTCCGATTCCTTCAGGTTGGCATCGACCCAGGGTTTTGCGGTGTCGATGATGGAAAATACCGGCGTTCCCGCGACAATGAAGCGGCCGAGCTGGATCTGATCGACCTGCGTCGCGATCCCCGCCATCGGCGACCGCATCTCGGTGTGATCGAGGTTGCGCTCGGCCTGCGCCAGCGCCGCGGTGGCCAGGGCGTAAGGCGGAAACTGCTCGATCGGCAAATCGGGATTGCCGAGCAACTGGGTTTTTGAAGTCGAAAGCTGCTGCTGGAGGAATGCGAGTTCCGCTCTCGATGTGACCAGTGCGTTTGACGAGTTGTCGAGGTCGAGCTGTGAGCCGAAACTGTTCTTGGCGAGCACGCTCTTGCGGTCGACGTCGCGTTGCTTCAGGTCGACGGCCTGCTGCATGAGGTCGCCCATCTGGTCGTAAATCTTGATGTTCGCGGTCAGATTGTTATAGGTCGTGCGGGCCTGTGCCAGCGTGGCCTTGGCCTGGTCGACGGCGAGCCGTAACGGCACCGGATCGATCCGGAACAGCACGTCGCCCTGATTGACACGCTGGCCTTCACGCACCACG
>NZ_JAQGJT010000048.1 GCF_028290495.1 Tardiphaga sp.
TCGAGGGGCCGGCATAGACGTCATACTCGGAGGACCTCTGCAGCGCCGGATCCGCCACCCTAAGGTGCGGCGGCTGATCTTCCTCGTGATTGGTGTTGGACAGGAACACCGAGGACAGCCGGTCGAAGGTCAGCTTGCCATCCGGCTTCGGATAGGCGATCGGCTGATAGTCCTTGGCCGGCTTCAACGTCTTGCGGTCGGGCTTGTCGTGTTTGAGCGTGCCGAACAGCGAAAAGCCGAACGTGTTGCACCACATGTCGAAGCCGCCCAACGCGTTGCCGACGATGGTGCCGAACTTCGACCACAGCGGCTTGGCGTTGCGCACCGGGAACAGGTCCTTGCCGATCGACGACGCGCGCCAGCCGTTTTCGTAATCGACCAGTTCGTCATTGGCGCGGCCGGCAGCAAGTGCTGCGTTGACGTGTTCGGCGGCCTGCATGCCGCTGGCCATCGCATTGTGGACGCCCTTGATGCGCGGCACGTTGACGAAGCCCGCGGCGCAGCCGATCAGCGCGCCGCCCGGGAAGGTCAGACGCGGCACCGACTGGTAGCCGCCCTCGGTGATCGCGCGCGAGCCATAGGCCAGCCGCTTGGCGCCAGCGAAGGTGTCGCGAACCAGCGGATGCGTCTTGAAGCGCTGGAATTCCTCGAACGGATAGAGATGCGGGTTTTCATAGTTCAGATGGATCACGAAGCCGACTGCCACGAGATTATCGTCGTAGTGATACAGGAACGAGCCGCCGCCGGTGCTGTTGTCGAGCGGCCAGCCGAACGAGTGCTGCACCTGGCCCTTCTTGTGCTTGGCGGGATCGATCTGCCAGATTTCCTTGAGGCCGATGCCGAACTTGCCGGGCTCGCAATCCTTGTCGAGCGCGAACTTGGCGATCAGCTGCTTGGTCAGGCTGCCGCGCGCGCCTTCAGCGAACAGCGTGTACTTGCCGAGCAGTTCCATGCCGCGGGTGAAGGAATCCTTGGGCTGGCCGTCGCGACCGATGCCCATGTCGCCGGTGGCGATGCCGCGTACCGCGCCGTTGTCGTCGTAAAGCGTCTCGGCGGCGGCGAAGCCCGGATAGATCTCGACGCCGAGCGCCTCGGCCTTGGCGCCGAGCCAACGCGTCACCATGCCGAGCGAGGTGATGTAGCAGTGATGGTTGTCCATCAGCGGCGGCATCAGGAAATTCGGCAGCCGGAAGCCGCCGGTCCTGGTCATGAAGAAGAACTGGTCGTCCTTGACCTGGGTCTTGAGCGGGCAATCGGCGTCGTCGCGCCAGTCCGGGATCAATTTATCGAGCGAAACCGGATCGATCACCGCGCCGGACAGGATGTGCGCGCCGACCTCGGAACCCTTCTCGACCACCACGACCGAGAGGTCCGCATTGAGCTGTTTCAGCCGGATCGCAGCCGTCAGGCCCGAGGGGCCAGCGCCCACGATCACGACATCAAATTCCATGGATTCGCGCGGCGGCAATTCTTCAATGCTCATCATTTTGATCTCGGACACGTGTAAAACCCGTTCAGAACGCTTCTAAGGGTTGTTGTTTCCGATTTTGGGCGCGAGAACAACCACCGAAATGCCCGGCGGCCGTTTCGCTGCCGCGCAATATGTCCTAGATTGCGGCCATGCCCACCGTGACGCCTGATCCCGCGCCCAGCATCGCGCAACTGCTGGCCTTCTACCTTGAGGCAGGGGTGGACTGCGCCCTGATGGACGAGCCGGTCGATCGGCTGGCCGACATGGATGTCGCCCCGGCGCGGGCGGCTTCCCAAGAATCCGCTCAAGAATCGTCGGACGACGCTCCAAAGCGGCCGAGTCTGGCCTCGATGCAGGCCGGCGCACAGGCGCGGCCGGTATTACCGGCCAAAATCGAGGTCGCCCCGGAAGTGGTGATCGCCGCAGCCTGCGAGGCTGCGCGCGGCGCGCCGACGCTGGAGGCGCTGCGCGGCGTGATGGAGGCTTTCGAGGGCTGTGCACTGAAATCCACCGCGACGCAGCTGGTATTCGCCGACGGCAATCCGCAGGCCCGCATCATGTTCGTCGGCGAGGCGCCCGGTCGCGACGAGGACATCGAGGGCCTGCCCTTCATCGGCCGCGCCGGCAAGTTGCTTGACAAGATGATGGCCGCGATCGGCCTCGACCGCAGCAACGCCTACATCGCGAACGTGATTGCCTGGCGGCCGCCGGGCAACCGCACGCCGACACCGCAAGAGACGCTGATCTGCCTGCCGTTCATCCAGCGCCATATCGAACTGGTTAATCCGGACATTCTGGTCACGCTCGGCAATCCCTCGACCCAGACGCTGCTGCAGACAAAGGACGGCATCATGAAGAGCCGCGGGCGCTGGGTCGATTACGACACCGGCACGCGAACCATCCGCGCCATCGCCAGCTTCCACCCGGCCTATCTGCTGCGCTCGCCCGGCTACAAGCGCATGGCGTGGGTAGATCTCCGCGCGATCGCCGCGGCGCTGGCAGCGCTGCCGGCGCGGGAGTCGTAGCGAGCCGTTACGGCGCCTTCGGGCGCACGATGGCCCAGCCGATCCGCAGCGGCGCTTCGCGGCCGTTGACGAGGCGATCGAAGGCGCGCGGAACTTCCGGCACCAGATCGGGGAAACGGGCCGCGATGTCCGACGGCGGCGCGCCGGACGTATCCGCCGCGCGCCACACCACGACGCCGCCTGTCTGCGCAAACATCGCCGGCGTGATCCACGGCGTCCGCGCGGCGGACGCATCGAACAGCACATGCGGACGCGACGCGCCCAGGCCGATCAGCGCCGCCAGTTGTGCGTCGCCCGCCACCGCTGGCAATGGCTGGCCGGTGCGGCGTTCGAATCTGTCGCCGAAGAAACGCGCGATATCCCGCGCCGGCAGCGCGGTGGCCTGCTCGCCGCCGCCGCTCCACGGCACGATCACGGCGCCGGCCAGCACCACCAAAGCGGGCGCGGCGATCGCCAGGGCCCATACCTTGCGCAGCAGCTTGTGCCGCCGCAGCATGACCAGATCACCACTGGCGATCACCACCGCGAGGCCGCACAACAGCAACCCGATGCCGGCGCCACCGACCGGGCGGCCGAGGCCATACAGCGCCGCAAACAGGCTGCCGAGCAGGCCCGGGGCCAGCGCGAAGAAATAGACAAAGTTGCGCGCCAGGGGATCGACCGGCGGACGGAAGATGATGGGCGCGTCCTCGGGCTGCGGCACGACGCGGCGCCAATTCATCACGGTCAGCACGATCACGCCGGCCGTCGCCGCCACCAGCCAGCCGAGCAGCACACCCCACTGCTGCGCAATGCCCACGATACCCGAAAGGTCCGGGCGCGGCGGCAGCACCACCGCGTCGGCGCGGATCAGCCAGGTCGCATAGGGCAATGCGATGACGGAGATCACCAGCAGCGCGTAGATCGGATCAAAGGATCTCAGGTGGCGGCGGCCGCGCGCGGTAGCCAGCGCAAAACCGAGCGGCAGCAGCAGCAGCCACGGCGCCGTCGCGGTGGTCAGCAGCAGCAGCCCGGCCTCGATCGACAGCGCGAACCACGCGTTGCGGCGGCCCTGCCCGATCACCAGCCAGGCGTGCAGCAGCAGCATCGCCCATAGCGGCCGTGCCAGCACCAACGGGCCGAATTCGACGCCGGGCGAACTGAACGCCGTCACCGTCATGGTCAGCAGCACCGCGACCACCGCCTGCGGCCCGCCGACGATGGCGCGGCCGAGATAGAACAGCGCGCGGAAGGTTGCGATGAAGCACAGTTGCGCCAGCACATAGACGCCGAAGATGTGACCGCCAGCGGCGCGGAAGGCCATGTCGGCGAGCCAGAAAGCCAGCGGCGGGCCGAGGTCAGTGCCGACCTGATACTCGCGGCCATAGGCCAGCACGGTGGCCAGTTCGCCGGGCGGCCCCTTGTAAAGCAACAGCGGCACCACCAGCCACAACGCGGCCTGGCACAGCACCACGACCCAGAAGATCAGCCGGGGCCGGGCGCGGATCAGTTCGACGATCAGGGAGGTGAAACGCATGTATCGCCTGGACCGGCCCGCGGGAAAACCTATCCGTGTGATACGGCGCAAGCGCGATGGAGGCAACCGAACCGCGGTTCAGGCCGGGATATCGAGCGCGATCAGAGGCTCTGCTAACAGGTCGGCGTCGCGCGCGATGGCTTCGTGTCGGGCCCGCGCCGCGGCGACCGGCGCAAACAGCCGGCGATGATGCAGACTGGGGCCGAGATCGCGCAGCGCCGCCAGATGCTGCGGCACGCCGTAGCCCTTGTGGATCTCGAAGCCGTAGCCCGGGCAATCCTCGGCGAGCCGGCACATCAGCCGGTCGCGCGACACTTTGGCCAGGATCGACGCAGCCGCGATCGACAGCACCAGCCCGTCGCCGCCGATCACCGCCTCGCACTCAGCTGTCGTATCGATGCGGTCGCGGCCATCGACAAATACGTGTTTCGGCGCCTCCGGCAGCGCGTGCACCGCGCGCGCCAGAGCCCACAATGACGCGCGCAGGATATTGTCGCGGTCAATCCGCGCCGGCGAGGCATACGCCACGGCGAAGGACGACGTGGCGCAGATTTCCTCGAACAATGCGTCGCGCCGCTCCGCCGTCAGCCGCTTGGAATCGTCGAGCCCGCGGGGAATGCGCTTGGGGTCGAGGATCACCGCCGCCGCGACCACCGGCCCCGCCAGCGGGCCGCGCCCGGCCTCGTCGCAGCCGGCCACCGGCCACACGCCCTGCTTCAGCAGCGCACGCTCCCGCTTGAAGCTCGGCGCCACGGCCGCGCTTTTGCGCGGCTTGGGTTTGTCCTGTTGAGGTGTGCGAATCATGCCGGGATCGTGCGCAGGCGCGCCTAGCGGCGCAACCGGGAACTCGGGACGATGCCCGCTATTCAGATTGGATATCACCTCTCCCTGCACTTCGCAGGGAGAGGTGATAAATTTACGCCGCCGCCGTGGGCAGGCTGTAGTTCTTGAACTGATCGCGCAGGGCAGTTTTCAGGATCTTGCCGGTGGCGGTGTGCGGGATGGCGTCAACGAAGACGACGTCGTCGGGCATCCACCATTTGGCGATCTTGCCGTCCATGTATTTCAGGATGTCCTCGCGGGTCGCGGTCTGGTCGGCCTTGAGCTGCACGATCAATAGCGGGCGTTCATCCCACTTCGGATGCGCGACGCCGATCACCGCGGCTTCCGCGACCTGCGGATGGCCGACCGCAAGGTTCTCCAGGTCGATCGACGAGATCCACTCGCCGCCGGACTTGATGACGTCCTTGGAGCGATCGGTGATCCGCATGTAACCGTGGGCGTCGATGGTGGCGACGTCGCCCGTGTCGAAATAGCCGTCCTCGTCGAGGATATTGTCCTCGACCCGGTAATAGGCCCGCGACACCGAAGGGCCGCGCACCTTGAGCCGGCCGAAGGTCTTGCCGTCCCACGGCAGTACCATGCCGTTGTCGTCGGTGATCTTCATCTCGACGCCGAACGGCGGATAGCCCTGGGTCTGCAGGATATCGAGACGCTCCTCGCCTTCGAGTTGATCGAACGGCGGCTTCAGCGCGGCAAGCGAGCCGATCGGGCTCATCTCGGTCATGCCCCAGGCGTGGCGCGCGCCGATGCCCATGTCGACGAAGGCCTTGATCATCGAGCGCGGCATTGCCGAGCCGCCGCAGACGACCATGCGCAGATCGGGCAACGTGAGCTTGTTGGAAGCCATGTGGTTGAGCAGCATCAGCCACACTGTCGGCACGCCGGCGGTATGCGTGACCTTCTCGGTGGCGAGCAGCTCGTAGATCGAGGCGCCGTCCATCTTGGCACCGGGCAGCACCAGCTTGGTGCCCATCGACGGCGCGGAGAAGGCAATGCCCCAGCTGTTGGCGTGGAACAGCGGCACCACCGGCAGCATGGTGTCGGCGGCGTTGGCGCCGAGCGAATCGCCGGTATTGGCCATCAGCGCGTGCATTACGTTGGAGCGGTGCGAATACAGCACGCCCTTCGGATCGCCCGTGGTGCCGGAAGTGTAGCACATCGCCGCGGCGGTATTTTCGTCGAACTCCTTCCACTTGAAGTCGCCATCGGCCTCGGCGATCCAGTCCTCGTAGGCGACGGCGTTCTTCAGCGTCGTCTGCGGCATGTGCGCGCTGTCGCAGTACACAATGTAACGCTCGACGCTGGGCAGCTGGTCGGCGAGCTTTTCGAGCAGCGGCACGAAGGTCAGGTCGGTCATCACCACACGGTCCTGCGCGTGGTTGACGATCCAGGCGATCTGGTCGGGGAACAGGCGGGGATTGACGGTGTGGCAGATGGCGCCGATGCCCATAATGCCGTACCACGTCTCCAGATGCCGCCACGTATTCCACGCAATGGTCGCGACCCGGTCGCCCATCTTGATGCCGTCACGGTCGAGCCGCTGCGCGACCTTCAGCGCGCGGGCGCGGATCTCGGCGTAATTGGTGCGATGGATCGGACCTTCGACGGAACGGGTGACCACCTCGCGGCTGCCATGGACTTGCGCCGCCTGATCGATAATCCGGTGGCAAAGCAGTGGCCAGTCTTGCATCAACCCGTGCATTCGAACGTTCCTCCTCGATATGACTTGTGTTGCCGAGGTCCGTTTCAGGAGCTCTTTTCCGGCAAGGACTTGCGATGAACTTTAGCGTGTGGCGAAGGCTGCGGAAATGGCCTTGTGGCCGATTGATCTGCGACCAAAGGCCAATCGCCGCACTGGCTTTGGTGCTGGCAATCCTAATTTGTGCGGGTCCGGCACAGGCCAATCTGACGGCACGCGGCGTGCCACTCCCGAAACCGCGCCCCACCGAGGCCCCGTTGCCCCCGCAGCCGGACCAGCCTGCCGCCTCGGAGCGACCCGCGGCGGAGAAGCCCGCCGCCGAAGCAAAGCCGCCGGAGCTGTCGGCCTGCCGCCTGGCGCTGACCGACGCGATCGCGATCGCGCCCAGCGTTCCCGACATCAAGGGTCCCGGCGCCTGCGGCGGTCCCGACATGGTGCATCTTGAGGCAGTCGTCCTGCCCGACAGGACCCGCGTGCCGCTGAAGCCCGGGGGCACCATGCGCTGCTCGATGGCGAGCGCCGTGGCCGACTGGATCCGTACCGACATGGCTCCGATGGCCGCAGCGCTCGGCACCCGGCTCGTCGAGCTGGATAATTTCGATTCCTTCGACTGCCGCGGACGCAATCGCGTGGTCGGCGCCAAGATGTCGGAACACGGCCGCGCCAACGCGCTCGATATCCGCGGCCTCAAGCTCGGCAACGGCCAGAGCATAGCGCTGACCGAGCGCGGCACACCGCGTGAACTGCGCGAGAAGGTGCTGATGTCGATATGTACGCGGTTCTCGACGGTGCTGGGCCCGGGCTCGGACGGCTATCACGAGGACCACATCCACCTCGATCTCGCCGAGCGCCGCGGCAACTACAAGATCTGCCAGTGGAGCGTCTGGGACCAGCTGCCGGCGATCGCGCCCTTGATGCCGGCCGAACGCCCCGCCGAAGCGCCTCCGCGCGAAAGCGCGGCGGACCAGTCGGCCGCGGAGAGACCGCCGGAGACCGCGCCGGCCGAGCAGCCGGCCGCCGCGGCGTCCGCAGCCGAAGCGGAGCCCCAGGCCGTAGAGCCGGCTCCTCCGCCGGTGAAGCCCAAGGCCAAGCCCAAGCCGCGCAAACGCCACGCCGCGCCATCATCATTCCCGTTTCCGTTTCCGGTCGTCAGGTAGGGCTCTTTCGTTGACAGCGAGCACCGGCTTCTCCTCCCGCAAGGGGGAGGGAAACCACTGCCGTCGTCGCAGAACCATGAAGAAAGGCTCCGCCCAACAAAAAAGCGCCGGCAAAACCGGCGCTTTTTCTAATCCTGAGAAGTCAGTTCCGCGCCTAGTACGCGCCGCCGCCGCCCTGCAGCGCCAGCTTCGAATTCACCGGCGAGTCGCCGTGCTTCGGCTCGAGCACGACCACCACGGCGCCAGTCTTGACGCGGTTGTAGAGGTCGATGACGTCTTCGTTGGTCATGCGGATGCAACCCGACGAGATCGAAGCGCCTATATATTCCGGCTGGTTGGTGCCGTGAATCCGGAACAAGGTGTCCTTGTTGCCCTGATAGAGATACAGCGCGCGCGCGCCGAGCGGGTTGTCGATCCCGCCGGGCACCTGGGCCGGCAGGCCCTCGATGCGCGCATGAATGTCCTTGGTCGGCGTCCACTTCGGCCACTCGGCCATGTTGCCAACGCGGGCTACGCCGGAGAACGCCAACGCTTCCTCGCCGACGGTGACGCCGTAGCGGATCGCCTTGCCGCCGTCCTGCACGTAATACAGGTAGTGATTGTCGGAATCGACCACGATCGAGCCCGGCGCTTCCTTGCGGTGATAGCTGACCAGTGCGCGGCGGAACGGCTCGGCTACCGGGGTATTGACGTAGCGCGCCTTGGCCAGCTGCGCCTTGTCTGTCGGCTTCAGATTAGCTTCCGGCGCGGCCTGGAATGTGGTGGAGGTCTGCATGCAACCCGACAGCATCAGGCCGGCGGCGAGAACAAGTCCAAGCTTCATCTTGATCGACGACATTGCGAGCGTTCCAATACGGTCGGCGCCAAAGATGCGCCGTAACGGCTAATAAATCCCTGCCAAATGAGTATCGTCGAAAGCTGTATTCTTCCAGAACTTCCCTCACGCAGCGCACAAGCTGTCGGCAAGTGTGTCCGATATGTCGCAGCTTTGCCGCTCCGCGATGAAATTTCACGCAAGCTATCGCGCTTCCATGCATAAAAAACACAGGAGCCGGCCGACGCCTTTTCGAATCGCGGCTTTCGGACTCGGATCAGTTCGGCGAGCCGCCCCCGCCCTGCAGCGCCAGCTTCGAATTGTACGGCGAATCGCCCTGCCTGGGCTCCAGCACCACCACCACGGCGCCCATTTTAACGCGGCTGTAGAGGTCGATGACGTCTTCATTGGTCATGCGGATGCAGCCCGAAGAGATCGAGGCGCCGATATATTCCGGCTGGTTGGTACCGTGGATCCGGAACAGCGTGTCCTTGCCGCCGGAGTACAGGTAGAGCGCACGGGAGCCCATCGGATTGTCCGGGCCGGGCGGCACGAAGGTCGGCACGCCCAGCCTTGAGATTTCCGACTTGGTGGGGTGCCAGGGCGGCCATTCGGTCATGCTGCCGACCTTGGCAATGCCGGACCAGGCCATGGCTTCTTCACCGACGGTGATGCCGTAGCGGATCGCCTTGCCGCCATCCTGTACGTAATACAGGTAGTGGTTGTCGGAATCGACCACGATCGAGCCCGGCAGTTCCTTTCGGTGGTAATCGACGATGGCGCGGCGGAACGGCTCGGCGACCGGAGTCTTCACGTAGGACACCTTGGCCAGCAATTCCCGGTCGCGCGGCTTCATCGCGGCATCCGAGGCGGCCTCGTATTGCGTCTGCATGCAGCCCGTCAGCATCAGGCCGCTGGCGAAAAGCATTCCCAGTCTAAAATTCCAAGGTCTCAGCTTCCAAGACGACATTTCATATTTCCAGTACGGACGGCCTGCGACGCCAACGTCGCCTCGGTCGCTCCGGGCCGAATGACTATCGCCGAAATCCGCGATTTTTCCAGCGGCTACACGCTGTCAACGGACACATCGTCGCAGGCTGTGTTTAAATTGTCGCAGGTTTGAGATGCACCTGCGGGCTTCGTGAGCAATCAGAACCCTGACCTCGCATCCGGCTGATCGGTCGCGCGTCGCAGGTCACAGCGGCGTGAGTTCCGGGCTGCTCATTCGAGGGGTTGGCGCGCCGCCGGAAGACTGTCATGACCGGCCCCATGATGTCCGGCTATGCGGGTCGTCTTTGACGAATCGTCCCGCATCACTCGCCGACCACCTTGCGTCGCCATTGTCCCGGAGTTGCCATGCTCGCTGTCTTCACCCCCGTCGAGACCACCCTGAAACGCTCCGAGCCGGCCGACCTCACGGCGCTGCCGCTGGACACGGTATGGATCGATCTCCTCAACCCGTCGCCGGGTGAGGATCAGGCGGTGGAGCGATTGTTCGGCATTGCCGTGCCGACGCGGGAGGAGATGCAGGAGATCGAGATTTCCAGCCGGCTCTATATCGAGAACGGCGCGCGCTACATGACGGCGTCACTGATGTGCGACGCCGATACCGACTCGCCGCGCATCACGCCGGTCACCTTCATCCTGTCCGGCCACCGCCTCGTCACCGTGCGTTATGACGCGCCGAAGCCGTTCGTGCTGATCGAGTCCAAGCTGGCGCGCGGCACACCGCCGAACGCCAACGGCGAGACCGTGCTGCTGGAATTGCTCGACGCCGTGATCGATCGCTGCGCCGACATCCTGGAGCGCGCCGGCGCCGATGTCGACCAGGTCAGCCACGACATCTTCGAGCCCGACGAGTCGATGCGCACCGGCCACGCCAAGCGCTATTCGGAAATCCTGATCGCTATCGGCCGCAAGGGCGACCTGACCTCGAAAGTCCGGGAGAGCCTGGTCTCGATCGGCCGCGTCGTCACTTTCGTCACCGCAGAGGCCGACGGCGTCAAATGGTCGAAGGACATGCGCGCACAGTTGAAGACCATGCTGCGCGACGTAGCCTCCCTGACCGACCACGCCTCGTACCTGTCGAACAAGATCACCTTCGTGCTCGACGCCATGCTCGGCGTTGTCAATCTTGAGCAGAACAACATCATCAAGCTGTTCTCGGTGATGGCCGTCGTGTTGATGCCGCCGACGCTGATCGCTTCGGTCTACGGCATGAATTTCCGCATCATGCCGGAGCTGCAATGGGAGCACGGCTATCCGATCGCCCTACTGATGATGGTGTTCGCCGCAGCATTGCCTTACATGTTCTTCAAGTGGAAGAAGTGGCTGTGAGGATGTGAATCGCTACCAATGATGCGCTATCCTGCCTTCTTCCCTGCCGCCTTCTTCCTTGTCATGTGCGACTTCAGGACCTCACCCATCCGCGCCGCGTCCGCGCAGCCCGGCCGGCGAACACCTTCGATGCATCGACCAAGTCGAGGCGGCGCTCCCGGCCACCGTTAACAAACCACGACCTCCTTGCCGGACGCGGCGCGCCGGCAGTCTGCCACAATTCTAACCGTAAAATTTGAGCGTTTCGCTGAACGGTTGAGCGAAGGGTTGCTGTCATAACGCAAGCTCAATTGATGAGGACTGCAATGCTCGCCCCAGTGAATTCCCCCAACGTCTTCGATTTCCTGTCCTACCAGCAGGCGCGCCAGGCCACGGTGAACGCCGGCCGGGCGCAGCCAATCTCGGCGCGAAGCTGCCGGCATTGCGGCGCCTCGCTGATGGACGGCGAATCCGATGACGATTGCTCGAGCCTCGGCGTCAGCGACGCCGCGCGGGCGCCGCGCCGTATTTCTGCGGAATAAGGTGAAGCTGTCATTCCGGGTTCGCTCGCAGCAAGCTGCTCGCACCCCGGAACGACAAATCAGACGTGCTGGCCGCCGTTGATATGGATCTCGGCGCCGTTCACGTAAGACGACGTCTCCGTGCACAGCACATAGATAATCTTCGCCACTTCGTCCGGCGTGCCCAGCCGATTGAGCGGGATCTGCTCGGCGACGATCTTCTCGGTGCCCGGCGACAGGATCGAGGTGTCGATCTCGCCCGGCGCAATTGCGTTGACGCGAACGCCGTGGCGGCCGAAATCCGACGCCATCTCGCGGGTCAATGACGCCAGCGCCGCTTTCGAGGTCGCATAGGCCGCGCCCGCAAAGGGATGCACGCGGGAGCCGGCGATAGAGGTGACGTTGACGACCGAGCCCTTGGCCGCCTTCAACTCCTCGATAAGCCCGCGCGCCATCATGATCGGCGCGAAGAAATTGACGCGAAACACATGGCTCCAGGTATCGACGTCGGTGTCAATCGAGCCCATCCGGCCGCCGCCGTCGGCCTTCGGCGAGATCGCGGCATTGTTGACCAGCGCGTGCAACGGGTCGCCGTTGAGCCGCTGCTTGATCTCCGCGATGGCGCGCGTGGTGTCGGCGTGGTCGGCGAGATCGACCTGGATGTGGTCCTCGGGACCCGCGTCCCACGGGCAGACTTCGGGAAACGGATGCCGCGAGCAGGTCAGCACGCGCCAGCCGGCGCTGGAGAAGCGCATCACAGTGGCATGGCCAATGCCGCGGCTGGCGCCGGTCAGCAGCAGAGTGCGCTTCGGCACGTTGGAACCTGTGGACGCCATGCTGCTGCTCGGTCTCGTTCGGTTGGTCGGGCTGTCGGAAGTCTGGCTCACGGGTAGAGCCTCACCTTGGTCCAGGATCCGGAGGGGGCGTCCGGGGGCGCCGCAGCCACCTCGCGGCGGAATTCGATACGGTCGTGCAGCCGGAACGGGCGATCTTGCCAGAACTCGAAGCGCTGCGGCGTGATACGCCAGCCGCTCCAGCCGGCCGGGCGCGGTACGCCGCCGATCAGATGCTTGGCGGCTTCCCTGGCGATCGCCTGTTCGAAGGCAAAGCGGCTCTCCAGCGGCTGCGACTGCTTGCTGGCCCAGGCGCCGATCTGCGCCTGCTTGGGCCGCGAGGCAAAATAGGCGTCGGCCTCGGCCTCGGTGACGCGGGTTACCCGCCCGCGAATGCGCACCTGCCGGCGCAGCGACTTCCAGTGAAACAGCAGCGCGGCCTTGGGATTGCCTGCGAGTTCCTGGCCCTTCTGGCTGGCGACATGGCTGTAGAAAACAAAACCCTCGGCGTCATAGCCCTTCATCAGCACCATTCGGACATCCGGCAGGCCGTCGGCATCGACGGTGGCCAGCGCCATGGCGTTAGGATCGTTCGGCTCGGAGGCCTGCGCCTCGGCGAACCATTCAGCGAACAGCGCAAAAGGCTCCGCCGCGGCCGTAAAATCACCGGACGTTAACGGAGTTGGGTCTTTGATGGGTGCGATCGTGTCGGTCATGTCCGGAGTTCCGTCTTGCGTTGGCCTGATGCTTCGAGCTTGCTGCGGTTCCTGCATAGGCCAGTCCTATATAGGGCACGTCTTCGCATTGGCCTATCGGCCATCTGCCCGCGCAGCGCTGCGATGGCAGCGATTGTGATTGGTACGGGTCTGTGCGGTTGCAGCGTCGGCCGCAACGAAGGCGCCTTCGCCAAAATGGAAAGCGGCGATATCACCGGCTCGATCACGCCGCTGGCGCCGGCCGCAGGCCCGGAGCCAACCGAAGCTGATCTGGTGTTCGCCCGCACCGCCGCCTCCGACGTTCTGACCAAGGGCGACAAGGATTCCAGCCAGCCGTGGGAAAACCCCTCGACCGGCGCACGCGGCTCGGTGACGCCGCTGTCCAATGCCTATACCGAAGACGGCCAGACCTGCCGGGCGTTTCTCGCCAGCTACGTCAACGGCCGCTCCGAAACCTGGCTGCAAGGCGCCGCCTGCAAGGAAGGCGGGCGCTGGGACGTTCGCTCGCTGAAGCCGTGGCGGCGGAGCTGATGGTATCGCGACGGCCCGTGACGGTTCTTGTCATGACGGTTCTTGTCACGACGCAGTTGCAAAAAAGACACCAAAGCCCCAAATGAGGGGCGAAGCGGGCCGTTTGCCCGCATTTTCCGGTTTTGCCTGAAGGAGTGACGGATGCGCGACCCCTATGAGGTCTTGGGGGTGCAGCGGGGCGCCAGCGCTGCGGCGATCAAGAGCGCCTACCGCAAGCTCGCCAAGAAACATCATCCCGATAACAACCAGAAGGATCCGAAGGCCGCCGAACGCTTCTCCGAAGTGAACTCGGCCAACGAGATCATCGGCGACGAGGACAAACGCAAGGCGTTCGACCGCGGCGAGATCGATGCCGACGGCAAGCCGAAATTCCAGGGCTTCCCCGGCGGAGGCCGCGCTTCCGCGCAGCCCGGCTTCGAGCACGCCTTCCGAGGCGGAGCACAGCAGGGCTTTGGCGGCGGCGGCGCCGGCTTCGAAGATATTCTCAACAGCATGTTCGGCGGCGCGGCCGGCCGCGGCCGGGGCGGCCAGCAGGGCTTTGAAGACCGCATGGCTCCCCCGGACCTCGACCTCGCGGTCGCCATGACGGTGTCGCTGGAGGAGTCCGTGCAGGGCGCCGAGAAGCGCGTCCGGCTGCCGAGCGGCAAGGAACTGAACGTCAAGATTCCGGCCGGCGTCACCGCGGGCCAGCAGATACGGCTGAAGGGCCAGGGCGAAAGCGCGCCCGGCCATCGGCCCGGCGACCTGATGATCACCGTCAGCATCGCGCCGCATGCGTTCTTCAAGGTCGACGGCAGCGACCTGCGCGTCGACCTGCCGATCACGCTGTACGAGGCCGTGCTGGGCGCGAAAGTGCGCGCGCCGACGCTGTCCGGCGCGGTCGAGCTGTCAATTCCGAAGAACACCTCCAGCGGTCGCGCCTTCCGCCTCAAGGGCAAGGGTCTGCCGAAGGCCGGCGCCCCAAACGGCGATCTGTACTTCACCACCCGCATCATGCTGCCCGACGGCCACGACGCCGGGCTGGAAGCCCTGATGGAAAAATGGCGCGAAGGTCACCCCTACAATCCGCGCAGCGATCTGGCGTGATCGGCAGTAGGCGAGGGAGCCCGCATGACTGACTGGCTCCCCTCACCTGACCGCGCTGCGCAGGCACCCTCTTTCCGCAAGCGGAAGAGAGGGGCCAAGTCCTGGCAGCAAAACTCCTGGCGGCGAAACATCTGGCAGCGAAACTTCTTGCAGCTCTAAAACAAACTCAGCTGCTGCCCGGTCTTGGCCAGTCGCACGAAATGGTCCGTGGTCAGTTTCGAGCGGCGCTTGTTCAAACCTAGCTTGGCGCAGGCGATCTCGAAGCGGCGGCCGATCATCCAGGCCATCGGCCCGGTGCCCTTCATCCGTGTGCCCCATTGCGAGTCGTAGTCGCGGCCGCCGCGCATGTCCCGGATCAGCGTGAAGACGTGGCGGTAACGATCCGGGTAATTCGCCATAAGCCATTCGCGAAACAGGTCGCGGACTTCCAGCGGCAGCCGCAGCAGCACGTAGCTGGCCTCTTTCACCCCCGCATGCGCCGCGGCATCCAGAATGCGCTCGATCTCGGCATCGTTCAGCGCCGGGATCACCGGCGCGACCATCACCGTGGTCGGAATGCCCGCCTCCGATAATTGCCGCAGCGCTTCCAGCCGCCTCTCCGGCGACGATGCCCGCGGCTCCATCGTGCGCGACAGTTTGGGATCCAGCGAGGTGACGGAGATCGCTACCTTGGCGAGATTGCGCTTCGCCATCCGTGCCAGAATATCGATATCGCGCGTCACCAGCGCCGATTTGGTGACGATGCCGACCGGATGGTTGGCACGCTCCAGCACTTCGAGGATGCCGCGCATCACCTTCCGCTCGCGCTCGATCGGCTGGTACGGATCGGTGTTGGTGCCGATCGCGATCATCTTCGGCTCGTAATCCGGCGCAGCCAGCTCCTGCTCCAGCAGCCCCGGCGCGTCCGGCTTGACGAACAATTTGGATTCGAAATCAAGCCCCGGCGACAGGCCGAGAAAGGCGTGGCTCGGCCGCGCGAAGCAATAGACGCAGCCGTGCTCGCAGCCGCGATAGGGATTGATCGAGCGGTCGAAGCCGATATCCGGCGAGTCGTTGCGGGTGATCACCTTTCGCGCGGTGTCGACGGCGACCGTGGTCTTGAACGGGGCGAGGTCGTCGAGGCTCTGCCAGCCGTCGTCGAAGGCGACCCGGGCCTCGGCCTCGAAGCGACCGCTGTCGTTGGACTGCGCGCCACGGCCGCGCCGCCGCTGTTTCTCGATCGCCACCTCGATCTCGGGGAAAGGCGAAGGCACACCCGCCGGTTCGGAGGGCGCCGGGACCGGCGGATGCTTGAGGGCGACAGCGTGATTGCGACTCATGCCACCAAGATAGCGACATATAAGAACAAATCAAGAACATAAATTTGTTGGAGCTGATAGGGCCGGCATGGCACCAATGGCGTCGATCGCCAATACCCGAAATAGCTACGCCGTTGCGGCTGTTTTAAAGGTCACGAGATGATAACGCTGCTGCGCTTCACGGAACAGGTATCATGAGCCCCACATGCTGAGCGTGATCATTCCCACCGATGGCGTCGAACAGGACGCCGTGGCCACGCTGGCGGCGCTGGTGCCGGGCGCTGCGGCGGGCGTGATCAAGGAAGTACTGCTGGTCGACCGCGCCGGCACCGACGTGATCGAACACGTCGCCGATGTCGCCGGCTGCGATTTTCTGCCCTTCCAGGGCAGCCGCGCCGCGGCGATGGCGGCAGGCGCGAAACAGGCGCGTTCGCCGTGGCTGATGTTCCTGCATGCGGGCGCGGTGCTCGACGCCGGCTGGATCGAGGAAACCTCGCAATTCATCCAGCGGGTGTCGACGAGCGACCGGCCGCGCGCCGGCATCTTCCGCTACGCCCGCTCGCCCTATAGCGACGCCCGCTTCACCGACAGCTTGAAATATCTGGCTCGGATGCTGACCGGCCCGTCGGCCGACCAGGGCCTGCTGATCGCACGCGACCATTATGATCGACTCGGCGGCTATGCCGATGCGCGGCGCTCGGAAGCCCGCCTGATCCGCCGGCTCGGCCGCTCCTCGCGCACACTGTTGCGCAGCCGGATCAGCGTCGCCTGACGCCGCGAAATTACTTGCCAGAGGCAAGCAATTGATTGACGATGGCAACCATCGAGGTTGTGCCATGCCCCCTGCCATTTCTTCCCCTGCCATTTCCGATCAGCAGATCGCCGCGGTGCGCGACTTCAACCGCTTCTATACGCGCCGGCTCGGCGTGCTGGAGCAGCAGTTTCTCGACAGCCCGTGGTCGCTGACCGAAGCGCGGGTGTTGTACGAGCTCGCCAGTCGCGAAGCGTCGTCCGCGAAAGAGATCGCCGCGGCGCTCGATATCGACGCCGGCTATCTCAGCCGCATCATCCAGAATTTCTCGGAAAAGGGGCTGCTCACCCGCCGTCCCCTGCCGGCCGATCGCCGGCAGTACCAGCTTGGCCTGACCGCCAAGGGCCGGCTCGCTTACGGCCGCGTCAATCGCAGCTCGCATGACGATATCGCCGCGATGCTGAGCGAACTCACGCCTGCCGATGCGGCACGGGTGGCGCAGTCGATGACGACGATCGAGCGGCTGCTCGGCAACGAAACCGCGCCGCCGCAAGCGACGCTACGCGGCCCGCAGCCCGGCGACATGGGCTGGGTGGTGCAGAGCCACGGCGCGCTTTACGCCGCGGAATATGGCTTCGATCCGGTGTTCGAAGGAGTGGTGGCCGACATCGTCGCGAAATTCGTGGCGTCGTTCGATGCGTCGCGCGAACGCTGCTGGATCGCGGATATTGCGGGCCAGCCGGTCGGCTCGGTGTTTCTGGTCGGGCAATCCGACGAGATAGCCAAGCTGCGGCTTCTGCTGATCGATCCCGCCGGGCGCGGCCAGGGCCTTGGGCAGCGATTGGTGCGCGAATGCATCGGCTTTGCCAGGCAGTGCGGTTATCGCCAGATCACGCTGGGGACCCACAGCATTCTCATTGCCGCGCGAAAAATCTATCAGGACGCCGGCTTCGTGAGAATCGCAAGCGCGCCGCACCGCGGCTTCGGCGTAGATCTGACGGAAGAGACCTGGGAACTGAGACTGTAGGCTGAACTACTTCGCCGTGCCGCGGCGCAGGTGTTCGTCGAGGCGCGGCATGATCTCCACGAAATTGCAGGGCTTCGTACGGTAGTCGAGCTGGGCGGCGAGAATGCCGTCCCAGCCGTCGCGGCAAGCGCCGGGCGAGCCCGGCAGGCAGAAGATGAAGGTCGCGCCCGCCGTGCCCGCAGTAGCGCGGCTCTGGATCGTCGAGGTGCCGATCTTGGCGTGGCTCAGCATGTGAAAGGCGATCGAGAAGCCGTCCATGCGCTTCTCGAACAAAGGCTCGATCGCCTCCGGCGTAACGTCGCGGCCGGTGAAGCCGGTACCGCCGGTGGTGATGATGGCGTCCACACCGGGATCAGCAATCCACTTTTTGATGATGGCGCGAATAGCCTCGACGTCATCGGTAACGATGTCGCGCGCGGCGAGCCGGTGGCCCGCGTCGGTGAGGCGATCAGCCAGCGTCGTGCCGGACTTGTCGTCGGCAAGCGAGCGCGTATCCGAAATCGTCAGCACCGCGATGTTGAGCGGGACGAAGGATTTTGTTTCGTCGATGGATGACATGGTCGCCAACTTTTGTTTCGTCATTGCAAGGAGCACTTGCGATGAAGCAATGCAGCTCTTTCGCGCTTGCCGCCTTCTGGATTGCCGCGTCGCGGAGTTTATCATCGAGCCGGCGGAGCCGGACCCGTTGGCTCCTCGCAATGACGGAGCTACAGCCGCTCCGCGCCAAACGTGTTGCAGGCCTGCACGGTGCCTTGCTGATACCCCGTCATGAACCAGCGCTTGCGCTGTTCGGCGGAGCCGTGGGTGAAGGAATCCGGCACCACGCGACCCTGCGCCTGGCGCTGCAGCGTGTCGTCGCCGATCGCCGCGGCGGTCGTCAATGCTGCGTCGATGTCGCCGGCTTCGAGGAAGCCCGGGCGCTTCTTTTCTTCCCGGTTGACCCAGACGCCGGACAGGCAGTCGGCCTGCAGCTCGACCTTGACCTGCAGGAGATTGGCGGCGGCCTTGCTGCCGGCCTGCTCCTGCAGACGCGTCACGCGCGGCAGGATGCCGAGCAGGTTCTGGATGTGATGGCCGGCCTCATGCGCGATGATGTAGGCCGCGGTGAACTTGCAGGCATTGCCGGAGCAGCCGCGGAAGCGCGTCTCGACCTGACGGAAGAAGCCCGTATCGAGGAATATCTGCTTGTCGGGCGGGCAATAAAACGGCCCCATCGCCGACTGCGCCATGCCGCAGCGGCCGCCATTGGTGGCGTTCTTGAAGAGAACGATGCGCGGCCCGGCATAACGCTGGCCGCTCTCCTTGAAGATCTCGTCCCAGCGATCGTCGATTTCGCCGAGCACGCCGGAAATCATGCTGCCCATCTCGTCGGTAGGCGCGCCGCCCTTGGCGGGCGCAGAGCGCCGGTCGGTCTGGTAGGTCGGCGCCTGCTGGCCGCCAGTGAGTATTTCCGCACCGCCGATCAGGACACGTGGATCGATACCGAACGCCCAGCCGACCAGACCGAGCACGATCACCGTGCCGATGCCGAGCCCGCCGCCGCCCATCGGCATACCGAATCCGCCGCCACCGCCACCACCACTGTCGTCACGACGGTCGTCGATATTGTCGCTGCGACGAAAGTCATCGTAACGCATGGTGCTTTTCCTTCATTCGTTCGTCGCGACGCGAGAGCCGACCCTAACGCGGCAATCGCAGAAGATTTCCATCGCCCTGACATTAAATCACCCGGCAAATAATGCCTAGCATGAACGCCCCCGAAGAAGATTGCAATTAAGTCGATTTTTACTTTGCCGCGTCATGGTGTGGTCAGTCGGTTGTTTAGTCCCGCGTCGCCGACAGCGTCGCCTGAGTCAGAGTAGTTGAGTCATGGTTGTTTCGCTTCGCGGGGCGTCTGCAAGGGCGCCCCGCATTAAATTTGAATCTGGCCCGAGTTCCCGAATTGTCATCGGGGATTGCGTCGCCGAGATGTCCAAGTTGCCGGCTGCTTCGGTCGATCTGGTATTCGCAGATCCGCCGTACAACCTGCAACTGAAGGGCGATCTCAAACGCCCCGATGAATCGCACGTTGATGCGGTGAACAATGACTGGGACAAGTTCTCGTCGTTCGCCGCCTATGACGACTTCACGCGCGCCTGGCTGCTGGCAGCCCGCCGCATCATGAAGCCGTCGGCGACGTTGTGGGTGATCGGTTCGTATCACAACATCTTCCGCGTCGGCTCGATCATGCAGGACCTCGGCTTCTGGGTGCTGAATGACATCGTGTGGCGCAAGTCGAATCCGATGCCGAATTTCCGCGGCCGACGTTTCACCAACGCGCACGAGACCATGATCTGGGCCGCGCGCGATGAAAACGCCAAGGGCTATACCTTCAACTACGAAGCGCTGAAGGCAGCCAACGAGGACGTCCAGGCGCGCTCCGACTGGCTGATCCCGCTGTGCACCGGCGAAGAACGCCTGAAGGGCGCCGACGGCAAGAAAATCCATCCGACGCAGAAGCCCGAGGGCCTGCTGGCGCGCGTGCTGCTGTCGTCGTCGAAGCCCGGCGACCTGGTAATCGATCCGTTCAACGGCACCGGCACGACCGGCGCCGTCGCCAAGCGCCTCGGCCGCCACTACATCGGCTTTGAACGCGACCGCGAATACGCTGCCGCCGCCGAAGCGCGCATTGCCGCGATCGAACCGTTGCCCGACGCCACGCTGGCGCCGTTCATGACCGCTCGCTCGGCACCGCGCGTGGCGTTCTCCGAACTGCTCGAGCGCGGCATGATCCAGCCGGGGGCAAAGCTCGTCGATCTCAAGAAGCGCCATGGCGCTTTGGTGCGCGCCGACGGCGCCATCATGCTCGGCGACAAGGTCGGCTCGATCCACCGCATGGGCGCGGTCGCGCAAGGCTCGGCCGCCTGCAACGGCTGGACGTACTGGCACCTGGAAACCAACAAGGGCCTGCGCCTGATCGACGAGTTGCGCGCACAGATCCGCTCAGAGATGGGCTTGGTTGACTAGCGATGCAGGGGTGCGAAGGCACCCCTTCCCCAAGCGCCGCGCCCCTCGTTGCCCCATGCCAACGGACAGCACGCCAGCGATCGCGCGTCGCGCGGCCCGATGACGGGGCCACCCCCTACAATCAAAGAACTCTTGAAGCGGTTTAAGATCGTGTCCCTGACGCGGTGCGGCACATGTGTGCCGCTTTGCAGGGACGAGACACAATTCCAATGGGCTGAACCCGCCTCTGGATTTCCCTGGCATCTGATGCACGTGGCTTGAATCGCGCGCAGCGCGTGAGACCAGGGTGAGGAGGATTCAGAAATTCACCCGATAGTCCCCTTCACCCGACGCGAACGACCTGCGGTCCTTTGCGCCACCCTCTTCCCGCAAGCGGGACGAGGGGGCCGGGTGCCGATGTTTCATTCGGAGTGGATCAGACTTGAGATCTCTGCACGGCTGCGGTTACGCAGCCTGGCTGGCCTGGTCAACCAGGCTCTGCCGGGCATTTCCGAGATAGCTGCGGATTTCCTTGGTCAGCAGGCCCGATTGCGACGACAGGTCGCCGGATGCCGCCATCGTGGAAGTCGCCAGTTGCTCGGTGCTCCGGGCCGTCTCCGCCAGCGACTGGAGGTCGCCGGAAATGTCGCGCACCACAGAAAAGGCCTCGTCAACATTGCGGGCAATATCCGCGGTTGCCGTCGACTGCGCCTCGGAAGCGTCGGCGACCTTGGTGGTGATCGCGTTGACCTCGGCGATCACGCTGCCGATCTCGGTGATGGATTCGCCGACCCTGTCGGTGGCGGATTGCACCTGCCCTATCTGGGCTTCGATCTCGGCGGTGAAATTGGCCGTTTGGGTTGCCAGCGCCTTGACCTCGTGGGCCACCACCGCGAAGCCGCGTCCGGCATCGCCGGCGCGCGCCGCCTCGATGGTTGCGTTCAGCGCCAGCAGATTGGTCTGGCTGGCGATCACGTTGATGGACTTTACCACCTCGCTGATGCGCGCGGCGACGTTGCGCAACACCTCGACATGACCAGCGGCATCGGCAACGCGCGCTACGGCGCGGACGGCGATGGCGGCGGAGCGATTGACGTCAGCGCCGACGTCGCTGGCGCTGGACGACAGCCGCGCCGTTGCCGACGCCACCGTATGCATGTTGGCCGCGGCCAGCTCGGACGCCGCCGCCACCGACGTGACCCGCTCCAGAGCGGAGGTGGCGCCAGTGCGGAGATTTCCTGCCGTACCGCTCATCTCCACCGCGCCGCTGTCCAGCGCATTCACGATGGCACCGACGGTGACCTCAAGCGCGGAGGTCTGACGTTCGAAGTGGGTGATGCGTGCGGCGATGCTGTCGGAAGCGGCGTTGATGGTGCTGGCGCCATGCAGCAGGCTGCCGTGCAAACCGCCCGGCAAAATCCGGCGATAATATTTATTGTGATGCAACGCCGTCATCGCCGCAGCGGATTCCCGCACGAAGGCATCGCAGCCATCGATCATGTCGTTGATGGTGTGCAAGAGCTCGCCGAGGCCGCCGAACGCCGGCAAGCCGACCAGCCGGGCCTCGAAATCACCCTGCGCGATCGCGCGACAGACCGTGCTCGCGCGCGCGATCAGCCGAACGGCCTGCGTGAGCCAGACCAGCGTCAACGCGGCCGCGACCAGCACGACAGCCTGAACCGTCATGGCCGCGCCGGAAAAGCCTGCCAGTTGAAGCGCGAGCGCGAGCGCCGAACCGGCGATCGCCAGCAGCGTGCTAAGCTGCGCTCTTGAGAGAAAACATAAGTTCATCGTAACTGGCTTTCTTCGATGCGACGAAGTCCTCAAGGGCTTTTTGGCCCGCGGCAACGGCGTCTTTTCCATTCTTGTGATCGCGTTCGATCGCCAGAATCCCGGCGTAAAGCGGCGCAATGGTCTTCTCGATCAAAGCGCGCTGCGGCGCCCGACGATTGGAGTGATAGCCAGTGATCTTGCCGTCGGGGCCGAAGGACGGCGTCACATGCGCGAACACCCAGTAATGATCGCCGTTGCGCGCCATGTTCTTCACATAGGCAAAGATCTCGCGGCGATCCTCGATCGAACTCCACAGCAGGCGAAACACACTGCGCGGCATGTCGGGATGGCGCACGATGCTGTGCGGCTGGCCTACCAATTCGGCTTCGCCGTAGCCGGCCAGCGTGCAAAACAGCCGGTTCACGTAGGTCAAACGGCCCTTGAGATCGGTCTTCGACACGATCAGCTCCGACGCCGGAAACAATATCTCGCGTCCGGTCGGGATGATCTGGTTGGACATGATGCACCTGTCGGGCTGCGCTGTGAACTTGAGTGCGATATACAGAATCCTCGCTGAAGATTGCATTAAGCCTTCGGTCAAAGCTTTCGGCATTGCCGGAAGCAATTTACATCCATAGATAGCGACACTCCGCGACACCCTTTCACAGTTGCCCCGAGCGGCCTCTCGTGCCATGACCTCGATCAAAATCGGGGGAAACATCATGACGGTTCTCATCGCCGGCGGCGGCATCGGTGGCCTCACGCTTGCGCTCAGCCTGCATCAGATCGGCGTGCCCTGCCGCGTGTTCGAAAGCGTCCATGCGCTGAGGCCGCTCGGCGTCGGCATCAACGTGCTGCCGCATGCAGTGCGCGAGCTGATCGAACTCGGCCTGCTGGAATCGCTCGATTCCATCGGCGTGCGCACCCATGAACTGGCGTTCTTTTCCAAGCACGGCAAACCGATCTGGCAGGAGCCGCGCGGGCTGGAAGCCGGCTACCGCTGGCCGCAATTCTCGGTACATCGCGGCAGGCTGCAACAGATCCTGCTCGATGCCGTCACCGAGCGGCTCGGTGCCGAGAACGTTCTGACGAGCCATCATCTCACCGGATGGTCGGAAACCGCCGAAGGCGTTCGCGCCGACTTCATCGACAAGGCCACCGGCCGGGCGCAGCCCAGCCATGACGGCACACTGCTGATCGCCGCCGACGGCATCCATTCGGCAATCCGCGAGAAGCTCTATCCGCAAGAGGGCGCGCCGCTGTGGAACGGCCGCATCCTGTGGCGCGGCATCACCGCGTCCGACGCTTTTCTCACCGGCCGCTCCATGATCATGGCCGGCCACGAGATCCTGAAATTCGTCTGCTACCCGATTTCCGACCGGCCCGACGCCGACGGCAAATTCCTGATTAACTGGGTGGCCGAGCGGCACATGCCGCCGACGTATGAGTGGCGCCGCGAGGATTACAACCGCACCGCCCGCCTCGACGAATTCCTGCCGTGGTTCGAGGACTGGAAATTCGACTGGCTCGACGTGCCCGGCCTGATCCGCAACTGCCCGCATTCCTACGAATACCCGCTGGTCGACCGCGATCCCGTTGCCCAATGGACGTTTGGCCGCGTCACACTGATGGGCGACGCCGCGCATCCGATGTATCCGATCGGCTCCAATGGCGCGTCGCAGGCAATCCTCGACGCCCGCGTGCTGACCCGCGAGATCCTCGCACTCGGCGAGGTGCCGGCCGCGCTCGAAGCCTACGAGGCCGAGCGCCGGCCCGCGACCACCGATCTGGTGATGCTGAACCGCCGCAACGGGCCGGAGCAGGTGATGCAGATCGTCGAGGAGCGCGCGCCCAACGGATACGAGGTCGTCACCGACGTGCTGTCGCGGCAGGAGCTGGAAGACATCGCCGCCAATTACAAGCGCGTCGCCGGCTTCCAGGTCGAAGGCCTCAACGCCAAGCCGCCGATCGTAACCTTGCCGGAGCCGTAGCTTCAGCCCAGCGCGTGCGCGATCACCTTGCGCATCACGTTGGGCAGCGCCTCGTCATGCAGCGTCGCGACCGGCACCCAGCGCATGCCTTTTGGCGCGCGGCAGGATGAGGTGACGCGGACGGTATAAACCACCAGCTCCAGCGGAAAATGCGTGAAGACGTGGCTGACGACGCCGACCTTGCGATGCCATTTCGCCACGCCCTTCAGCACCGGCGCCTGCGCCAGCGCTTCGCCGTCGTCATGGCCAGCCAGCCACTCCGAACCGGGCACTTCGGTCATGCTGCCGAGCAGGCCCTTTTCCGCGCGCGTGCGCACCAGCATCTCATCGCCGCGCGTCACCACGAAAGCGGCGCCGCGGCGCAGAATGACGGCCTTCTTCGGCATCTTGCGCGGAAAGCTCTCCTGATCGCCGCGGATGCGCGCCGCGCAATCGTCATTGATCGGACACAGCGCGCAGGCCGGCCGCTTCGGCGTGCAGATGGTGGAGCCGAGATCCATCAGCGCCTGCGCGCTGTCGCCGGCGCGCGTCCCGGCCAGCAGCGTCGCGGCCAGCGCCTGGATCTGCGGCTTGGACTTCGGCAGCGGCTCTTCCACCACATAGAGCCGCGACACCACGCGCTCGATATTGCCGTCCACCGGCATGGTCTGGCGGCCGAACGCGATCGCGGCGATGGCCGACGCCGTATAGGGCCCGATGCCCGGCAGCGTGCGCAGGCCTTCTTCCGTATCGGGAAACTTGCCGCCATGCTCGCGCAGCACGGCGACCGCGCAGGCGTGCAGGTTGCGCGCCCGGGAATAATAGCCGAGCCCGGCCCACATCCTGAGCACGTCGTCCTGCGACGCAGCACCCAGATCGGCCACGCTCGGCCAGCGCGCCAGAAACTTCTCGAAATACGGTCCGACCGTCTGCACCCCGGTCTGCTGCAGCATGATTTCGGACAGCCAGACGCGGTACGGATCGATCGCCCCGCCCGGCAGCGGCCGCCACGGCAATTTGCGGCGATGCCGGTCGTACCAGTCGAGCAGCTGCATGGGCCGGTCGGCGGCGGGTTGTTTCTTTCGCTGGCGGGCTGCAACTGATAGGTTCATGTCACCATGTATCCAAAACGCCCCTCGATGAACAAGCCCGGCTACATTTCCGCGAAGCCGCTGTCCGTCCTGCTCGGCGGGGTGTTTTCCGATGCGTTTGCCAAGCAGGGCTTTGCTTCCCGGGAACTGGTGACGCGCTGGGCGGAAATCGCCGGCGCCGACATCGCCAAATTCTCCGAGCCGCTGAAGATCCAGTGGCCGCGGCCGGTCGAGGGCCAGAACCAGGTTCCGGCGACCCTGATCCTGCGCGTCGAGGGGCCGATGGCGCTGGAGATCCAGCATTCCTCCGACGCCATCCTGCAGCGGGTCAACCGCTTCTTCGGCTGGAACGCCGTCGGCAAGATCGCCTTGCGCCAGGCGCCGCTTTCGCGGCCGAAGGCCCGCAACACCGTAAAGCCGGTCGAGCCCGCCGCCATCGCCGAAGTCGCCAAGGGCCTTTCCAGCGTCGAGGACGACGATCTGCGCCAGGCGCTGGCGCGGCTCGGCGCCAGTATCAAGCGGAATTGAGATTGCGCCGGGCCGCACGCGCCGGCCTGTGCTTGCCACAATTCAGGTTTCAAGCTAGCGAACACAGACCAATTCCGGGCGCGCCGCGCCAACAGGAGCCTCCGTTGATCATCACGCGCCGTGCCGTCACCCAAGCCCTCTCCCTCACCGGCCTCGCCGCGCTGGTCGGCGTCTCGCCCTTGATGCTGGTCGAGCAGGCCTTCGCGCAGAGCGCCTCGGCCGCCGACGTCGCCAAGCCGGTGTCGCTGCCCGACATGGTTCTCGGCCCGAAGGACGCCGCCGTCACCGTCACCGAATACGCCTCGATGACCTGCCCGCATTGCGCGGCCTTCACCGAGCAGGTGTTCCCCAAGATCAAGGAAGCCTTCATCGACACCGGCAAGATCCGCTTCGTGTTCCGTGAATTCCCGCTCGACATCAAGGCCGCCGCCGGCTCGATGCTGGCGCGCTGCATCGCCAAGGACGACTCCGGCAAATATTTTGCCGTGATCGACATGCTGTTCAAGCAGCAGAACGACTGGGTGATGAAGGAAACCGCCGCGACCCTGACCCGGATCGGCAAGCAGGCCGGCCTCAGCCAGCAGGCCGTGGAAGATTGCCTGAAGGACCAGGCGCTGCTCGACAAGATCGCCGCCGACCAGAAATTCGCCAACGAGGTGCTCAAGGTCAACTCGACCCCGACCTTCTTCATCAACGGCGAGAAGCTGACCGGCGAAACCTCGTTCGAGGAATTCTCCAAGAAGATCACCCCGCTCTTGAAGAGCTGAGGCAGCCGCGCGCCACTCTGGCTGTCATCCCCGCGAAAGCGGGGATCCAGTAGACGCAGGCGTTTGCGATCGCTCCACAAGCAGCGCGGAATACCGGATCGCCCGGTCGAGCCGGGCGATGACAGCTGTGGGTGTTGCAAGCGCATCGCTCCCCCGGCTCCTTCCCATTTTCGATTTCAAACAGCCACGCCTCCGCATCCTCGCGACGCCGGAGCGCCCGAGCTTTGCCAGTTCTCCCCTCGACCCATGAGGGGAGCGACGCGCCGAAAGGCGCGGGGATAGCATTCGCGCCGGCCGCGCCGCCGTGCGAAGGGCGACGAAACCTTGCGCATCGCCTTTCGGCGCGCCACCGCGGCTTTTCTGTCCGGGGCTCCGCACTTCCGGGAACAGGCGCGGTCCCATCGGGTCCGCTGATCCGGCCAGCTTTCGCCGGCCTTCACCTGGTCCGCGTCCAGCCGCTCAGCGGCAGAGCCTCATAGTAGGCTCGGACGGAGAACCCCCGGCCTCCCGGACATGTGCGTGCGAGGCACATGCGCAGGCGCCGCATCCTGCCCCACTCCAAGAACGCCTCATGAAGCGCCCCTCGCGGACAGGACACTGAGGACTATAATCACGAAAGGATTATTGTCAACGCGCGCTGTGGACTATTTTCTTATCTGGATTGACCTTGTCGGAAGCCTCATGCGCGCTTTGACACCCGCTTGAATTTCCGCCCCACCTTCCAGGGACTTTCAGGGACGCATGATGTTCGAGAATTTGTTGGTCGACCTGATCGGGCTGACACTGATCGGACTGTGCCTCGCCGTCCTGGCAGCCGCCAAGCCACAGAACCCGTCATCGGCTTACGCCCGCGACCGACTTCAGGCCGGATGCAGCAAAGTCAGATCGGCGGCGAGGCGCAGGCTGCGCTTGCCGGCCAGAGCGGTCGCTTCCCAGGCCGCACTTTCCGCATCGCAATGGCCGGAAAAGCCGATGCCCACCTCATGGCCGCCGAACACCGGATGCTCGCTGGTGCCCGGCGTGTGCTCCTGGTTGACGATCTCACCCTTCCAGCGCCCCGCGGCCGACGAATAGGCGCCGAGATAATAGTAGAACGCATCGCCGCCGAGGATGCGCCCGTCGTGCAGCACCATCACGCCGGTGAGTCCGCCGTCGAGCCCGTCGAGCAGGCGGATGTGCACCGAATATAGCCCGTTGACGATGCCGCCCGCGCCGACCACGCCAGCCGGCGGCAACGACGCCTCATCCAGGCGCGTCATCCGGGAGTGCAGCACGACGCCCGGCGCCTGCACCGGCGTGGACTCGAACCGGTAGTGGCTTCCATCGGCCCAGCCGCGCATATCGACCTCGGCGTTGTCGTCGCCATACAGCGCGCGAAACCGCCGGTCGGCGGCATGGCGCTGCCCGGCAAGCCGGCCGGTGATCTCACCGCCGGCCTCCTGGTAGGAGCCGACATGGGCAAAGGCCGAATTGCCGCCGAGCATCCGGCCGCCATGCACATGCATGACGCTGCGCCCGGCAACCTCGCCGGCCTGGTAGTCGACCTTGTAGAAACCATCGAACACGGCGCGTCCCCGGCGTCATCTTACAGGGGCAAGTGTAGCACAGTGCGCGAAAAACGTGTGGCGGGAAACGCAAGGGGGCGCATCGCCCGGCGCGCCACCGCGGCTTTTCTGTCCGGAGCTCCGCACTTCCCGGGCAAGGCGCGGTCCCATCGGGTCCGCTGATCCGGCCAGCTTTCGCCGGCCTTCACCCGGTCCGCGTCCAGCCGCTCAGCGGCAGAGCCTCATAGCAGGCCCGGACTTCACCTGCTCATCGTGGTGGGCACGCAGGCGAGCGAACACTTCCTCAGCCGGGAGGTCCGGCCCGGGACTGGACAAAGCAGCGAGCACCTTCTCGCGTATCATCCCGTCAAGCATGGCCTCCTCGCGATCAGGGGCACGAATACCCGCCCGAACGACCTCGCTGGCGGAATCGTAGTGCCCAGAAGCGAGACGGCGATCGACGCTGGCCTGCTGCTTGCCGAGTGTAACGGAAATGGGTTTGCTCGTGCGCATCGAGTGTGTCCTTCCAAGCCAAATAACACCGGTAGTGACACAGTCACACCGCCGCTAAAGTTTTGGATCTGGATGCTTCCGAAACAGCCTCGAACTCAGGAAGATCCACCTTCAATCATACCGGAAAAGATATCCCTGCAATTACGAGAAGCTACTGATCTTTGGGGACGCATATCAACACCGTTGTCCCGCATATCGCTCTATTCATACGCGCTATGCACGCTGAACCAGTTCGGAGCTTGGGACAGATCGAAACACATTCTCCGTTAAACGTTGATATTCGATCAGCTCCGAGACCGCATCATACGAATGATAACGCGCAAACACGCTTTTCGATTTTCTTTGGCGAAGATCCGCCAACGCTTCCGCCCAATAGGCTACAAGTGCTCGCCGAACACCTGGAAGTCCAAATATCCTTTCGGCTTTCGCAAAGTCGTCGCGAAAATTAACGAGAACGGCTCGCTCCGCAGAAGCATACCCTGCCACTTGAACGGCACCCTCGTGTTGCCCGATCCAGATTATCGTGTCCGGATAGTCCAGAATGAGGCGATCCAAAACGAGGTAATGATCGAACTTCCCGTCGACCGCTTTCTTCACGCTGAACGCAACCTCATGGGGACCGATATTTAAAGTGAACCAACGACCGCCGTTCGTTTTTGGCAGAAGAGTGAGAGTCCAGGCTCCCTGAATGTCCAGGTTTCCGAACAACCCGGAAAGCTGAAACAACCGATACAAGAAAAGACCCACTTCGCGGTTCTTAAAGAGCGCATCAGTCTTTTCATGGCCGACGCGAAGGCTCCTATTAGTGCGTCGGAGCTGCTCTCTTGCTTCGTGCGGAGGAGCACTAAATAGCTCGCGCGTTCCAACAGCGTCTCGTATGTTTCGCGTCTGAAAATGCCGATGCATTTCACCTTCGACAAGCCGCCAGTCGGTTACGTGCAGAAAGTCGGACAGCTCCCACGGTCCGTGGGCGGCATATGACACCGTGCCGTTGATGCCGCTAAGGCGTTCGCTTATCGGCCTCTCTGTTCCGCCAATCTTGATGTAATCGCTGTTCGGCGAAACGAGGACGTAAACGAAGCCTTCGGGCATCAGGGGCTCGCATTGCTCGATAACGTGCTCCGCTTGCACGCAACCTATCATTGCGCATTGTGAGCCTGATTGTCAGCACCTCAGATGCGAGTGATCGAATCGAGGTGCCCGATTGCCCCGGACTTCGCTCCGATCATCCGGACTACCGATCCCCTCCAAACCTCTGGAAAACCCCCCGCCCCGCGTTGCTCTCCTGCCTCCCTGCGGCCATTGTCCGGCGCTTGAGAGTGGTGGGGTCGCGAGTCCCGGCGCGCGGGAAAATACCGTTTATGGTATTGTTCGTGCTGCACGATTCGCGCTCTGCCCATATTCCGCCCGGCCGTAAGGCCGGCGGCTTGCATAGAGTAACGTGTCCATGAAACTCACGCGCCTGCGCCTGCACGGGTTCAAATCCTTCGTCGAACCCACCGATTTCATGATCGAACCCGGCCTCACCGGCGTGGTCGGGCCGAACGGCTGCGGCAA
>NZ_JAQGJT010000072.1 GCF_028290495.1 Tardiphaga sp.
CCGTATCGTGGTAGCCGTGCGGCGTGCGTGCCAGAAAGCGCGGCGGATCGTTCGGGAAAATCTTTGCGAGAGCATTCGTCACATCATCCGCAAATACATTCTCCTCGATGCGATCCCATACGTTGAATAAAAAATGTCCTCCGGGCTTCAGGACTCGCTTTGCTTCGCGGTAGGCAGATGAGCGGTCGGGAAAGAACATCGCGCCGAACTGACAACAAACGAGATCGAAGGCCGCATTTTCAAACGGCAGCGCCAGAGCATCCGCTTGGCGCCGTTTGATGCGACTGTCGGGAGCTTGTCGCGAAGCGGCGTAGTCGAGCATCGGTTGGTTGAAGTCGGTTACTATATAAACTGCGCCGGGGGACAGTTTTGGCGCCAATGCGCGGGTGACAACTCCGGTACCCGCGGCGGTTTCCAAAACGGTGCTTGGCGACAAGGACGCCGCTCGTTGTGCAAGATCTGCGGCGAACGGCTCGAAAATCAACGGCACCATGTAGCGGTCGTAGTTTTCCGGAATTGAGTCAGCGAACACCTTGTCCGTTTCCAGCATTGCTATCATCCGCTGTTCGTTTGATCGCTCGCGAGACTAGCATGTAGTTGTCGGCTTTGGGTCGCTCTCGACCGAGAGCCGTCCAACAGGATATGCGGCGATGTCGGCTGTAGGCCAACCGGCTCAACTCGAATGCGGGTGATCGAAGCCCGGCGTTTCTATCGGGCGGGCTTATAACCTTTGACGACGGACTCCGACTTCTTCAGGGCAGCCACAAGTTCCGCCCCGGTCATCAATGCAGTGGTATGGCTGGATTTGATTGCGCCACCCGCCGCAATCGCTACGGCGATGGCCGCCATGCTCTCGATATTCGGCACGTCGGCGATCAGAATAACGTCATATTTGCCTAAGCAATACCAGCCACCGATCATCGTTCCTCCGACGACCTGAGTCGCCTGCCGTCCAACGGATTCAACGCGGTTTTGCGGATTCTTCATTTGCGCTGCCCATGATTCTGCCGTGTAGGCAGCCTGATACATATAGAGCGGCATGTTCAAACTCCGTCAGCCGAGATGATCCTGACCTTTCACCGGAAGAACAGCGCGAGCTTCGCCGTTTTCACGGCACGGCCAATCATTATTCGCGCGATGATGCCGGCGCCGGTCTGCATGGTGGCGCCGATTGCCCAGCTCAAACAGATGATGCCAGCCGTGCCGGCGCCCAAGGTTTCGCCTAGAACGATACTGGAGACTGATGCCATCGCCGCCACCGAGGTTAGGAAAGTGCCGGCCGCAGTTAGCAGTTCCACCATATCCGCACTGGTGCCCAGCCCATGCCATAGCGGCAGATGTGTGCGGTGATCGGGAGGAGCCTGGGGCAGATCGATCCCGAGATAAAAGCCGGTGGCCCCGTAGATGATCATGGCGAGCACGGCTTCAGCCGAACCAATGAGTTCGATGAAGCGACTTGCCTCGGCAACGAACAACCCACAGGCGGCCCCGACCAAAGCGAGTCCGATCCGTTCGAGGACGTGCGCCAACCTGCTGAGGGTCGAGCGCGTATGCCATGATTCGTTGGGCTTGATGATCATTTGATCCTCGTCTGCCCATTGCCTGCTTGAGGGGAAGTCCTTTTAGTCCGCCCCCCCGTAATGACAAGCAGCAGTGCTTACCTAAATTGAATCGGTCGGCGGTCTATTTCGATCGGTTGAGCTAACGAACCTGGGAAAAATGAGGGGGTAGCCCACACACCTCTCCGCAAGAAAATAATAGATCCTGAGCCAAACGAAACTGGCTCCGCCAATTTCGTTTGAGCGAAGCAATCCAGAAGCCACGGGAAGACTGGATTGCTTTGTCGCAAGTGCTCCTCGCAATGACGGGGAGGGAGTATCGCGTGTGAATCTCACGTGTCCTATCGCCAGT
The DNA here is from genome assembly GCF_028290495.1 of Tardiphaga sp. Lineage (GTDB taxonomy): Bacteria > Pseudomonadota > Alphaproteobacteria > Rhizobiales > Xanthobacteraceae > Tardiphaga. The sequence continues at coordinate 1,912 of NZ_JAQGJT010000072.1, forward strand.
GGTCTTTTCTGAAATTTTCAAGGTCACTCAACCGCGGCGATCGGTAGCCGTCGCGCGGGTAGAAATACGTGTTCCGATGCGGCAAAATGCGGCATGAGCCATAACACCCCGTTGATTTCCACCGTCGTCGTCGGCCTCGTGCTGGCTTTTATTCTCGGTACCCTCGCGCATCGCATCCGCGTCTCGCCGCTGGTCGGCTACCTGATGGCCGGCGTGCTGATGGGGCCGTTCACGCCCGGTTATGTCGCCAATCAGAACATCGCCAATGAACTCGCGGAAATCGGTATCATCCTGCTGATGTTCGGCGTCGGACTGCATTTCTCGATGAAGGACCTGCTCTCGGTCCGAAAGATCGCCATCCCCGGGGCGGTGGTGCAGATCACCGTTGCGACGCTGCTCGGCATGGGCCTCGGCCACCTGCTCGGCTGGCCGATCGGCGGTGGGCTGGTGTTCGGCCTTGCGCTGTCGGTGGCGTCCACCGTGGTGCTGCTGCGCGCTCTGCAGGAGCGGCGGCTCGTCGATAGTGAGCGCGGCCGCATCGCGGTCGGCTGGCTGATCGTCGAAGACCTTGCGATGGTGCTGACGCTGGTGCTGCTGCCAGCGCTTGCGGGCATCCTGAATGGCGAGGCCGGCCAAGGCGCCGATCTTTCCGCGATCGCGATGCCAGTGCTGGTCACGCTCGGCAAGGTCGCGGCCTTCGTGGTGTTCATGCTGGTGGTGGGCCGTCGCGTGATTCCGTGGCTGCTGCATTACGTGGCGCATACCGGCTCGCGCGAGTTGTTTCGGCTCGCGGTATTTGCGATCTCGCTCGGCGTCGCCTTCGGCGCGGCGATCCTGTTCGACGTGTCGTTCGCGCTCGGCGCATTCTTCGCCGGCATGATCCTCAGTGAATCCGAGCTGAGCCAGCGCGCCGCCAGCGAGACGTTGCCGCTGCGCGATGCCTTCGCGGTGCTGTTCTTCGTCTCGGTCGGCATGCTGGTCGATCCCGCCATCGTCCTGCGCGAGCCGCTGCCACTGCTCGCCACCGTGCTGATCATCATCTTCGGCAAGTCGATTGCCGCCTTCGGCATCGTCCGGCTGTTCGGTTACCCCACGTCGACCGCGCTGACGATCTCCGCGTCGCTGGCGCAGATCGGCGAGTTCTCTTTCATTCTCGTCAGTCTCGGTGTCAGCCTCGCGCTGCTGCCGGACCGCGGCCGCGACCTGGTGCTGGCCGGCGCGATCATCTCGATCATGCTCAATCCGATGTTCTTCGCGCTGCTCGATCGTTTTCTGGCAAAGGACGACGCCAAGGTTGCAGCGAAGGCTACCGCGGATAAGGCCGTGCCGCGGGTGCCATTGCCGGAAACCCAACTCAGCAATCACGTCGTGCTGATCGGCCACGGCCGCGTCGGCAAGGTGGTCAGCGCCGCGCTGCGCCAAAGCGGCACCTCGGTGCTGGTGATCGAGGACAGTCCGGGGCTCGTCGAGCAGTTACACAAGGACGGCGTCGAGGTTCTGCTCGGCAATGCGGCAGCGCCCGATATGCTGCAGGCCGCCAACGTTGCCGGCGCGCGAGGCCTGCTGGTGGCGATCCCCGACGCCTTCGAGGGCGGCCAGATCGTCGCCAAGGCCCGCGCGCTGTCAGCTACGCTGCCGATCATCGCGCGCGCCCATTCCGAGGAAGAGATCGCTCATCTCAAGCACCACGGCGCCAATGTCGTGATCATGGGCGAACAGGAAATCGCCAAGGCAATGATCGCGCAGATCGGGACGGGCGCGGTGGCGACGGCGTAACGGCGACAACAAGCTGTCATTCCGGGATGCAGCAGACGACGTAGCCGGCTGATGCAGGTCCGGAATCCCGAGATGAGGAGGATCCACATGTCGGGGTTCCGGGTTCGCTCGCGCTGCTGCGCTCGCGCCCCGGAACGACAGAGCGTGTTACTTCGCGATCGTCCGGCGCAGAAACGCAAATCCGAGCGCCTGACTTTGCGCCTGCTTGCTGTTGTCCACCGCGCCGGAATGACCCCCGGCGACGGTTTCGTTGAACCATACGGGATAGCCCAGTTCTTCCAGTCGCGCCGCCATCTTGCGGGCGTGGCCGGGATGGACGCGGTCGTCGGTGCGGTTGGTGGTGATGAAGATCGGCGGATAGGTCCGGCCTTCTTCGATCAGATGATACGGCGAGAATTTCCGGATGAACGCCCACTCGTCCGGAATTTCCGGATCGCCATACTCCGCAATCCAGCTCTGGCCGGCGAGCAGCTTGGTGTAGCGCGCCATGTCGAGCAGCGGCACGCTGCACCAGATCGCGCCGAACAATTCCGGATAGCGCGTCAGCATGTTGCCGACCAGCAAGCCGCCATTGCTGCCGCCGTGGCAGGCCAGCTTCGCGGCGGACGTGACCCCTGATGCCGCGAGATCGCGCGCGACTGACGCGAAATCGTCATGCGCTACATGTTTGGTCACCTTTCGCGAGGCGAGATGCCACGCCGGGCCGAATTCGCCGCCGCCGCGGATATTGGCCAGCGCGTAAAGATTGCCGGCCTCCAGCCAGAGCTTGCCGGTGACGCCCATGTAAGACGGCGTCAGCGACACTTCGAAGCCGCCATAGCCGTACAGGATCGTCGGCCGCGGCGTGCTCTGGTCGCCGAGGTTCTTGCCGATAAGGAAGTAGGGAATTTTGGTGCCGTCCGCGGCGACCGCGTGGCACTGCTTCACCTCGATGCCATCGGCCTTGAACGACATTGGCGAATGCTTCAGCTCTTCCAGGGCGCCGGCGCCATGCCATAAAGCAGTGGTGGTGGGCCGGTCAAAGCCGGTCACCGCCAGCAGCACGTCCTCGCCAAGATCCGCATCGTCCTCGCCGCCGAACGCCGAGGCGCTGATCGAGGCGTTGTCCGGCAGATCGGGAAGCGGGCTCTCGCGCCAGCCTTCACCATCGCGCGCCGCCAGCGTGATGCGGCCGCGAACATTGTCGAGGATTTCCAGCACCACGCCGTGCCGTGTCTCGAGCCAGGATTGCAGCGCGCGGGTCGGCGTCGGCGTGAAGACGATCTCGAAGTCGCGGGCGCCGCCGATGAAGCGATCGAGATTGATGATGGCGACCGCGCCGGTCGGGATGGTGATATCGCCGACGGTCCAGTCGTGCTTCGGGCTGACGATGAGATCGTCGGCGTCGCAGCCGATCGAGACTTCGTCGGGTAAGTCCAGCCGCACGCGCTGTCCAGCATGCGGTCCCTCCGCCTGTTCGACGAAGATATGCGAGCGCGTAAAATCCAGCGCGCGCCAATACATCGCGCGCCGATGCGTCGGCCGGCAGTTGACGCCGAACCACGCCGCGACGTCCTGCTTCTCGGCCTCGAACACCGTCTCCGCGGAGGCCAGCGGCGTGCCGCGCTTCCATTTACGGACCACGCGGGCATAGCCGGCCTCGGTAGTGTCATCGGGCGTCTGTGCGCTGCCGAACAGCAGCGTGTCCTGATCCTGCCAATTCACCTGTGTCTTGCCCTTCGGAATGAAGAAGCCTTCAGCGACAAAGCTTTTGCCGGCGATATCGAATTCGCGGACTTCGATGGCGTCGGTGCCGTTGAATGAAAGGCTGATCAGTGCGCGGCTTTTGTCCGGCGAGCGCGCCGCGCCGGCAAACGCCCAGGAGATGCCTTCGGCCGCGTTGAGCGCGTCGATGTCGAGCAGCACATCCCAGTTCGGCGCATCGGTCTTGTAGGAGGCGAGCGTCGTGCGCCGCCACAGGCCGCGCGGATGGGCGGCGTCCTTCCAGAAATTATACAGGTGGTCGCCGGACTTGCCGACGAAGGGAATCCGGTCGTCGGCGTTGAGGATCTTCAGCACGGCGTCGAAGTCGGCGCGGTAGGCGTCGTCGCACAGCGCCGCATCGGTGCGGGCATTCTGCGCCTCGACCCAGGCTACCGCGCGCTCGCCCTCGATCTCCTCGAGCCAGAGCAGGGGATCGTTATGGCCATCGGCCGGGTTGTTTGAAGCCATCGTCGATCTCCCTCAAAAGAAAAGTCCGGGCGCCTTGCGGCAGCCCGGACCCTGTTGGTGCGTTCAGCGTGGCCCGGACTTAAGCGGCGGGCGCCATCGCCTTGGTCAGGTTTTCCGCGACCTTGTCGAGGAAGCCCGTGGTCGAGAGCCAGCGCTGGTCGGCGCCGACCAGGAGCGCGAGATCTTTGGTCATGTAGCCGGCTTCGACGGTGTCGACGCAGACCTTCTCCAGCGTCTTGGAGAACTTCGCCAGCTCGGCATTGTTGTCGAGCTTGGCGCGGTGGGCCAGACCCTGGGTCCAGGCGAAGATCGAGG
>NZ_JAQGJT010000077.1 GCF_028290495.1 Tardiphaga sp.
TCAGTCCGCTGCTCTACCAGCTGAGCTATCCAGCCAGTCCGCCCGCCGCACATGCGGCGAAAGTTCAGAATGCCCGCTGCGTTGACAGCGGCAAGCTTAAATCTTCAGATTTTCCGCCAAAAAAGAAAGCGCCGTCCCACACGAGGCGGGACGGCGCTTCCGGCGGACTTTTAAGAGTTAAACCCTTATTTGATCGGGACGGTGGCAACCGTCTGGAGAATCCGGCTCGCGATCTTGTAGGGATCGCCCTGGGAATTCGGGCGGCGATCTTCCAGGTAACCCTTGTAGCCGTTGTTGACGAAGCTATGGGGAACGCGGATGGAGGCGCCGCGATTGGCCACGCCGTAGTTAAACTTGTCGATCGACTGGGTCTCGTGCAGGCCGGTCAAACGCATGTGGTTGTCGGGACCGTAGACCGCGATGTGCTCGTTCTTGTGCTTGTCGAACGCGGCCATGAGCGCCTCGAAGTATTCCTTGCCGCCGACTTCACGCATGTAGGCGGTCGAGAAATTCGAGTGCATGCCCGAACCGTTCCAGTCGGTTGCGCCGAGCGGCTTGCAATGGAAGTTGATATCGACGCAGTATTTCTCGCACAGGCGCATCAACAGGTAGCGGGCGACCCACATTTCGTCGGCGGCCTTCTTGGAGCCTTTGCCGAAGATCTGGAATTCCCACTGGCCCTTGGCCACTTCGGCGTTGATGCCTTCGTGGTTGATGCCGGCTTCGAGGCAGAGGTCGAGATGCTCTTCGACGATCTCGCGGGCGATCGAGCCGACGTTCTTGTAGCCGACGCCGGTGTAGTACGGGCCCTGCGGCGCGGGATAGCCGGCCTCGGGGAAGCCGAGCGGGCGACCGTCCTCGTAGAAGAAGTATTCCTGCTCGAATCCGAACCATGCGCCTTCATCGTCGAGAATGGTGGCGCGGGTGTTGGTCGGATGTGCGGTCTTGCCGTCCGGCATCATGACTTCGCACATCACCAGCACGCCGTTCTCACGCGCGCCGTCCGGGAAAACGCGGACCGGCTTCAGCACGCAATCGGAATTGCTGCCTTCTGCCTGCATGGTCGAGGAGCCGTCAAAGCCCCACAGCGGCAGCTGCTCGAGCGTCGGGAAGGCATCGAATTCTTTGATCTGGGTCTTGCCACGCAAGTTCGGAACCGGCGTGTAGCCATCGAGCCAAATATACTCGAGCTTGTACTTTGTCATGCGATCTCTCATGAGTTGACGTTACGAAGGGTGAGGAATTCCCTGGGCCTGCTGGCGTCATGACTTATCCCGGCGCCGGCTGCCAGCCTACTCTAAGCATTTTATATGCCAATCGCCGCCCGACGCCGGTTGTGCACCAAAAAAGCAGGGAAAGGCGCGGGTCGGCGCCCGATCGACACCCCAAAGTTGTCGTGAGTCGGGGCAAAATCGGCCTGCGACAATCCGCACAGGGGTGCTTGCCAATGCGGCGTTGTGCAAATTTTGCTCAATCCCCGGGTCGCCAGGGATTTCGAGGGAACCTTTTTGCCTCTCAACCGCTCATTCGTCAGACAGTCCATCGGCCATCCACGCTTTGAAGCTGCCCCTCAAAACCGCAAGGGTCTGTGATGCGCATAATGTTGGCATTTGCTGCTTTTAATGATGCAGTTCGCACATTTGAAGTGCGCCGTCTGCTACAATAGGGCCTGTCGCAAGACGCGCAGAACAGCAGAAAATAATAATGCGAAAGGAGAGATGAGAGATGCCTACCAATACCCCGCACCAGACCGCCAAGATCTATCAGTTCCCGATCGGTGGCCGCGTTGCAGCCCACGGGCTTCGCCATGACGTCCGGACCCATGCCGAACTGATGTCCAAGCGGGTAACGCCCACCGTTTGCGGCGAAGGCTGGTACCACGACGACGCGATCCAGCAGGAAGCCAAGTGGACACGCGAGCACTGATGACAGTCAGCGGATCGCTTCCAAATCTACCGATGCCAGCGCAGGCAAGTCAGGGTCGAAACAACGAAGTTTCGGCCCTTTTTGTATCCGGCTTCTAAACGCCGAAGATCGACCAGCCCATCCGCTTGGTCAGCGCTTCCAGCGCAATGCGGCCGAGGTGGGAGTTGCCGGCCTTGTCCAATCCCGGCGCCCAGACCGCGATCGAGGCCTTGCCCGGAGCGATCGCCATGATCCCGCCGCCGACGCCGCTTTTGCCGGGCAGACCGACCCGGTAAGCGAACTCGCCGGAGCCGTCATAGTGGCCGCAGGTCAGCATCAGCGCGTTGATACGGCGCGCACGTTCTGCTGACACCACCGACAGGCCGGTCGAAGGATTTTTGCCGGAATAGGCCAGGAAACGGCCGGCCGTCGCCAGCTGCCGGCAGGTCATCGCAATGGCGCAGTGATGGAAGTAGACGCCGAGCGTAAAATCGACGGGATTTTCCACCACGCCGAATGATTTCATGTAGTTCGCCAGCGCGGTGTTGCGGAAGCCGGTACGCTTTTCCGACGCCGCGACTTTTTCGTCGATCACGATGGAAGGATCGCCGGCGAGGAAGCGCATAAAACGCAGGATTTCGCCGATCGCCTCGCGCGGCTGGTGGCCGGACAGGATCACATCCGTGACGGCGATGGCGCCGGCATTGATGAAGGGATTGCGCGGCACGCCGCGCTCGCGCTCGAGCTGGACGATGGAGTTGAAGGCATTGCCGGAGGGTTCGCGGCCGACATGGCGCCACAGCCGGTCGCCTACCATGCCGAGCGCCAGCGTCAACGTGAACACCTTCGAGATGCTCTGGATCGAGAACGGCACATCGGCATCGCCACCGGCGGCCACGTTGCCCTCGGCGTCGGTAACGACCAGGGCGAAGTGCCCGGGATCGACGTTGCCGAGTTCAGGGATGTAGCTGGCGACCTCACCCCGGTCGGTCCGCTGCGCCATCTCTTCCGCGATTTCCCGGACAACGGTTTCGAGGTGGGCGGTATGGGACATGTCGGTTGGCTTCATGAGTACGTGGAAAGGACGCCGGCCTCTCGTTCGTCATGCCCGGCGTCAGGCCGGGCATCCACGATGTTCTGCGCTGCCTTCAAAGGCGTCATGGCCGGGAAGAACCCGGCCATGACGCGGAGAGGCCAATGCAGGACAGTTCAGGCGAGCCGCAGGATGGCGACGGCGAGCACGGCCTGGGCAACGAAGCCGACCACGAAAGCGAGGGTGCGCAGGATGGGCAGGCCCATTGTATAGACGATCAGGTGAACGAGACGGGACCAGAAGTAGATGGCGCATGCCAGCACGGTGGTCGGCGTCGAGACATCAGCGGCGTTGAGGATCAGCACCAGAGGCGCGAACACGATCAGGTTCTCGACCGCATTGTCATGGGCGAACATCAGCCGGTTGGCCCATTCGGCCTGTGGCTTGTCGGTGCGGGTCGGGTTGGCCATCGCGCCGGATACGCCACGCACCATGATGCGGTTCAGCACATAGGGCACCCACAGCAGGCCGGTGAGAATCACGGTCAGCGTCAGCCAGAACAGTTCGCGCGTCATCCGCGGTTCCTTTCACACATGAATCCCGCGGAAACGCGGAAGGGGGTAGCCAAGAAGCGTCGCGGCGTAGCGCCGGACTCGATGCCGCAACCATAGACGGTTGCGGTGACGTCGCCAATGCGGGGCTGTTGAATCGTCAGGCGCGCACCCGGACGTAGCTGCCCGGCGCATCTTCGAGCGCCGGATGGGCTTCGGTGCCGACGGTGCGGGCAGGGACCTGCTCGCCGTCGATCCCCGACAGCCATTCGCGCCAGTTCGGCCACCACGAACCGGCATGTTCCTGCGCGGTCTTCATCCAGTCGGTCAGCGTGGTGGCGTGGGTGTTGTCATTGGTCCAGTACTGGTATTTGCCCGAGGCTGGCGGGTTGACCACGCCCGCAATATGGCCGGAGCCGGACAGCACGTATTTTACCGGGCCGCCGAAGAACTGCGAGCCGTACAACACGGACTCGGCCGGTGCGATGTGATCCTCGCGTGTCGCCAGGTTGTAGACGGGCACCTTGACCTTGGAGAGGTCGAGGCGGGTGTTGTCGAGCACCATCTTGCCGGTCGAGAGCTTGTTCTCAAGGTAGCAGTTGCGCAGGTAGAACGAGTGGTTGGCCGCCGGCATTCGCGTGGCGTCGGAATTCCAGTGCAGCAGGTCGAAGGCGGACGGCGGTTTGCCCTTGAGGTAGTTGCTGACGACGTAGGACCAGATCAGGTCGTTGGAACGCAGCATGTTGAAGGCCATCGCCATCTTGCTGCCTTCCAGCACGCCTGCCGCCTGCATGTCCTTTTCCAGCGCCGAGATCTGGTCCTCGTCGACGAACACCATGAGGTCGCCGGCATGGGTGAAGTCGACCTGCGCGGCCAGGAACGTCGCCGACGCCGCGCGGACACGGCGCTTTTCGGCGAGCCAGGCCAGCGTCGAAGCGAGAAGGGTGCCGCCGACGCAATAGCCGATCGTGTGCATGGTCAGTTCGCCGGTGACCTGCTCGATGACGTCCATCGCCGCCAGCGGGCCTTCCTTCATGTAATCGTCGAAGGTCTTGCCGCCGAGCCGCTTGTCGGGATTGACCCAGGAGATCACGAACACCGTGACGCCCTGATCGACGCACCATTTGATGAAGGACTTTTCCGGCTTCAGATCGAGGATGTAGAACTTGTTGATCCAAGGCGGTACGATCAGAAGCGGCGTGCGCAGCACGTTCTCCGTCGCTGGCTGATACTGGATCAGCTGCATCACCTCGTTCTGGAAGATCACCTTGCCAGCGGTGGTTGCCATGTTGACGCCGACTTCGAGATTGGCCGGGTCCGACTGCCGGATCCGGAGCGAGCCGTGGCCGGCCTCGATGTCCTCGGCCAGCATGCCCATGCCACGCACCAGATTGCTGCCATTGGAGGCGACCGTCTCGCGCAGCACTTCCGGGTTGGTCAGAACGAAGTTCGAAGGCGCCATCGCATTGGTGATCTGCTGGACGTAGAATTCCGCTTTCTTGCGGGTATGCGCGTCCAGTCCCTCGGCATTGTGGACGAGGTCATTGGCCCATTGCGTGGTCAACAGATAGGTCTGCATCACGAAGTCAAAGAACTGGTTCGACTTCCATTCCGGATCGGTGAACCGCCTGTCGCGCGGCAGCGGCGAGATCGCGGGTTCGGCCTCCTCGCCGACCATGCGGCGCATAGCCGAGCCCCACAGGTCGAGATACGCCTTGCCAAGCTTCATCTGCAATTCGGTCGAGCGCTTTTCATCCGACAGCCAGTAATTCGCCACCGTGCTGAAGGTCTTGATGAGCTCGTTGATCTCGTTGGGCGGCTTGTCGCGGGCCTCGCCGTTCTCCCGTGGCTTCAGGTAGGCGGCCAGCGCCTGTCCGCTGCTCTCCATGGCCTTCGCAATATTCAGCGCGAATGCCTCGGGATCGAAGGCTTTGGCCGGTTTGGGGTCGACGGCTACTTCACTCATGGCGCAACAAGCTTCATTTCATGTCAGGTGACGAAGGATCAGCACGCAACGCGATGATGGCACAGTTTTTTGCAATGCTGCAGGATTCGATGTGCTGCACTGCGACAACTGGTTTTGCGGTGCTTCCAACGCCCATTGTTTTGTCATATTGCAGGTTCAAGGCATTGTTCGTTCGCGGGAAGTTAATCGTTTCGCCCCAGTTTGGTTGGGGTGTTGCGTTGCGATGCGAAATTCCAGTTGGATGAGTGAGTACGGCGTGAAGCGGATCAGGACGTTCGGACCGATGACGGGTGGCAGCAGGGCAGGGATGCCGGCGGCGGTTTTGCTGCTGGCACTGTCGTTGGGCGGCTGCGCCTCGACCATCGCCGACCTGCCACTGGTCGGTACCCCGGCTGGTGCGCCGGCGCGTCCGGCGCAGCCCGGCGAGTATCTGCCGGTGCACGACCTGCCGACCTCGCGCGAAGGCACTGCAATGCCGGCCGCCGAGCAGGCCAAAATCCAGGCCGAGTTGATTGCCGCCCGCGACCGACAGGCTGTCGCCGCCCCCGCCGCGAAGTAGCCAAAACCACCCCGACATGGCTGGTGTCACCGGCCTTCCGTGATAAAATGAAGCGATTCAACCGCACCGAGCGGTTTGGGAGCCTGTGATATGGACGAATTTTACCGCATCCGCCGCCTGCCGCCTTACGTGTTCGAGCAGATCAACCGGGCCAAGGCGGCCGCGCGGAATGCCGGCGCCGACATTATCGACATGGGCATGGGCAATCCCGATTTGCCGACCCCTCCGCATGTCATCGAGAAGCTCAAGGAGACCCTGGGCAAGCCGCGCACCGACCGCTATTCGGCCTCGCGCGGCATCACCGGCTTGCGCAAGGCGCAGGCCGGCTATTACGAGCGCCGTTTCGGGGTGAAGCTCAACCCAGACACCCAGATCGTCGCCACGCTCGGCTCCAAGGAAGGCTTCGCCAACGTCGCGCAGGCGATCACCGCGCCCGGCGACGTCGTTTTGTGCCCCAATCCGAGCTACCCGATCCATGCCTTCGGCTTCCTGATGGCCGGCGGCGTGATCCGCTCGGTACCCTCGGAGCCGGGCCCGGAGTTTTTCGCCGCGGTCGAGCGCGCCATCATCCATTCGATTCCGAAGCCGATCGCTTTGATCGTCTGCTATCCGTCGAACCCGACGGCGCAGGTCGCCAGCCTCGATTTCTACAAGGATCTCGTGGCGTTTGCGAAGAAGCACGAGATCTACATCCTGTCGGACCTCGCTTATGCCGAGGTCTATTTCGACGACGACAACCCGCCGCCCTCGGTGCTGCAGGTGCCGGGCGCGATCGACGTCACCGTCGAGTTCACCTCGATGTCCAAGACCTTTTCGATGGCCGGCTGGCGGATGGGCTTTGCGGTCGGCAACGAGCGCATCATCGCGGCGCTGGCGCGGGTCAAATCCTATCTCGATTACGGTGCCTTTACGCCGGTGCAGGTGGCGGCCACCGCGGCGCTGAACGGTCCGGACGACTGCATCCGCGAGATGCGCGAGACCTACAAGAAGCGCCGCGACGTCATGGTGGATACGTTCGGCCGGGCCGGCTGGGACATCCCGGCGCCGTCGGCCTCGATGTTCGCGTGGGCGCCGCTGCCCCCGAAGTTCGCGGAGCTGGGCTCGATGCAGTTCGCGACCCTGATGGTCGAGAAATCCGGCGTTGTGGTGTCGCCCGGCGTCGCCTTCGGCGAGCATGGCGAGGGCTATGTCCGCATTGCTCTGGTCGAAAACGAGCAGCGCATCCGTCAGGCCGCGCGCGGCGTTCGCCGCTTCCTTGAAAGCGGGCTCGAAACGTTGCACAACGTGGTTCCTCTCGCCACCCGGCGGTAGGCTTGATCCCGAAAAGTGGAATCCGGTTTTCGGGCCAGATCAAGCCCAACCAGACTCCTTCCGAACAGGTTTTCAGTTAAATGGTCGCACCCCTTAAAGTGGGTATCGCGGGACTCGGCACCGTTGGCGCCGAGGTCGTCCGTCTCATCGAACAGCAGGCCGCCACCTTGGCCGCGCGTTCCGGTCGCAGCGTTAAAGTCGTGTCTGTCACGGCGCGCTCTAAGGCGAAAAAGCGTGGCGTTGATCTCGGCGGTATTCGCTGGGCCAAGGATCCGATGGCGATCGCCACCGATCCCGAAGTCGAGTGCTTCGTCGAATTGATGGGCGGCGTCGGCGATCCCGCGCTCTCCGCCATTGAGGCTGCGCTGTCGTCCGGCAAGTCGGTGGTTACCGCCAACAAGGCGCTGATCGCCAAGCACGGCCTCAAGCTGGCGGCGCTGGCCGAGAAGCATGGCGGCGCGCTGAACTACGAGGCCGCGGTGGCCGGCGCCATTCCGGTGGTCAAGACGCTGCGCGAAGGCCTCGCCGGCACCGGCATCGACCGCGTCTACGGCATTCTCAACGGCACCTGCAATTACATCCTGAGCCGGATGGAGCAGGAGGGACTGTCCTTCGAGGAATGCCTCAAGGACGCGCAGCGGCTCGGCTACGCGGAAGCCGACCCGTCGTTTGATGTCGATGGCCATGACACCGCGCAGAAGCTGGCGATCCTGGCCAGCCTCGCTTTCGGCACCAAGGTCGCGCAGAGCGCGGTCTATGTGGAAGGCATCACCTCGATCGCCGCCGCCGATTTGCGCGCTGCCGCCGAACTTGGCTACCGCGTCAAGCTGCTCGGCGTCGCGGTGCGCACCGCGACCGGCGTCGAACAGCGCGTGCACCCGACGATGGTGCCGCTGAATTCCTCCATTGCCCAGGTAATGGGCGTCACCAATGCGGTGACGATCGACGGTGCCGGCATCTCGCCGATCACGCTGGTCGGACCGGGCGCCGGTGGAGCTGCAACGGCGTCGGCCGTGCTGGCGGATATTGCCGATGTCGCGCGCGGTGTGCGTGCGCTGCCGTTCGGACGGCCGGTCGCCAAACTGGAAGCGACGACCAAGGCGCCGATGGAGCGTCATCTCGGCGGCTACTACATCCGCCTGATGGCGCGCGATCTTGCCGGCACCGCCGCGCGCATCGCAACCCGCCTTGCCGAACAGAAGATTTCCCTGGAGTCGATCGTGCAGCGTCATCCCGACGGGGGCATCGAGCCGGTGGATAGCAAGAAGAAATCCGGGCCCGTGCCGGTCATCCTGATCACTTACGCCACCTCCGAGGATGCAATGCGCCGCGCGCTGGCTGCCGTGCAGGGCGACAAGGTCATCAGCGGCAAGCCGCAGGTGATCCGCATCGAGAAAAACTGACGATTCGTTCGAGACTTGTACGGGTCCACTGACCCGCTATGCCGTTTGAAGGAGACCGTGATGTCGACCCATATTACCGTGGAGCCGCAGCAACTGCTGGAGCGCATTCTGACGCTTGAGATCGTGCGCGTCACCGAGCGCGCCGCGGTGTCGGCTGCGCGTTTGCGTGGCCACGGCCAGGAGAAGGCCGCCGATCAAGCCGCCGTCGATGCGATGCGCCGCGAGCTCAACAAGATGCCGATCGAAGGCACCATCGTGATCGGCGAGGGCGAGCGCGACGAAGCGCCGATGCTGTATATCGGCGAGAAGGTCGGCATGAACGCCGGTCCCAAGGTCGATATCGCCGTCGATCCGCTCGAAGGCACCACGTTGTGCGCCAAGGACATGCCAGGCTCGATCGCCACTATGGCAATGGCCGACGGCGGCACGCTGCTGCACGCGCCTGACGTCTACATGCAGAAGATCGCGATCGGCCCGGGCTACGACAAGAACGTCATCGAGCTCGATGCTTCGCCGGAAGAAAACATCCGCCGTCTTGCCAAGGCCAAGGGCGTGCCGATGTCGGCGATTACTGCGCTGGTGCTCGACCGTCCGCGCCATGCGGGCATCATCGCTGCGATCCGCACCACCGGCGCTGCCGTGCGTTTGATCGACGACGGCGACGTCGCCGGCGTGATCCACTGCGCCAATCCGGAGAAGTCCGGCATCGACATCTACATCGGCACCGGCGGCGCGCCGGAAGGCGTGCTGGCCGCGGCGGCGCTGCGCTGCATCGGCGGCCAGATGCAGACCCGGCTGATCCTCGACACCGACGAGAAGCGCGCGCGCGCACTGAAGATGGGCATCACCGATCCGAAGTTCATCTACGGCATCGAAGACATGGCGCGGGGCGACTGCCTGTTTGCGGCCACTGGCGTCACCGACGGCTCGTTGCTGTCCGGCGTCAAGTTCCGCGGCAATGTGATCGAGACCGAAACGATCGTGATGCGCTCCGTCACCGGCACCGTTCGCATCATCAAGGGCGAACATCGCCAGCTTGAAAAATTCCACCTCGATTGAGTTGATTGATAGATGACCAAGAATATCGAAATTCGCCCCGTCGGCGCCGATGAACGCGCCGCATGGGAACCGCTGTGGCAGGGCTACCTGACTTTCTACAAGGCGACGCTGCCGCAGGTGGCCACCGATACCGCCTGGGCCCGTTTCCATGACCCGAAGGAGCGGATGCATCTGCTCGGCGCCTATGTCGACGGCAAGCTCACCGGTATCGTTCAGTTCCTGTATCACCGCTCGACCTGGACGCCGGGCGACTACTGCTATCTGCAGGACCTGTTCGTCGATTCCAGCGCACGCGGACTGGGGCTGGGACGTGCACTGATCGAGGCGGTGTATGAGAAGGCCAAAGCTGCCGGCTGCAGCCGCGTCCACTGGCTGACGCACAACGATAATGCGCAGGCCAGAATTCTCTACGATCAGGTCGCGGACAATTCCGGCTTCATGCAGTATCGGAAGGTGTTTTAGAACTTCTGTCGTTCCGGGGCGCGCGCAGCGAGAGCGGCGAGCGAGCCCGGAACCTCGAGATGTTCAACTATCTCTGGGTTCCGGGTCTGCACTGAAGCCGGCTTCGCCGTCTGCAGCGCATCCCCGAATGACAAGCGCTGTTGCTAGCTACCAAAACAATAATAGCGACGTGGGAGAGACGCATGAGCGAGACGCACGACGTCAAGGCGCTGGTGTTCGATGTATTCGGCACCGTGGTGGACTGGCGTTCCAGCCTGATCGCCGACTTCACCAAATGGGGCGGCGCCAATGGTGTAAGCGCTGACTGGACCGCTCTGGTCGATGCCTGGCGTCAGGCCTACATGCCGTCGATGGATGTCGTGCGCCATCATCCCGAGCGCGGCTTCATGAAACTCGACACGTTGCACAGGCAGTCGCTGGAAGTGCTGGTGCAGAAGTTCCGGATCAGCGGCCTCGCCGCCGATGACCTCGAACACCTGACGCTGGGCTGGCACCGGCTACATCCGTGGGCCGACAGCATCAGCGGTCTGACCCGGCTGAAGACCAAATACATCATCAGCCCGCTGTCGAACGGCAACGTCGCGCTGCTCACCAACATGGCGAAGTTCGCCGGCCTGCCGTGGGACCTGATCATGAGCGCCGAACTGTTCGAACACTACAAGCCGGATCCGCAGACCTATCTCGGCGCGGCGCGGCTGCTCAACCTGAAGCCCGGACAGGTGATGATGGTCGCCGCCCACAACAACGACCTCGACGCTGCACAAAAGCTCGGCCTCCAAACCGCGTTCGTGCCGCGCCCTACCGAATACGGCCCGCACCAGAGCCGCGACTTCAAGGCCGAAGGCGAGTGGGACGTGGTGGCCGACGATTTCAACGATCTGGCGAAGCGGATGGGGTGCTGATGTGCTGACCAGGAAGCATCTCGTTTTTCTGGCGATCGTGGTTTTTGTTGCAGCGAACATTCTGCGGCATTTGGGGCAGTGACCGCGCAGACCGCACGCAACTGACCTGGTGGCAACGGTCTCCGCCCGGTTTGCCTCGCCAGCACTTCGTGCTTATGTCCGGCCATCATGTCACCCACCGTCATTCCCGTTGAATCCAGGCCTGCCTTTCTCGGCGTAACGCTGTCGGCGACCGGCAAGACCTGGCGCGACCGCGTTGACCAGCGCGGCGCTGCGCGGGCGCTAGCCATGGTGCAGCGGTTTCAATTGCCGGAGATGCTGGCGCGGCTTCTGGCCGGGCGCGGCGTCGAGCTGGATGCCGTCGAGGACTTCCTCGATCCGACCATCCGCAAGCTGATGCCTGATCCCTTCACCGTGACGCAGATGGAAGCGGCGGCCAAGCGCATCGCGGACGCCGCGCAAAACGGCGAGAAGGTGGCGATCTTCGGCGATTACGACGTCGACGGCGCGACCTCGTCGGCGCTGCTGGCCTGGCACCTGAGACATTGCGGGCTCGACCCGCAGATCCATATTCCCGACCGCATCTTCGAGGGCTACGGCCCCAACATCGACGCCATCCGCATGCTGGCGGAGAAGGGCGCGAAGCTGCTGGTAACGGTCGATTGCGGCACCACCAGCATGGAGCCGCTGGCCGAAGCGAAGAAGGTCGGTATGTCGGTCGTCGTCATCGACCACCATCAGGCCGGCGACGAACTGCCCGATGTCGAAGCGCTGGTGAATCCGAACCGGCTCGACGACATTTCCGGCCTCGGCCATCTCGCCGCGGTGGGGCTCGTCTTCATCACGCTGGTGGCCGTCAACCGCGAATTGCGCAAGCGCGGCTTCTGGACCGCGACGATGCCGGAGCCGAACCTGCTCGACATGCTGCATCATGTCGCGCTCGGCACCGTCGCCGACGTGGCGCAACTCACCGGGCTGAACCGCGCTTTCGTCGCCAAGGGGCTGATCGCACTGCGCCGCCGCGACCATGTCGGCCACACCGCCTTGATGGATGTCGCGCGCCTCAACGGGCCGCCGGAGGCCTGGCATCTCGGTTTCATGCTGGGGCCGCGCATCAATGCGGGCGGCCGCATCGGCCGCGCCGATCTCGGTGTGCGGCTGCTGCTGGAGGGGGATATCTCCGAGGCGGCACGGATCGCGGCCGAACTCGACCGGCTCAATGTCGAGCGCCGCGTCATCGAGCAGATGGCGGAGGCACAGGCGGAAGCCGAGGCGATGGCGTCACTCGGTCTTGAAGACAAGGGCTCGGTGATCGTGACCGCCGCCGAGGGCTGGCATCCCGGCGTGGTCGGGCTGGTGGCGTCGCGGCTCAAGGAAAAATTCTCGCGGCCAGCCTTTGCGATCGCGCTGGAGCCGGGCGGCATCGGCACCGGATCAGGCCGCTCGATCTCCGGCGTCGATATCGGCAAGGTGGTGCGGCAGGCGGTCACCGATGGCCTGCTGATCAAGGGTGGCGGCCACGCGATGGCGGCCGGCGTGACGCTGCGCAAGGAAAAGCTCGGCGAATTTCGCGCCTACGTTGAATCCGCTCTGGCCGCCGACGTCGCCAAATCGCGTAACGAGAAAGAACTGTTCATCGACGGCGCAGTCACCGCGCGCGGCGTCACGCCGGATCTGGTGGCGACGCTAAACCGGGCAGGGCCGTTTGGCGCCGGCAATCCGGAGCCCGTGGTGGCATTGCCGTCGCACCAGCTGGTCTATGCAGATGAAGTCGGACAGGCGCATCTGCGGCTGCGCTTCAAGTCGTCGGATGGCACGATCGTCAACGGCATCGCGTTTCGTTCGGTCGGGCAAAAGCTCGGTAATGCCTTGCTGGCCAACCGCGGCATGCCGCTGCATGTGGCGGGATCATTAGCCGTGGACCGCTGGCAGGGCACCGAGCGCGTGCAGCTCAGGGTGATCGATATCGCGGTGCCGGACCCGGGGCCGGCGGTGATCCGGTGAGAAAAAACTGTCATTCCGGGGCGCGAGAGCGACGCTCGAGCGAACCCGGAACCTCCAAATGAGACGATGAACAGATCGAGGTTCCGGGCATGCGCCATCCGGCTCCGCCGTCTGTCGCATCCCGGAATGACAGTGAGCGGCAACGCGAGCCTCAGCCGCCCTGCCGCAGCCGCGCCAGCACCTTGAGCCCGCCATAACCATCCGCAGGTAGCAGCCCCGTTTTCGTCTGATAGTCCTTCACCGCCTTCATGGTGTCGTTGCCGACGCGACCGTCGGTGCCGCCGGTATCAAACCCGGCGCGGGTCAGGCGGGTCTGCACTTCCTGCACTTCGGCCAGCGTCAGCGCGCGTTCGGAGCCCGGGAACGGCTGCAGGAATGGCGGCGCACCCAGGATGCGGTCGCCGAGATGGCAGATCGCCAGAGCGTAGTTCATCGACGGATTGTAGCTTCGCACGGCATAGAAGCCCTGGCCGAGCAGGAAGGCCGGGCCGCCTTGCACCGGTATCCACAATTTGGCGCTGGCATTCGGCTGCGGGAACGGCTTGCCGTCAGCGCGGCTTACGCCGGTGGCGGTCCACGCCGCGTAACTCCGGCCGCTCTCCGACGCGGCGGCGCCATTCGCGCGGACCTCGTAACCCCAATGTTCGCCGCGCGGATACTTGCCGCGGTTGACCAGAAAGCGCGCGCTGGAGCCGAGCGCGTCGTCGGGCCGACCGAAAGGCGAGACACGGCCGTCGCGGTCGTAGTCGATGCCGACATTGAGCCAGACTTCGGGCATCCATTGGGTGTGGCCCATCGCGCCGGCCCAGGAGCCGCGCATCTCATCGGGCGTGCCCCAGCCCTTGTCGACGATCTTCAGCGCGTTGATCAGCTCGGTTTCCCAGTAGCTGCGGCGGCGCGGCTCGTTCCAGGCCAATGCCGCGAGCGATGGGAAGACCGGCCGCATGTGGTTCTGCTGCACGATCGGATCGCCATAGGCGGATTCAACGCCCCACATCGCCAGCAGCGTGCCGCGCTCTACGCCAAAATCCTGATCGATCCGCGCAAACAGCGCTTCGTTTTTCCGAAGCGCCTCATTGCCATTGATGATGCGCCAGTCGGAGACCCGGCGGTTGATGTATTGCCAGATCTGCTCGTAGAATTCCGGCTGCCGCTGCATCTGCTTGAACACGCTCATGTCGGGCTCGATGCGGCCCATCACGCGGCTCCAGGTCGCCTCCGAGATGCCCTTCGCCAGTGCGCGGGCGCGGAAATTGTC
>NZ_JAQGJT010000085.1 GCF_028290495.1 Tardiphaga sp.
GCCGGAGCCGAGGCCGAAGGTCAGCGCATCGATACGAGCGGTACGGATGCCAACGGCGGCCGCCATCGACCGGTTTTGCGTCACCGCGCGCATTTCGAGGCCAAGCCGCGTAAAGCGCAGCATGCCGAGCAGCGCGACGAACACGATGCCGGTGAAGACGATGATCCAGAGGCGGTTATAGGTGATGAGGATGCCGCCGAGATCGAAGGCGCCGGACATCCACGTCGGGTTGCCGACCTCCTTGTTGGTCGGACCGAAACTGCCGCGCACGGCCTGCTGCAGCACCAGCGAGATGCCCCAGGTGGCCAACAAAGTTTCCAGCGGGCGCCCATAGAGGAAGCGGATGACGGTGCGCTCGATCAGGATGCCGACCGCGGCGGCGACCAGGAAGGCCAGCGGCAGCGCGATGGCCAGCGAGTAATCAAACAGCGCCGGGTTCTTCGTGCGGATCAGTTCCTGCACGACGAAAGTGACATAGGCGCCAAGCATGACCATTTCGCCATGCGCCATGTTGATGACGCCCATCACGCCGAAGGTGATGGCCAGGCCAATGGCAGCGAGCAGCAGCACCGAGCCGAGCGACAGCCCGTACCAGGCGTTCTGGGCGATCGACCACAGCGTCTGGCGGCTCTTGATAGCCGTACTGGCACTGGCGGCGCGGCGCGCGACCAGGATCGATTGTTCGGCGCCGGAAAGTCCCGTCAGAAGCGCGAGGGCTTCCTGATCGCCGCGCGCCTTGATGACCGCGATGGACTCGATTTTCTCAACGTCGGTAGCGTCTTCCTTGAACAGCAGGATCGCCGCGCGTGCCTCGACGAAAGCCTGCTTCGCCGCCTTGTTGGTTTCTTTCTCCAGCGCCTGATCGACCACCGGCAGCATGGCGGCATCGTGGGTCTTGAACACAGATTGCGCGGCTTCCACGCGTTTGGCGGGATCGGGCGACATCAGCGTGAGACCGCCCAAAGCGGCATCGATGGTGCGGCGCAGACGGTTGTTGAGGCGCACCGCGACGGCGCTGTCGGGCACGCTGGCGATCGGCGCGCCGGTGGCGGCATCGACGCTCTTGCCGTCGGCCTGGGTGAGATAGATTTTCTTGCTGTCGGGATCGGCCAACAACCGGCCGTCCTGCAGCGCGCTGATGATGGCAAAGGCCTGCGGATTGCCGGACGTAGCGATCACACCGACGGCCTCGTCGGTGTCGGAATAATCGTCATTGGCGAATTTGGCGACGGCATCCTCGAAGGGACCCGCCAGCGCCGGGATAGCGGACGCGGCGATCAGAAGGAATGCAAACACAACGGCGCGAAAACGATCGACGAGTTTAATCGGCACTGGACGACCCCGGACGGGAGGAAAGGAAGAAGGCGACGGCAATGCCGCCTTCTTCAGTTGCTCGGGAAAAATTGTCAACGACAGACCTGTCCCCCGTCATTGCGAGCCCCAACGAAATTGGCAAAGCCAATTTCTTTGGGGCGAAGCAATCCAGAGGCCACAAAGAAAGGCTGGATTGCTTCGTCGCGAAGGGCTCCTCACAATGACGAACGAGGGGTCTCAGGTCACATCAAGGGCGTGATCAGGAACCCTGACCGCCGCACTTGTTGGTCTTGGTGTTGTAGTTACCGCACTTCTTGCCTACCCAGTCGCCAATCAGGTCCTTGGAGCCTTCCAGCTCCTTCGACCAGGCATCGCCAGCCACGAGGCCCGGGGTCTTCCAGACGACGTCAAACTGGCCGTTACCCTTGATCTCGCCGATGAACACCGGCTTGGTGATGTGGTGGTTCGGCAGCATCTTCGAGGTACCGCCGGTCAGGTTGGCGGCCTCAATGCCAGGCAGCGCATCGATCACCTTGTCGGCTTCGATCGACTTGGCCTTCTCGACCGCCTTCACCCACATGTTGAAGCCGATATAGGTGGCTTCCATCGGATCGTTGGTCACGCGCTTCGGATTCTTGGTGAACGCCTGCCATTCCTTGATGAACTTGTCGTTGGCGGGCGTCTTGATGGACTCGAAGTAGTTCCAGGCAGCGAGATGGCCGAGCAGCGGCTTGGTGTCGATGCCGGCGAGTTCTTCTTCACCCACCGAGAACGCCACGACCGGGATGTCCTTGGCCTTGATGCCCTGGTTGCCGAGTTCCTTGTAGAACGGAACGTTGGCGTCGCCGTTGATGGTCGAGACCACCGCGGTCTTCTTGCCGGCCGAGCCGAACTTCTTGATGTCAGCGACGATCGTCTGCCAGTCCGAATGACCGAACGGGGTGTAGTTGATCATGATGTCTTCGGACTTGACGCCCTTGGACTTCAGATAGGCTTCCAGCACCTTGTTGGTGGTGCGGGGATAGACGTAGTCGGTGCCGGCGAGCACCCAGCGCTTCACCTTCTCGTCCTTCATCAGATAATCGACCGCCGGGATCGCCTGCTGGTTGGGGGCGGCACCGGTGTAGAACACGTTGCGCTCGGACTCTTCACCCTCGTACTGCACGGGGTAGAACAGGACCGAGTTCAGCTCCTTGAAAACAGGGAGCACCGACTTGCGCGACACCGAGGTCCAGCAACCGAACACGACGGCGACCTTGTCCTTGGTGATCAGCTCGCGGGCCTTTTCGGCGAACAGCGGCCAGTTCGAGGCGGGGTCGACGACGACGGCTTCGAGCTTCTTGCCCATCACGCCGCCCTTCTTGTTCTGCTCATCGATCATGAACAGGACGGTGTCCTTCAGCGTGGTTTCGGAGATCGCCATCGTGCCCGACAGCGAATGCAGCACGCCGACCTTGATGGTGTCATCTGCCGCCTTCGCGGGCGAGAGTGCCGACAGGCCGAGAACCAGGCCCGCGGTCGCCGCCATCCAGCTGCGCCGGCTCATCGGCTTGGCTATGGCGTGAGTCAAATTGGTGATCATGTGAAGTCATCTCCCTGACGCAGACGTGAATTATGGCGGAACGGCCCCACGGCCGGCGCGTTAAGGGAATCGCAAGAAGTGTGCCAGCGAACGATTGCACGTCATGCTCATGAGATTGCTGGGGAATCCGGAATTTGACCGGCCGCCGCCGAATTGGGCGGCTTATTTAGTGAGCACAAAATTTGGCCATTGACGCGGCAGATCGCCTAATTGTCATGCATAATTTCCAGTTTGTCTAAATTTCATGCAGCGGTATTTTGACGCTGTCTGGGCGCACTGGTGAATCACCTTGAAACCGCCGCGTTCCTGTTCCATATGACCTACACGACCTTGAGAATCATCAGGTCTATGCGAGCCGCGTGTACTGATCCCGTCCAACGGTTTCTGGCTTGCCCCTTCAGCCAACCTAAACGACGCCCCAGACACGCGGGTGTCTCCAGACACCCCTCGCGCGCTCCTGGCCTGATGGCCGGGCGCATGCTTTCATTATGGAAAGACATATCTTTTGACCACCTTTCAGGAATTCGGCCTCGCCGATCCCATTACCCGTGCGCTCAAGGAAGAAAACTACACCACGCCCACCCCGATCCAGGCGCAGACCATCCCGATCGCCATTACCGGCAAGGACGTGATCGGCATCGCCCAGACCGGCACCGGCAAGACCGCGTCGTTCGCGCTGCCGATCCTTCACCGCCTGCTTCTCGACCGCATCAAGGTGCAGCCCAAGCATTGCCGCGTGCTGGTGCTTAGCCCGACCCGCGAACTCTCCGGCCAGATCCTCGAGAGCTTCAACGCCTACGGCCGCCACATGCATCTGACCTCCGCGCTCGCCATCGGCGGCGTGCCGATGGGTCGCCAGGTGCGTTCGCTGATGCAGGGCGTCGACGTTCTCGTCGCCACCCCCGGCCGGCTGATCGACCTCGTGCAGAGCAATGGCCTGAAACTCAACCTGGTTGAGTTCCTGGTACTCGACGAAGCCGACCGCATGCTCGACATGGGCTTCATCAACGACATCCGCAAAATCGTCGCCAAGCTGCCGATCAAGCGCCAGACGCTGTTCTTCTCGGCCACCATGCCGAAGGATATCGCCGAACTCGCCGAGCACATGCTGAAGGATCCGGCCCGCGTCGCCGTGACCCCGGTATCCTCGACCGTCGAGCGCATCGCCCAGCGCGTGATCCATGTCGATCACTCCGCCAAGCCGACCATCCTGGCGCAGATCCTGAAGTCGGAGACTGTCAACCGGGCGCTGATCTTCACCCGCACCAAGCACGGCGCTGACAAAGTCGTGAAGGGCCTCGAGCGCGCCGGCATCCGCGCTGACGCGATCCACGGCAACAAGTCGCAGAACCATCGCGAACGCACCCTGGCGAACTTCCGCAGCGGCGAAATCAAGACGCTGGTGGCAACCGACATCGCCGCCCGCGGCATCGACGTTGACGGCATCACCCATGTGGTGAACTTCGACCTGCCGAACATTCCCGAGACCTATGTTCACCGTATCGGCCGTACCGCGCGCGCCGGCGCCGAGGGCATTGCGATCTCGCTTTGCTCCGGCGAGGAAATGGCGTATCTGCGCGATATCGAAAAGCTGATCCGCATCTCGCTTCCGAAGGAAGATCGCCGAACCCCCGGTCGTAACGACGTGGGTCCGCCGCCCTCCCAGAATCGGGGCGGTCAGAACCGTAACTCGCGCCCGTCCGCGCCGCGCAGCAATGACGGCGCGCCGAGCCAGAACGCCCGCAATCGTCGTCGCCCCCCAGGCGGCGGCAATGGCGGTGCACCGCAACCGAACCGCGACAATGCGCGGCACGAACCGACCTCCCGCCCGGCCGCTCAGGCCGGCGCTGCCAACAAAGAAGGGATGCAGGGCGTTGCCTTCCTGCATCGCGAAAGCCGACCGAACACCACGCCCAACCGCACCCAGCGTCCGCGCTAACAACCGATCGATCTGGAGCTAACGAATGGCCAAAGAAGAGCTAATCCAGTTCGAAGGACTGGTGACCGAAATCCTTCCGGATGCGCGCTATCGCGTGCAGCTGGATGCCGGACACGAAATCGTTGCCTACACTGCAGGCAAGATGAAGAAGAACCGCATCAAGACGCTGGCAGGCGATCGCGTGACGATCGAGATGTCGCCCTACGATCTCGAAAAGGGCCGGCTGATCTTCCGCCACAAGGACGAACGTCCCGGCGGCGGCGCCCCCCGTGGCGCTCCGCCGCGCGGTCAGTTCCGGCGCCGCTAAGCGCTAACGCGCACTGCGCTGAGCTTGCACTGCACAACAACTACACCGCGCGTGACACCCTGTGTCGCGCGCGGTTTTGCGAAGCGACCCGTGACTGTTGGTGCACTATCAAAAAAACGTGCGCGTCAGGATTGTCTTGAACGTCAGCTTCGCTTAACATGAACTAATCGATTTTCGGCCGGACGACATTATCTATCCCCCGGTGCAGCCGGTCTAGACTGACGACCCTTCCAAAAATTCGATATCACCAGCCTGCGAGCACCGCGGGCTACTACTATAGTATATTGAGAAGGGACTACCCCCGTGAGCATGGGAACTGTGAAGTGGTTTAACGCGACCAAGGGCTTCGGTTTCATTCAGCCGGATGACGGCGGCAACGACGTGTTCGTGCACATCAGCGCCGTTGAGCGTGCCGGCCTCGGCACCCTGCGTGAAGGCCAGAAGATCAGCTACGAAATCGTTGCCGATCGTCGCTCTGGCAAGTCTTCGGCCGACAATCTGCGCGCCGCTGGCTAAACGAAATGCGCGGCTGCTGCTGCGCAATTTCGCTGACAATATGAAAAGGCCGCGCTTTCCAGCGTGGCCTTTTTGTTGTTGGTGCGGCTTTTTGCGGGTTGATCCGCCGCCTCGATCCGTGACGCGACACCTACTTGCAGGTGCCGGCCGTCACATAATCGACGCAGGTCGACTGCCGCGGCCGTGCGTAGGTCGTTTCGCTCAGCGTGAGGCCGGCCTTCGGCACGACGTAGCCGATGATCGGCTTGTAGGCGTACTTCACTTCGGCAAAAATCAGATACTGGTTCGCCAGCACATTTCCCGACGAGTCCTTGCCGATCAAACCTGCAGGAACAGTGACCGACGAATTCAACGACCGCACGGCGTCGCCTTTGCTCCAGTACACCTTGCCCGTGCCTGTCGTGGGATCGATGTAGACCTGACTGATCGTGGCAGTGAGATCCCCGGGTGCAAACGGCGTCAGCATGGCATCGCCGATACTGAAGAAGTTGGTGAAGTCCGCATCCACCACCTTCGTATAGCGCGAGGCCAGATCGGCCATCGTCTGTGCGATCATCGTCACCTTGCGGTCCGCACCGACGCCCATCGACACATCGATCATGCCGAAGAACATCACCATCAACAGCGGCATGATCATCGCGAATTCCACGGCGGCAATGCCACGGGTGTCGGCGTACAATCGCGCCAGCAGCCGCGGAAAACGACTGCACAACGCCGGAACCCTGGACATGATCTCGGCTCTCATTGGGGACGGTACGCGGCGGTCGCGGTCAGCAGACGCGAACTGTTGCTACCGCCGCGATTGACGTTGGCGATGTTGTATCCCAGCCCCGTGACGAACAGCGGCCATTGATAGTAGGAGCGCACCACGACGGTGCTTGTTGTATCGGTCGAAGCCGGTGGATTGTAGCTGAAGCTATCGACGAATTTTCCACTGGAATCGATCGGATCGGCAATCGTGAATACCGTCCCTGCCGCATATGTCTGAACGTCATTGCGGACCTTTGTACAATCCATCAGAACTTTGATGCGGTTGCAGATTGCCGTCTCGTAATCCGTCTTCGACACGGTCGTGCTGGTGAAAAACGCGCGCCCCGTATCCTGCACCGCGGTTTCGAGCACCTGGCCGGCAAAGAACACCAGGGCTGTTTCGATAATCGCAAAGATCATCGCGAAGAACACCGGCGCAATGATCGCGAACTCGACGGCCGCGGAGCCGCGCCTGTTGCGGAAAAAACGGCGCAACAGGCGGCCCGGAGCGGCAAACGTGGCGATAGGGAGCAACATCAGCGGAACCTTGGGCGACGGGAGATATCTACCGCCAAGGTAACGCAAACTGATTGTGGAAGTGTTTCCAGCAATACCTACAACATGCACCGCAACGTTAACCCGGCATTCACCATGATCCGGCGGATGGCCAGATCGTGGTCAATGCCGGTTCATTGAGCTGGATCAGTTGGTCTTCGGCGCCGCGGCGCCCTGGGCCGAGGTATTCAGCGAACCCGCCTGCCCCATCGTCGTATTGAAGAAGCCGTCGCTATCGCCCAGCGTCGCGCGGCGCTGGCAGACCGGCGAGCAGCTGTAGGATTCGCGCTCGATGCCGCGGAAGACCGTCACAACCTTGTCGCTCGGGCCCTGCACCTGAATGATGCGATCCATCAACACCTGGCCGCGGCGATCGATTGCGATCACGTTGGTGGCCCCATAGCCCTTGCCGGTGACGACGACGAGCCCGCCGGGCTGCAGCGTGACATCCGCAATCAGGGGATTTCCGACCACGATGGTAGCGATCTGGTCGGGAAACTTGACGAGCTTGGCCTGATCAACATTGACCGCGATCAGCTCATCGACCGGCGCCGCTATGACGGCGGGAGTCAGCAGCATGCCCGCAGCAAGCGACGGGACCAACAACAGCGCGCGCGCGCGCTTACGCAACAAAAGCGACATCCTGTACTCCGGGACGATACAAGCCGGCAAAAGCAGATACGCAGCGGTGCCGACGCCCGACATGGCAAATCTGACGTTAATTGATGAAGGAAGAGCAAACAGGATGGCTGGAATGCGATGTACGTTCCTTCAAACGGGCACGCTGAGTTTCAATTGAGCGGCGTCTGCGCACCGCGCGCACGCCCCTCCCGATCGGGAGGGGCGATCGACATGGTTGCCACAATTCCAAATTATTGAATCGAAGTCTGCCTTGTCCTGCACGCATTCAATGCTTGAAGGGATACGCCAGCTGTCCAACAAACTCGGCAGGCAACGGCTCGCCGTCGACACCGTAATCATCCGGGAGTTCGCCGGCCGGCATCCGGAATGTACCAAACAGGATGTCCCAGATCGGAAAGGTACCCGCGAAGTTGGTGTCACCGCCGCGCGCCAGCGAGGTGTGGTGCCAGCGGTGAAACACCGGCGTGGCAATCACGTAGCGCAGCGGGCCCAGCGTCCAGTTCAGGTTGGCGTGCACGAAGGCGGAATGGAACGTGGTGAGCGGGCCGACCCACAACATAATGTTGGGCGAGACGCCGGCCATCAGCAGCACGACATCAACCGCGACTGTACCGAGGAACAGGTTCACCGGATGGAAGCGCGCCGCCGAAATCCACTCCACTTCATGGGAGGAGTGATGGATGGCATGGTACTTCCAGAAACCACCACCATGATACATGCGATGAAACCAGTACAGCAGGAAGTCGGAGACGACGAGAAAGAAGATCGCCTGCACCCACAGCGGCATCTCGGCCAGCGGTCCGTGACCATTGTCGTAAAATGCGATCAATCCGTCGGCGTCATGAATATTGAAGACGACGGCAGCGCCGAGCACCAGCAGCCCGATACGGACCACGCGGGTGATCAACGGCACGAAGAACCAGTAACAGATGTCGGTGACGAGTTCGGTCTTCCGCCACCACGGCTTGCCCGGATTGCAGGCCCAGAAGTGCGACAAGACCGTGAAGACAATCGCCAGCACAAAGGTAATCGGCACCACCTTGGCAAGTGTCTGGCCGAACATATCAAGCACTTCCATCGGCATCGGGAACATGGCGACCTCATCGGATACAGGAGCCCGAGAGTTACCGCTTCATGCTTAACGGGCCGTGAATTGATAGTAGAGTCCGCTCTCCCGCGCCTGCCAAGCCGTTAGAAACACTCTTAAGTATACATTTACCGTGCTCAAGAAGAGGCAATTGTGGGCGACTTTCCGCAATCGAATTAACCGCGTCGCAAGTGTCGCACCCTACGGTACTGGCATGGTCACGGTGCTGAGAACGCCGGCAAGACCAAACCTAAGTTCGACAGCCACGTTTCCCCAATGGAGCTTGTATTATGAAAAATCTCGTTTCGCGTTTCGTCAAGGATGAGTCCGGCGCTACCGCTATCGAATACGGCCTGATCGCTGCCGGCATCTCGCTGGTCATCATCGCCGCCGTCAACGGCATCGGCACCAAGCTGAACGGCAAGTTCGCCGACATCAACACTTCGCTGAAGTAAAAACCAGCCGGTCTTGCATCAAAAGGCTCCGGAGAATCCGGAGCCTTTTTTGTGTCTAATTGTATCAAAATACGTGCGACGGCCGGTTCCTCCGCTGGCACCGTTCGCCCCTCAAGGTTTTGCGTATGAGTAAGCCCACCCCGCGCATCCTGCCGCAGCCACAGATCTCGCCGCTGGCGGTTGTGTTCCGCGAACCCGCCGGCATCGTCTGCCTGGCGCTGGTGCTGGCGCTGGCTGCGCTGGCGGTACGGATCGCCGGTGCCTGGTAAATTTCTCATCGTTTCCCGATTGTTCACTTCTGCTGGCTAGATTTACGACATCGTCGCAACAGGCCTGAAGCCATGATCCTCGACCTCGCCCGCCTGCTGCTATTTCCCGCGCTGATGGCTTTCGCAGCCGCCAGCGACCTGTTCACAATGACGATCTCCAACCGCATCTCGCTGCTTCTGATCGGCGGCTTTGCGGCGCTGGCGCTCTTCAGCGGCATGGGGCTTCACGACATCGGGTCGCATGTCGGCGCCGGCCTGACGGTGCTCGTGGTCGCTTTCACCTGCTTCGCCTTCGGCTGGGTCGGCGGCGGCGATGCCAAGCTGGCAGCGTCCGCCGGCCTGTGGTTCGGCTTCGGTCACTTGCTCGACTTCCTGGTCTATGCCTCGCTGTTCGGCGGCGCGCTGACTCTGTTGTTGCTACAGGCCCGGCAGTGGCCGCTGCCGCATGCGCTTGGTAGCCAGCCCTGGTTGCTGAAGCTGCACGACAAGCAAACCGGCATCCCCTACGGCATCGCGCTCGCACTGGGGGCGCTGATGGTCTACCCGGAAACCGAGTGGATCCGGGCCGTCGATCTGACCCGGCTGGCGCTGCACTGAACGCCGATTACCGCCTCCTCGATTTAGATACCGCTCATTAACCATGCTTTGACGAATAGCTGGTCAACTGCCCCTTACAGCGACGTCTGCGTCGCCGCGTAATGTGGAAAGTTGAAGCGTATGAATACCGCACGCATAGTGGTCCTGGCCATTGCCGTCGGCGCGGGCGGCGTAGCCCTGTATCTGGCGAGCAGTTCCGAACAGGCGCCGGCCCCGGTCGCACCGGTCGCTCAGCTGCAAACCACTGACGTTCTCGTCGCCAAATCCGAAATCGCGCTGGGCCAGACGCTTGGCCTCGACGACGTGCAGTGGCAGAGCTGGCCGACCTCGGCCGCCAGTTCCACCGTCATTCGCCGCACCGAGAAGCCGGATGCGCCGACCCAGCTTGCCGGCTCGATCGCGCGCTCGCAATTCATCGCAGGGGAACCGATCCGCGAGCCGAAGCTGGTGCGCGCCAACGGTTCCGGCTTCATGGCCGCTGTTCTGCCGACCGGTATGCGCGCGGTCTCCACCGAAATCTCCCCGGAAACCGGCGCCGGCGGCTTCATCCTGCCGAACGACCGCGTCGATGTGATCCTGTCGAAGCGCGACAAGAACCCCGACCGAGGCGGCGCGCCGGACATCGTCAATTCGGAAGTCATCATGAGCAACATCCGGGTTCTGGCGATCGACCAGGCCCCGAAGGAAAAAGACGGCCAGAACACCGTCGTCGGCAAGACCGCGACGCTCGAGTTGAAGCCCGAGCAGGCCGAGATGCTGGCGCGGGCGCGGCAGACCGGCACGCTTTCGCTGGCGCTGCGCGCGCTGGTCGACCGCAACCTGCCCGACACGGTCAGCGAAGACCGCAACACCAAGCGCGATAGCATCAACGTCGTTCGCTACGGCATTCCGACGTCGACATCGGCCAAGTGACAAGGATGCAGAGGATGAGGCGCATGACAACCAGCGGACCGATGCAGACCTTCGTGGTCCGGGCGCTGTCGTATACGGCCATCACCGCGATGACGCTGAATCCTGCGCTGACGCCGGTGCTGGCCGCGGATGCGCGCGCCAACATGGGCGCGCCGATGTCGTCCGACGGCCAGATGGGCGCGCGCTTCCTGGCGCTCGGCATTGGCAAATCGATCGTCATCGACCTGCCCCGCGACATCAAGGATGTGTTGGTCGCCGATCCCAAGATCGCCAATGCCGTGGTGCGCTCGTCGCAGCGCGCCTACATCATCGGCGCCACCGTCGGCCAGACCAATATCGTGTTCTTCGATTCCACAGGCCAGCAGATTGCGGCCTATGACATCGCCGTCACCCGCGATCTCAACGGCGTTCGCGCCGCGCTGAAGCAGACGGTGCCGAGCGCCAATCTCCGCGTCGAAGGCCTCGGCGACGGCGTCGTCATATCGGGCTCGGCAGCCTCCACGATCGAGGCCCAGCAGGCTGTCGATATCGCCGCACGGCTGGTCGGCGGCGCCGACAAGGTCGTCAACAGCATTTCCGTGCGCAGCCGCGATCAGGTCATGCTGAAAGTGACGGTCGCGGAGGTTCAGCGCAGCATCGTCAAGCAGCTCGGCGTCGATCTGTCAGCGCAGTTGGGCTACGGCACCGCCGTGGTGAAGTTCAACAACACCAACCCCTTCACCGCGCTGGGCCGTAACCTGGTCGATGGCAACGCCACGACGGCATCGTTCGGCTCAACCCCGTCCGTGACCGCCACCGTCAAGGCGATGGAAAACGCCGGTCTGATCCGCACGCTTGCCGAACCGAGCCTGACAGCGATCTCGGGCGAAACCGCCAACTTCCTCGCGGGCGGTGAATTCCCCGTCCCGGGCGGCAACACCTGCGATCCCACAACGCGGATCTGTACCACGCAGATCACCTTCAAGAAGTTCGGTATCTCGCTCGGATTCACGCCGGTTGTGCTGAGCGAAGGCCGCATCAGCATGCGGGTTGCGACCGAGGTTTCCGAACTGTCGCAGGAAAATGCGGTGACCATCAGTGGCACCTCCATTCCAGCGATCAAGACCAATCGCGCCGACACCACGCTCGAGATTCCATCGGGCGGTTCCATGGTGATGGCGGGTCTGATCAAGGAGCAGACCAAGCAGGGCATCAGCGGTCTGCCGGGTCTCGCGCAATTGCCGGTGCTCGGCTCGCTGTTCCGCAGCCGCGATTACGTCAACAACAACACCGAGCTGATGGTGCTGGTAACGCCCTATATCGTGCGCGCCGTCGCGCCAAAGGACCTGTCGCGTCCAGATGACGGATTTGCAGACTCGTCCGACCCGCAGGCCGACCTGCTCGGCAGCGTCAACCGCATCTATGGCGCGCCGGGCCGGCCCGAGACCAACAAGACCTATCGCGGCACCTACGGCTTCATCACGGACTGACGCGGGACAAGGACAGACCAATGACCACCAGACACCCCGCCGCTTTCCATAGACGGCTCCGCCTCGCGGTTGTGATCGCGGGCGCCTCGCTGGCGCTCGGCGCCTGCAATCAGACCGGCCGTTCCGATATCACCGGCACGCTGCCGCCGACTGACTACCGGCTGCGCCATCCGATCGTCGTGCAGGAATCCATCCGCAACTCCGAGATCTTCGTCGGCTCGGCACGCGGCGGCTTGACCGCGGCGCAGCGCACCGATGTCGCAGCGCTTGGCGAGGCCTGGCTGGCCGAAGGCACCGGCGCAATCATCGCCGAAGTGCCCGTGGGCACGCCTAACGCGCGCGCGGCGCAGGAATCGCTGCGCGAAGTCCAGACGTTGCTTGGTAATGTCGGCGTTCCCCCGCGTGGCATTACCGTGCGTCAGTACCATCCCGAAGACCAACGGCTGTTCGCGACCATCCGGCTGAAGTATCCGCGCATCGTGGCCGATGCCGGCCCGTGCGGCACCTGGCCGGAAGACCTCGGACCGTCGATCAACAACAAGAGCTACCTCAACAACAAGCCGTACTTCAATCTCGGTTGCGCCAACCAGCACAACCTCGCCGTGATGACCGCCAATCCGACGGACCTCGTACAGCCGCGTGCGGAAGGACAAGTTTACGCCGCGCGGCGCAGCTTCATGATCGACAAGTACCGTCAGGGCCAGGCCACCACGACCACCTATACCGACGCGGACAAGAACAAGATTAGCAGTGTGGGCCAATGATCAGTTACGCGCAGCAGGCATCGTCCGAGCAACCCGCCGTCACGGCGGCGGACGAGCACATCGCGCCGGCACCCCGCGTGTCGGTGCAAGCGTTTTGCGAAACGGCAGAGACCGCCGCGGCCGTGCAGGCTGCCGGCGAGGACCGCCGGTTGGGCAAGGCGCACCTCAAGATCCAGATGGGCGGCATGACCGCGGCGATCGAAGCTTACCGTTCGGCGCCGACACCGAACGTCGTCGTGCTCGAGACCGAGCCGCGCACCGATATCCTCGCTGGCCTTGACCATCTCGCGACCGTCTGTGACGCCGGTACCCGCGTCGTGGTGATCGGCAAGGTCAACGACGTCACGCTGTACCGCGAACTGGTTCGCCGCGGCGTCAGCGATTATGTCATCGCACCGGTGGCGCCGCTCGACGTCGTGCGTTCGATCTGCGGATTGTTCTCGGCACCGGAAGCCAAGGCGGTCGGCCGCATCATCGCCGTAGTCGGCGCCAAGGGCGGCGTCGGCGCCTCCACCATCGCGCACAACGTCGCCTGGGCGATCGCCCGCGACCTGGCACTGGATTCCGTCGTGGCCGATCTCGACCTCGCCTTCGGCACGGCCGGCCTCGACTACAACCAGGATCCACCGCAGGGCATCGCCGACGCGGTGTTCTCGCCGGACCGCGTCGATACCGCCTTCATCGACCGCCT
>NZ_JAQGJT010000013.1 GCF_028290495.1 Tardiphaga sp.
CAACCGCGAATTACGGCCGGTTGTTTATCGGACTGAAGCCGCAAGGCGAGCGCGATGGCGCGGCCAAGGTGATCGGCCGCCTGCGCCAGAAGGCGACGCAGATTCCGGGCATGCAGGCCTTCTTCCAGAGCATCCAGAACCTCAACATCGGCGGCCGGATCTCGAAGAGCCAATATCAGTACGTTCTGCAGAGCGGCGATACGGAATCGCTCTACCGGCTCGCGCCGGAGATGCGCGAAAAGATCGCGAAAGTGCCCGGGCTCGTCGACGTCACGACCGACCTTTACATCAAGAATCCGCAGATGACCGTCGATATCGACCGTGAAAAGGCCGCGGTCTACGGCATCACCGTCGATCAGGTGCGCAACCAGCTCTACAACGCCTTCGGCGCGCGTCAGGTCGGCACCATCTACATGCCGACCAACGATTACCAGATCATCCTGGAGGCGCAGCCGCAGTTTCGCGTCGATCCGTCGGACCTGTCCAAGCTCTACATGAAGACCGCCAACAATCAGACCATCCCGCTCGATGCGGTGGCGAAGCTCGTGCCATCCGTGGGTCCGCTGCAGATCAACCACCAGGGCCAGCAGCCGGCGGTGACGATCTCGTTCAACCTGCAGCCGGGCTATTCGCTGGGCTACGCGGTGGATCAGATCACAGCGCTGGAGCAGGCATCCAACCTGCCGGTGACCATCTTCACCGGTTTCTCCGGCACCGCGCAGGTGTTCCAGGAGTCATTGCGCGGGCAGGGCGTGCTGATCCTGGCCGCGGTATTCGCAGCCTTCGTGATCCTCGGCATTCTGTATGAAAGCTTCATCCATCCGATCACCATCATTTCCGGCCTGCCGTCGGCGGGCATCGGCGCGATCCTGACCCTGATGCTGTTCAAGATGGAGATGTCGGTGATCGCCATGATCGGCATCGTCATGCTGGTCGGCATCGTCAAGAAGAACGCCATCATGATGGTCGACTTCGCGCTGGAGCGACGCCGCGTCGGCCTCTCCGCCGAGCATGCGATCCGCGAGGCTGCGTTGCTGCGCTTCCGCCCGATCATGATGACCACGTTCGCGGCGATCTTCGGTACGCTGCCGATCGCGCTCGGCGCGGGGGCGGGCGCCGAACTGCGCCAGCCGCTCGGCGTCGCCGTGGTCGGCGGGCTCTGCGTGTCGCAGCTTTTGACGCTGTTCATCACCCCGGTGATCTACATCTATCTCGACCGCATCGATCGCAAGCTGAAGCGCCGCCTGCACCCGCAGGACGCGGACTCTTATGATGGCGATCGTCCGCACGCGGTAGCGGCGGAGTAGGCCACGCATCAGCAACGGAACGGCGGCAGGGCTGTCCAGGACATAAATGCCTCAGCGGCCGTCAGGCGCGAACATACAATTCAGGGCTGTTCTATCTAGGCGGATGTCGTCGGGCTCGACCGTCCTGGACAACGTACCAATCGGACAGCCGTCGCGCGCAATTTTGAAGAACGGCTTTTCGTTGAGCCGGGGACGGTGGACTTCCCTTTGATAACCATCGTCCCAAGCCCAGCGGGCGCGAACACGGGGACCTAAAGCTTCAATTTTGATGCGACAGGAAAATTCGAAAGCCTCCGGTGTGTCCGACAGCGGTTCAAACCGAAGACCGGAGGTGTCGGAGGTCAACGGTGGGAACATCATTCGCGACGGCTCCGGGGGGAACCGTAGAGCATCGTAGATCAGATCGAAAAGCTCGTCCCGCAGCCGCATGATGCCGTCGCGTTGGGATTGACCACCCGGAACGAGGCGCCGATCAGGTCATCGACGAAATCGACCTCGGAGCCGGCAAGGAACGGGGCCGAGGCCGGGTCGACCAGCACGACAGCACTTTCGCGCGCGATCACCATGTCATCGTCGGCCTTGGCGCGATCGACGTCGAACTTGTATGAAAATCCGGAGCAGCCGCCACCCTCGACGGAAATCCGCAGCATGGCGCCATCGCCTTCGGTCTTGAGGATTTCGCCGATGCGGCGGGCGGCCCGCTCGCTGATGGTGACGCTGGTGGCTGTCATGACGTAACTCCTGCGGGAAGCTCCAGGATGTTTGAATAACCCGCAACCCATAGTTAAGTGCGCTGGGCAGCGGAATCAATTGGATAAGGACAAATCACGTGGCGGTTGGAATGGCGGCGCCGCGCGCGCTTTATGCCTGCGATCCCGAGCGAAGCCGCGGGCGGCTGTTTGCCGAGCCGGAAAGCCCGACCCGCAGCGCCTTTCGCAGGGATTGCGACCGGGTGATCCACTCCACCGCGTTTCGCCGGCTCAAGCACAAGACCCAGGTCTTCGTGTTCCATGAGGGTGATCATTACCGGACCCGGCTGACCCACACGCTGGAAGTCGCCCAGATCGCGCGCGCCATCGCCCGGCAGCTCGGCCTCGACGAGGATCTTACCGAGACGCTGGCGCTGGCCCATGACATCGGCCACCCCCCGTTCGGCCATGCCGGCGAGCGGGCGCTCGATACCTGCCTCGCCGAGCACGGCGGCTTCGACCACAACGCCCAGACCCTGCGCGTTGTCACCGCGCTGGAACATCGCTATCCCGAATTCGACGGCCTCAACCTGGCCTGGGAGACGCTGGAGGGTATCGTCAAGCACAACGGCCCGCTGACCGATGCCTCCGGCGCCGCGATCGGCCGGTATGCAGGTCCCGGGCTGCCGCTCGGGATCACCGAATTCAACGATGTCTGGAACCTTGAGCTTTCGAGCTTCGCTTCGCTCGAGGCGCAGGTCGCGGCCCTCGCCGACGACATCGCCTATGACGCCCATGACATCGATGACGGGCTGCGCGCCGGGCTGTTCACCGTCACCGACCTGCGGGTGATGCCGCTCGCCGCCGACATGATCGACGATATCGATGCGCGCTATCCTGGCCTCGACGAAGTCCGGCGAGGCGCCGAGCTGGTGCGCGAGCTGATCTCCTATCTGATCGGCGCCGTCGTCGCCGAGACCGAAAGACGGCTCGGCGCGGCCAGACTGAACTCGGTCGAGGACGTGCGTCGCCACGGCCATGTGCTGGTCGCGTTTCCGCGCGAGGCGGAGAAGGCGGAGGCGGGGATCAAGGCGTTCCTGAAGGAGCGGATGTATCGCCACGCGCGGGTGATGCGGGTGATGGGCGAGGCCGAATGCATCCTGTTCGACCTGTTCGCGCGCTACCAGCGCCTGCCCGAAGATCTGCCGCCGGAATGGCTGCCGACCGGCCAGGCGGCGGAGAGCGAAACCGACCGGGCTCGCCGGATCGGCAATTTCATCGCCGGAATGACCGACCGTTTTGCGATCACCGAACATATCCGGCTATTCGATTCAACTCCGGAATTACGTTAAAATATTCATTCAAGTGTCTGATTTTAAATTGTAAAATTCATCCTTTTAAGGCTTTTTCTGCGCTTTGAAACTATTGGCGGTTTGCCCGCGAAACCGCTAATCATCCGCTTCTTCCTCCAGCCGGAATCGCCCGGCGCAAGTTCTGGTTTTCCACATGGCCTCCGTTCCTTCTCCGCATCTGTTCGCCAATGTGCTCGCGCGTGTTCACGCGATCTGCACCCAGCTTGCCGCCGAGGGTATGCTGCCGGCCGGGCTGGATCTGGCGCGGGTGGTGGTCGAGCCGACCAAGGACGTCTCGCACGGCGACATGGCGAGCAACGCCGCGATGGTGCTGGCCAAGGAAGCCAGGCTCAAGCCGCGCGATCTCGCCGAGGCGATTGCCGCCAAACTGCGGGATGACGAGCTTGTCGCCGCCGTCGAGGTCGCCGGTCCCGGCTTTATCAACCTGACGCTGAAGACTGCCGTGTGGGCCGAGGCGCTGCGCGCCGTGATGCGTGACGGCGCATCCTATGGCCGGAGCGCTGCGGGAGCAGCCGAGAAGGTCAACGTCGAATACGTCTCGGCCAACCCGACCGGGCCGATGCATGTCGGCCATTGCCGCGGCGCGGTGTTCGGTGACGCACTGGCCAGCCTGCTGGTCACGGCCGGCTTCGACGTCTGCCGCGAATATTACATCAACGACGCCGGCGCGCAGGTCGATGTGCTCGCGCGCTCGGCTTTCCTGCGTTACCGCGAGGCGCTGGGCCAGGACATCGGCGCCATTCCGGAAGGCCTGTATCCCGGCGATTACCTGGTGCCGGTCGGGCAGGCGCTGGCCGCCGAATATGGCGACCGGCTGCTGGCGCAGCCGGAGGCCGAATGGCTGCCCGGCGTGCGCGCCCGGGCGATCGACATGATGATGGAGATGATCCGCGGCGACCTCGCCGCGCTCAACATCCAGCACGATGTGTTCTTCTCGGAGCGCTCGCTGATCACGGGGGACGCCGATCTGGTCGCTGCGACCATCGCGTTCCTGCGCGCCAAGGGTGACGTCTATGAAGGCCGGCTGCCGCCGCCGAAGGGCGTGCCGGTCGAGGATTACGAGGACCGTGAACAGACCCTGTTCCGCGCCACCGCCTATGGCGACGACGTCGACCGTCCGCTGCTGAAGTCGGACGGCGGCTATACTTATTTTGCCTCCGACATCGCCTATCACAAGACCAAGGTCGACCGCGGCTTCGACAATATGGTCGACGTCTGGGGCTCCGACCATGGCGGCTACATCAAGCGCGTGCAGGCGGCGATCAAGGCGGTTACCGCCGGGCAGGGCACGCTCGACGTCAAGATCGTGCAGCTGGTGAAGCTGCTGCGCAACGGCGAACAGGTAAAGATGTCGAAGCGCTCTGGTGATTTCGTCACGTTGCGTGAAGTGGTGGATGAAGTCGGCCCCGACGCCGTGCGCTTCATGATGCTGTTCCGCAAGAACGACGCTGTGCTGGATTTCGACCTCGCCAAGGTCAAGGAGCAGTCCAAGGACAATCCGGTGTTCTACGTCCAGTACGGCCATGCCCGCGGCCACTCGATCTTCCGCAATGCGCGGGAGATGCTGGCCGATCTGCCGGAGGAAACCGCCGCCCGGATCGCCTGGCTGAAGGACGCTGTGGTCGAGCGGCTGGACGACCCCGCCGAGCTCGGCCTGATGCGGCAACTGGCGCTGTATCCCCGGATGATCGAGTCCGCCGCGCTGGCGCACGAGCCGCACCGGATCGCGTTTTACCTCTATGAACTCGCCAGCGCCTTCCACGCGCTGTGGACCCGGGGGCGCGATATGCCTCATTTACGCTTCATTATCACTAATGATGCAGAACTTACCAAGGCGCGACTGGCATTGGTCCAGAGCGTCGTCTCGGTTCTGGAATCGGGCCTCGCCGTTCTTGGCGTCACCGCGCCAGTCGAGATGCGGTAGACAGGGGACGGCCGTCTGATGGGGATCTGTGGCGGCTCACACTAGCGGCCGATCGTTGCGAAGCGGATTGGCGGCTTTCCCGAAGGGGACGCGAATTGACTATGGCTGATCATCGATACCAGGACCGACCCTCCCCCGCGGCCGACGACTACAGCCGCGCGCCGGACCCGTCACGAGCGCGCAGCGAAGCCGATCCGCTGGCCGAACTGGCGCGGCTGATCGGGCAGAGCGATCCATTCGCCAGCTCCAGCCAAGGCGGCCATGGCAGCCAGACGCGTCGCGCCGAACCGGCGGCGCCGGATGCCGATGAATACACCGACGTGGCGCCGGTTGGCCCGCCGTCATGGATGAAGCGCGTTGCCGCGCAAGAAACTCATCAAGATACCTATCAGCATGAAACCACGGATCATCAGGAGCTCGACACGGTGTATCCGGTAAAGCGCTACGCCCCGCAGCCCCAGCCGGAAGCCGAGTATCATCCGGCGCCGAGCTTCGCTCCCGCTGCTCATGCAGATTCGTATGCCGACCACCATGCGGAGCCGGCCGATCCCGCCCGCTATGACGATGCGCTCTATGGCCAGCCCGATCACGGCTACGAGCAGCCGCATGATCAGAATTATCAGGACGATCCCTACGCCTATCAGGATGGCTATGCCGATGAACCCGCGCCCAAGCGTCGCGGCGGTCTGATGACCGTAGGTGTCGTGCTGGCGCTGGCCGTGATCGGCACCGGCGCCGCCTATGGCTATCGCACCTATATTGGTTCGCCGCGATCAGGCGAGCCGCCGGTGATCAAGGCCGATGCCGGCCCGAACAAGGTCGTGCCGCCGTCCTCGAACGACGCCAATGCCAAGCTGATCCAGGATCGCCTGGGCACTGCGCCTGAAAAGGTGGTGTCACGCGAGGAGCAGCCGGTGAACGTGCAGGATGCCACCAAGGCCGTTGGTCCCCGCGTGGTGTTCCCGCCGTTGAACCAGAATGCCAATCCGCCCTCGACCGCCAGCGTCACGCCATCCGCCAAGCCGATGGTTGGCAATGCTCCGATGCCGGGGGACGAGCCGCGCAAAATTCGTACCCTCACCGTGAAGGGCGACAGCCCCGACGGCACCGCGACCCCGGCCGCGCGTCAGGCGCCGGCCCGCCTCACCGGCGCGCCGCCGGCCGCCGTTCCGGCCCGTCCCGCCGCCACCTCTGTCGGTGGTGCGCCGCTGTCGCTGTCGCCGCAAGTCGCCCCAGCAGCAGCAGCGCCCGCCCGCGTTGCCAACAACGCGCCGCAGCAGGTCGCGCCGGCCGCTGCCAGTGGCGGCGGCTACATGGTGCAGATTGCGTCGCAGCGTAGCGAAGCGGAAGCCTCGGCCTCGTTCCGGGCCCTGCAGGGCAAGTATCCTTCGGTGCTTGGTTCGCGCAGCCCGCAGATCAAAAAGGCCGATCTCGGCGAGAAGGGCACCTACTACCGCGCGATGGTGGGTCCGTTCGGATCGCAGGAGGAAGCCGCGCAGATGTGCGGGAATCTAAAAACTGCCGGCGGGCAGTGCGTCGTCCAAAGGAATTAACGGCCGTTTCCTTGACCCTGGGTAGCGATGGGGGCTAATCGGCCTCATGAGCACACGTGCCTTCATCACCGGCGTATCCGGACTGGAATTGACCGCCGAGGAGCGCGCTTTCTTGCGCTCCGAGCGGCCCTGGGGTTTCATCCTGTTCAAACGCAATATCGACAATCCCGCGCAAGTCGCGAGATTGGTTGAGGAATTGCGCGAAGCCACTGGCGATCCCGACGCCGTGGTTCTGATCGATCAGGAGGGCGGCCGGGTGCAGCGTCTGGGTCCGCCGCATTGGCCGGTGTATCCGCCGGGCGCGGTGTTCGGCACGCTCTACGATATTGCCCCCGAGCTTGGCCTTGAGGCCGCGCGCCTGTCGTCTCGCCTGATCGCCGCCGATCTGGTCGATCTCGGCATCTCCGTGGACTGCCTGCCGCTGGCTGATGTCCCGGTCGAGGGCGCTGACGCCGTGATCGGCAACCGCGCCTATGGCACCACGCCGGACAAGGTCGCGGCGATCGCCCGCGCTGTTACCGACGGGCTGGAGCAGGGCGGCGTCCTGCCGGTACTCAAGCATATTCCCGGCCACGGCCGCGCCACGGCCGACACCCACTTCAAGCTGCCGGTCGTGGATACCTCTGCGGCGGAACTCGAAGCCTTCGACTTCGCCGCATTCAGGCCGCTGGCCGATTTGCCCATGGCGATGACTGCACATGTTGTGTTTAGCGCTCTGGATGCCGCCCAACCTGCGACCACATCTGCGACAATCATTACTCAGGTGATTCGCGGCAGTATCGGGTTCCAGGGTTTGTTGATGAGTGATGACGTCTCCATGAACGCGCTAGCCGGATCGATCGCCGAGCGCACCCGCGCGATCGTGGCAGCCGGCTGTGACATCGTCCTGCACTGCAACGGCAAGCTCGACGAGATGCGGGCCGTCGCTGCCGAAACGCCGATCCTCGCCGGACTGGCGTTGCAGCGCGCCAACGCCGTACAGGCGGCGCGCCGGCAGCCGGACGCGTTCGACCGCGTCAAGGGACGTGCCGAACTGGATGCCCTGATCGCCCGCGCGGAGGCCACCGCATGAGCGCCGAAATCCTGTCATTCGAAACCGGACGCCCTGCCGAAATCGTCGAGGACGATGAGCCCTCGCTGGTCGTCGATGTCGAGGGGTATGAAGGCCCGCTCGATCTGCTGCTCGCTTTGGCGCGGCAGCAGAAGGTCGACCTGCACAAAATCTCGATCCTCGCGCTGGCCGACCAGTATTTGATCTTCATCGAAGCGGCGCGAAAAATCCGCCTCGAACTGGCCGCCGACTATCTGGTGATGGCGGCGTGGCTGGCCTTCCTGAAATCGCGGCTGCTGCTGCCGGAGCCGGCGACCGCAGAAGGTCCGAGCGCCGAGGATATGGCGACCGCGCTGGCCAACCGGCTGCGCCGCCTGGAGGCCATCCGCGAAGCCTCGAACCAGCTAATGACCAGGCCGCAGTTGATGCGCGACATTTTTCCGCGCGGCGCGCCGGAGGCGATCGCCGAAGTGAAACATCCGCGCTTCACCGCCACGCTCTATGACCTGCTGTCGGCCTACGCCACGCAGCGTCAGGCCCGCGTGCTGACCAAGGTGCATCTTGCCCGCCGCACGGTGTGGTCGCTGAGTGAGGCGCGTGCCTCGCTGGAGCGGCTGGTCGGCATGGCCGAGGACTGGAGCCGCCTCGACGAATACCTGCTGGCCTATATCGTCGATCCCACCCAGCGCGCCACCGTGATGGCGTCGAGCTTTGCGGCTGCGCTCGAGATGGTCCGCGAGGGCACGATCGATATCAGCCAGAAGGAGGCGTTCGCGCCGCTGTATTTCCGCAAGCCGCCGCCGCGTTCCGCGACGGCTGCGCTGGTGGAGCCGGAAGTTCCGGCTGAGTAGTGGAAGAAGGAGATCCCGACATGGCAAGCCTCGCCGAGAAAATCATCGACGATGCCGAGGATCAGATCGTGCAGCCGGACAACCAGCCGGAAGCACGTCCCGAGGAACTGCGTCTGCTCGAAGCGCTGCTGTTCGCCTCCAGCGAACCGCTCGACCAGGCCGCCTTGGCCAAGCGCATGCCCGACGGTGTTGACATCAAGTCGGCGCTGGCGCGGCTGCAGGCCGACTATGCCATGCGTGGCGTGAATCTGATCCGCGTCGCCAACAAGTGGACCTTTCGTACCGCCGGCGACCTGTCGTGGCTGATGACCCGCGAGACCACCGAGACGCGTAAGCTGTCGCGCGCGGCCGTCGAAGTGCTGGCCATCGTCGCCTATCACCAGCCGGTGACCCGTGCCGAGATCGAAGATATCCGCGGCGTCGTGACCTCCAAGGGTACGCTCGACGTGCTGCTGGAAACCGGCTGGATCCGGCCGCGTGGCCGTCGCAAGACGCCGGGCCGTCCACTGACTTTCGGCACCACCGACACGTTCCTGTCGCAGTTCAGCCTGGAAGCGCTGGGCGATCTGCCGGGTCTGGAAGAATTGAAGGGCACCGGCCTCCTGGACTCGCGGCTGCCCGCCGGCTTCTCGGTTCCCAACCCCTCCGACGATCCGGCTCTGCGCGACGACGAGGAGCCGCTGGAAGTCGGCGAACTCGGGCTGTCGCTGCCCGAGCCGGAGCCGGAATTCCCCGGCCTGCTCGAGCCGGCGATCGACGCCGTCGAACTGGAGATCGCCGAACGGCAACTGGCCGATCCGGAGACCGTCGAGGCTGAGCAGATCGCCGCGCCAGTGATTGCCGGAGACGGGGACGTCGCTGAACTGGAAGCGACCGAGGCCGAGCTGGAAGCCGAAAACGAACTGGCAGAGCCGGAGGACGACGAAGCGGTTGCCACCGATTCCGAAGCGGCTGAACTCGAAGCCGACGACGCCGAACTCGCGGAAATCGATCTCGACGAAGCTGAACTCGAAGAAGCCGGGCTGGAGGATGAGCCCGAGCTCGAAACCGCCGAAGCCGAGATGGCCGAAATCGAGACGGACTTGCTCGAATCCGCCGACCCTGAGGCCGACGAACTCGAGGAAACCGAGGCGGTTGAGCCTGAGACGCGGCTTGGCGAGGCCGGTTCCGACGAGCCCGAAGAAGACACCGAGCGCTGACGTCGCGGTCATTGACGGTCGCGGCAATGCGCCGCGATATCCGCGATTCCACCGGGGCTTAGGTCCTTGTTTTTGACATTACCACAGCCTACGTTCGCGGTCAGATTGACGGCCGGGCGACTGGCTGCGTGGTGGAGGGTTTCAGGATGGGTTCACTCAGCATTTGGCACTGGATCGTTGTGATCGGGGTGGTCCTGTTGTTGTTCGGGCGCGGCAAGATTTCCGATCTGATGGGCGACGTGGCGCAGGGCATCAAGGCCTTCAAGAAGGGCATGGCCGACGACGACAAGCCGGCGACCCCGGAAAAGCCGATCGAGCCGGTCCGCACCATCGACCAGCCGCCGGCGCCGTCTGCCGCCCGTACCGACGTTGGCAGCAAGGTCGGCTGATTCCGCTGCATTGCAGCCGGATGATGCCAGACCTATGAAGGGGACGCGGGGCTGGTCCAGCCCGCGTGAGCGGATTTATTCATGTTCGACATCGGGTGGAGTGAACTGGTCGTCATCGCGGTCGTCGCGCTGATTGCCATCGGCCCGAAGGAGCTGCCCGGCGTGCTTCGCATGGTCGGGCAGTGGATGGGCAAGGCGCGCAAGATGGCTGGCGAATTCCAGGGCCAGTTCAACGAGGCGATGCGCGAAGCCGAGATGGAAGACGTCAAGAAGGCGTTCGACGACGTCAAGGACGCGGCCTCCGCTTTCACCAAGAACAACATCCTGACGTCGCTTA
Source organism: Tardiphaga sp. (assembly GCF_028290495.1). Classification (GTDB taxonomy): domain Bacteria; phylum Pseudomonadota; class Alphaproteobacteria; order Rhizobiales; family Xanthobacteraceae; genus Tardiphaga. The sequence continues at coordinate 10,674 of NZ_JAQGJT010000013.1, forward strand.
CCAAGGACGTTAGCGACGCCATGACGATCGACAAGATCGAGAACCTCGACACGCCCGCGACAACGCCGACCACGCCGGAGCCGCCGACGCCGGATACGTTCGTCGAGGCCGAAGCCCATAGCGCTCAGATGGAGCCGCTGGCGATCACCCAGGAATTCCAGCCGGCCATGACCGAGACGCCCGCCCATGAGGCTCCTGTCACGCACGCGGCTCCCGCGAGCGACGTCGCGGCCGTTGCGCCGGAAACTGCCAACCCAGACGTGCTGAAGGACGCCAGGGCGTCATGAGCGCGGAAGATATCGAAGCCTCCAAGGCGCCCTTGATGGACCACCTGATCGAGCTGCGTTCGCGGCTGATCAAGGCGTTGCTGGCTTTCGCCATCGCGTTCATCTTCTGCTTCTTCTTCGCCAAGCAGATCTACAACGTGCTGGTCTGGCCGTTCGTCTGGGTCGCAGGCCCCGAGAACTCCAAGTTCATCTACACCGCGCTGCTCGAGTACTTCCTGACCCAGCTGAAACTGGCGATGTTCGGCGCCGGCTTCATCTCGTTCCCGATCATCGCGGCGCAGATCTACAAATTCGTGGCGCCCGGTCTCTACAAGCACGAGAAGGGTGCGTTCCTGCCCTATCTGATCGCGACGCCGTTCTTCTTCGCGCTGGGGTCATTGCTGGTCTATTTCCTGGTGCTGCCGATGCTGATCCGGTTCTCGCTGGGCATGCAGCAGTCGGGCAGCGCCGAGACCGCGCAGATCCAGCTGTTGCCCAAGGTCGGCGAATATCTGTCGCTGATGATGTCGCTGATCTTCGCCTTCGGCATCGCCTTCCAGTTGCCGGTGATCCTGACCTTGCTCGGCCGCATCGGCGTGCTCACCTCGCAGCAGCTGCGCGAAAAGCGCCGCTACTTCATCGTCGTTGCCTTCGTCATCGCCGCCGTGCTGACCCCGCCCGACGTCATCAGCCAGGCCTCGCTCGCGATCCCGCTGCTGATCCTGTACGAAGGCTCGATCATTGCGGTGAAGGTCGTCGAGCGGAATGCGAAAAAGGCGGCTGCAGCAAAGGCGGCGGCGGCGGGCACGGACGTGACCCCGGCGGAGTAGGGCTGTTCTTGCATCTTAAGGTTGTGCTTAGCATTCTGCCGTTCGTTCAGTGCGGCAGGATGTAACCTTGGGGTGGGCCTTTGATGCACTCGGCTACTCCAAGCAGCTCCGCTAGTCCGGAGTGCCGGACAATCAAGCCGAGGGCCATGCCGGAGCGGCGCGAGATTTCATCATGACCGAGTTGGTGACGAAATCCGATCTTTATGCCGTCAAATCCGAGCTGGATTTGAGACTTTTGGCAACGCGAAACGAATTGCAGGCCACTATGGACAAGACGGCCTTGCAACTGACGGTGCGGCTTGGTGGGATCGTAGTCGCCAGCGTTGGCCTTGCGGTTGCCGTGGTCGGCTTCCTGTTCCGACTACATTGATCGCGCCGGATCCTTTTCATTTCATGTTCCAAATCGGCGCTGTTCGGGGTACTCAGGGCCACGTTTGCCCAGGACCCCCGCCATGCACGACATCAAATCGATCCGCGACAATCCCGAGGCTTTTGACTCTGCGCTGAAGCGGCGCGGGCTGGCGCCGCTGGCTTCGTCGCTGCTGACGATCGATGAGACCCGGCGTACCGCGATCCTGGCCTCCGAACTGGCGCAGGCGCGACGCAATGCGGCCTCCAAGGAAATCGGTGACGCCAAGAAGAACAAGGACGACGCCCGCGCGAATGCGCTGATGGCCGAGGTCACCGAACTCAAAACCACGATGCCGGACATGGAAGCCGCGGTGAAGGCGGCCGAGGAGCAGCTGAAGACCGCGCTCGCTGAAATTCCGAACCTGCCGCTGGCCGAAGTGCCTGAAGGCAGCGACGAGCACGGCAATGTGCAGCACCACGTCTATGGCAAGGCGCGAGACTACGCGTTTACGCCGAAGGCACATTACGATCTCGGCGAAGCCATGGGGTTCATGGATTTTGAAGCGGCTGCGAAGCTGTCCGGCGCGCGCTTTGTTGTGTTGAAGAGTGGCCTGGCGCGGCTCGAGCGCGCACTCGGGCAGTTCATGCTCGATTTGCACACGGGCGATCATGGCTACATGGAAGTGAACCCGCCGCTGCTGGTGCGTGACGATGCGATGTTCGGCACGGCGCAGTTGCCGAAGTTTCGGGAGGACCAGTTTTCGGTCGGTGCCGGTGGTGCCGAGCGTGAGTTCTGGCTTATCCCCACCGCCGAAGTGCCGCTGACCAATCTCGTTCGCGAATCCATTCTCGATGAGAAAGACCTGCCGCTACGCATGACGGCGCTGACGCCGTGTTTCCGCGCCGAGGCCGGCGCCGCCGGGCGCGATACGCGCGGCATGATCCGGCAGCATCAGTTCACCAAGGTTGAACTGGTCTCGGTGACGACGCCCGACAAATCGAGCGAAGAGCACGACCGCATGCTGTCCTGCGCCGAGGAAGTGCTGCGCCGGCTCGATCTGCACTACCGCGTCATGACGTTGTGCACCGGCGACATGGGCTTTGCTTCGCAAAAAACCTACGACATCGAAGTGTGGATGCCCGGGCAGGGCGAGGGCGGCGCCTATCGCGAGATCTCGTCGTGCTCGGTGTGCGGCGATTTTCAGGCCCGCCGCATGGACGCGCGCTATCGCGGTCCCGACGGCAAGCCGCGTTTCGTGCATACGCTGAACGGCTCCGGCACTGCGGTCGGCCGCGCGCTGATCGCTGTGATGGAAACATATCAGCAGGAAGACGGTTCGATCGCCGTGCCTGATGTGCTGCAGCCCTACATGGGCGGACTCAAAGTGATCGAAAAGGGCAAGTGATCTGATGCGAATTCTCTGCACCAATGACGATGGCATTCACGCGCCCGGCCTGAAGATTCTCGAACAGATCGCGAAAGAACTTTCCGACGATGTCTGGGTGGTGGCGCCGGAAATGGACCAGTCGGGCGTCTCGCATTCGCTGTCGCTGAACGACCCGCTGCGCTTGCGCGAGATCGGACCGCGGCACTTCGCGGTCAGGGGTACGCCGACCGATTGCGTCATCATGGGCGCGCGCCACATCCTGCTCGACAAGCAGCCGGACCTCGTTCTGTCCGGCGTCAACAAGGGCCGCAACGTCGCCGAGGACGTGGTCTATTCCGGCACGATCGCAGGCGCCCTTGAAGGTACCATTCTCGGCTTTCCGTCGGTCGCGCTGTCGCAGGAATTCTCGATGGAGACCCGCCACGCGCCGTTGTGGGACACCGCGCTGAAATTCGGGCCGGACGTGCTGCGCAAGGTCATTGCGGCGGGCGTACCGAAGAACACGGTGATCAACGTCAACTTCCCGGCCTGCGTTGCGGAAGACGTGCAGGGTGTGCGCGTGACGCGGCAGGGCAAGCGCAATCAGGGATTTTTGCGCGTTGACGAGCGCCGCGATGGTCGCGGTAATCCGTATTTCTGGATCGGCTTCGAGCGCGTTGTCGTGGTCGACACGCCGGCCGAAGGCACCGACCTCGCAGCACTCGCCGCGCGCTTCGTCTCGGTAACGCCGCTGCGGCTCGACCGCACCGACGAGGCGTTTTCGGAGGCGCTAACGGCGGCGATGAAGTAGGGGCTTCTACAGCGCTTGCGGCGTGACGACGGCGGATAGGCGACTTAGACCGCGACGCCCTTCAGCGTATCTGCCAGAACCTGCGCCAGGGTCTCCATCTGGAACGGTTTCTGCAGCGTCGGGCGGTCGCGAAATTCTTCCGGCAGGCCTTGTGCGCCGTAACCGGTGGCGAAGATGAAGGGGCGGCGGCGCGACTGCAGCACCTCGGCGACCGGTGAAATCACCTTGCCGTTGACGTTGACGTCGAGGATCGCGATGTCGAATTCGGTCGAGCCGGCCAGCCGCACGGCTTCATTAATCTCGCCGGCTTCGGCGGCGACGCTATAGCCGAGCTCTTCGAGCATGTCGGCGACCATCATCCGGATCATCACCTCGTCCTCGACGAGGAACACTGATCCGCCGGGCGGCTTGATGGCAGTCATGGCCGGCTTCCTTGCACAGTTCAGATCAAAATCGCAAATTACGGTCCCGAACGCAATCGCGCCGCATTGCCGTTTTCGTGACCGGTATGCGTGTGTTTTAAGGTGGTAGGGTGCTGCTGCGCGAATTTGCCAGCAGCATAACTTATCATCCCGCTGCTGGTTCCAACAGTGGAGCGGCAATGCGCAGCTTGGAACCCGCATAACCTGTTCTGAAAAATTACGTCAACCTATCTGCGTTATGGATTGTCCCACCAATTGCGTTGCGTGAGGCTGCTATGATCACCGTCGGACATCCGCCCGAACAAATGATGTTCCAGCTCAGCTTGCGGAGGCGGGGCATCAGCGACCAGAGCGTGTTGCGGGCGATGGAGGCGGTGCCGCGCGACCTGTTCGTGGCGACCTCGGACCGCGCACACGCCTGGCGCGATACCGCTTTGGCGATCGCCTGCGGCCAGACCATCAGCCAGCCCTTCGTGGTCGCCTACATGACCGAACAGTTGCAGCTCAAGCCGGGCCACCGCGTGCTGGAGATCGGCACCGGCTCCGGATACCAGGCCGCGATCCTGTCCAAACTCTGTCGCGAAGTGCTCAGCATCGAGCGCTACCGTACGCTGGCAGACTCCGCGCGGGTTCTATTGGAGCGGCTGGAGCTGCTCAATGTCGAGGTCATGCTCGGCGACGGCTTTGAGGTGTCGGCCAACGTCGGCTCGTTCGACCGCATCATCGTCACTGCGGCGATGGAGGAGGTGCCCGACGCGCTGCTCGAGCGGCTCGAGCCCGAAGGGGTTTTGATCGCGCCGGTCGGCCCGCATTCCGGCGTGCAGACGCTGATCCGGTTTCGCAAAACCGACGACGGTTTTGAGCGCAAGCCGTTGGTGGATGTCCGCTTCGTGCCGGCCCTGAAAGGCATCGCGCGCGAGATGTGAAAAAAGTTCGACGGGCCTCAGGCTTCCTGCCTGCAGGGTTAAAGGCTTGGTAATATGGACAGTGTTTACTCAAATAAGTGATTTTTTGTTGCGTATGAGTGAGTAACCCATGTCCAGCGTTGTCGAGTTGCTTTACTCGCGCCGGGCCCCGCAGGTCGCGGTGCTGGCGTTGATGTCGATCGGTTTTGCCGGCTGCAGCGCCGACATGCAGACCCGGTTGTCGCAAAATCCCAGCTTTGAATCCGGGCAGTCCCGCGGTTTCGGCTGGCAGGGCGACACCACCGGTTCGGTGCAGCGCCAGCAGCCCGCACCCGCGCCGCGCGAGATGCCGCAGTACCAGCGCCCGGCCTATCAGCCCGCGCCGACTTACCAGTCTTCCGCATTGCCGCCGCCGATCGCTGCTCCGCAGTCCTATCCCACTGGCACCGTCGCGTCGGCCGCCCCGGTGACGGGTGGCGGCCGTGGGCTCGGCTCCTACACGCCGCCGGCCCACCCGCCGATCGAGACGACGGCCAGCGTCGCTCCGCGCTCGGTCGCCGCGACCAACGGTCTGGCCCGCGACGGTGGCACCAAGATCATCGTCGGCACTTCCGACACGCTCGACACGCTGGCGCGACGCTACAACGTGTCGTCGGCCGCGATCCTGCAGGCCAACGGCTACAAGGGGCCGCGCGCGCTGTCACCCGGTCAGACGCTGGTGATTCCGCGCCAGACCGCGGCTGCTCCTGCCGCGGTCACCGCGGCTCCGGTGGCGCGTCCGGTTGCTGTCGCTGCTGCTCCGGCCTCGGTGCATGTCGTCAATCGCGGCGACACCTTGATGAGCATTTCGCGTCGCAACAACGTGCCGGTCGCCGAACTCGCCCGCGCCAATGGTCTGGCGCCGAATGCCGGCCTCAAGCTCGGCAGCAAGATCACCGTGCCCGGCGCGGCCCGCGTCGCGGGGGCTCCGCCGGCGCCGCTCGCCGCTCCGGTCGCGGTTGCCGCAGCACCCGTCGGCAGCGTGGTTTCTGCACCGGCCACGCGTCTCGCTGCCGTTGAACCCGTTCAGAAGGCCCGTCTCGCCCAGGCGACCACGACGCCGGAAGAAGCCGCCGCACCGGAATCCCCGGTCAAGGCAGCCGATGCTACCGGCGCGCTGCCGACGTTCCGCTGGCCGGTCCGCGGCCGCGTCGTCACCGGCTACGGCGCCAAGACCAACGGCAAGTCCAACGATGGTATCAACGTCGCGGTGCCCGAAGGCACCCCGGTGAAGGCCGCCGAGGATGGCGTCGTGGCCTATTCCGGCAACGAACTGAAGGGCTACGGCAACCTGGTTCTGGTGCGCCATTCCAACGGCTATGTTACTGCCTACGCCCATGCCAGCGAGTTGATGGTCAAGCGCGGCGAGACCATCAAGCGCGGCCAGGTGATCGCCAAGTCCGGCCAGTCCGGCGAAGTCGGTTCGCCGCAACTGCACTTCGAAATCCGCAAGGGCTCGTCGCCGGTCGATCCGCTGCAGTTCCTCAACGGCGCGTAAGACGAGCAAACGACACACCAATGCAAAATGCCCGGCTCGCGCCGGGCATTTTTGTTTTGGTCTCGAAGTACAGTGCGAAGCGGAGCCCCACCCACAACTGTCATTGCCCGGCTTGACCGGGCGCCCAGTGTTCCGAGGCGCCGGTGATGCACACCGTCAGCGCCGGATACTGGGCCACCCGCTTTCGCGGGTGGGGGCAACTCAGCATGTGGCTGCTGCTGTTCGAGCTACTTCCCTGCCAGCTTCACCCCCAACCGTCCCGCCAGTTCCTGCGTGAACTGCCAGGCCACGCGGCCAGAGCGCGAGCCGCGCGTCGTCGACCATTCCAGCGCCTCGCGCTGCAACTCGTCGGCGTCGAGCTTGATGCCGTAATGGCCGCAATAGCCGCGCACCATGTCGAGATATTCGTCCTGGCTGCACTTGTGGAAGCCGAGCCAGAGCCCGAAGCGGTCGGACAGCGAGACCTTCTCCTCGACGGCTTCGCCGGGGTTGATCGCGGTCGAGCGTTCGTTCTCGACCATCTCGCGCGCCAGCAAATGGCGGCGGTTCGAGGTGGCATAGAGAATGACATTGTCCGGCCGGCCCTCGATGCCGCCCTCCAGCACCGCCATCAGCGACTTGTAGGAGGCGTCGTTGCCGTCGAAGGAGAGGTCGTCGCAGAACACGATGAAGTAGAAATCCGAGGCGCGGATCTGCGCCATCAGCGCCGGCAGGCTCTCGATGTCCTCGCGATGGATCTCGACCAGCTTGAGCCGGCCGCTGACCTTCTTCATGGCGTTGACGCGGGCATGTGCGGCCTTGACCAGCGACGACTTGCCCATGCCGCGCGCGCCCCACAGCAGGGCGTTGTTGGCGGGCAGGCCGGTGGCGAAACGCTCGGTATTCTCGATCAGCGTGTCGCGCATCCGGTCGATGCCCTGCAGCAGCTCGATGTCGACGCGGCTGACCTTCGGCACCGGGGCCAGCCGGCCGTCGGGATGCCAGACAAAGGCATCAGCGCTGGCCAGCGAATCGGCGTTGCTGAATTTGGGCGACGCCGCGGCCATGCCGGCGGCGATCGCTTCCAGCGCCAGTGCGATGCGCATCTCCAGTGCGGGCGGTTTCGCCGCACGGGGGCGTTTTGCCGCGGTAGCGCGGCTTTTTGGGGCAGGGCGCTTCGCAATGGGCTTGGAAGCGCTGCGTGGGGCGGTTTTACCGGGTTTTTTGGACATTTTGGGCCCTCCTGTCGGCGCACCCATATCGAGCCCGGCGGTCGGCTGCAAGCGCTTCAAATGTGGGGCAAATCGGCCTTGGCCGGCGTTGCAATTGGGGCCGCGCCGGTTATAGTCCGCGCGAATTTGCCAAACCGGCCGAACGCCGATGCGTCGCCGGTTTTTCCTTGCTTCAAGGCTTTCACGAGGACTTCTCCGATGTTCATTACCCCTGCGTTTGCCCAGGCTGCTGCAGCCGGCGGCGATACCAATTCGATGCTGATGTCGCTGCTGCCGTTCGCGCTGATCTTCGTGATCATGTACTTCCTGATTCTGCGCCCGCAGCAGAAGAAGGTGAAGGACCATGCCGAGCTGGTGAAAAACATCCGCCGCGGCGACACCGTCGTCACCACTGGCGGCCTGGTTGGCAAGGTCACCAAGGTCGTCGATGACGAGCAGATCGAGTTCGAAGTTGCCGACGGCGTTCGCGTTCGCCAGATGCGCACGATGATCGCCGGTGTCCGCACCAAGGGCGAGCCGGCCAAGGACAAGGCCGAGAAGGCCGACATCAAGTCCATCAAGGACGACACTTCGGCGAGCTGACGCGTTCGCGCGTCGCCATTTCAAGAATCTGACGGGTCAATTCGATGTTGTATTTCACGCGGTGGAAGGCGCTGGCGATCATTCTTACGGCGCTGGTCATCTGCCTGTGCGCGGTTCCGAATTTCTTCCCCGAGGCCCAGGTGCGCACCTGGCCGAAGTGGGCGCAGCGTCATCTGGTGCTGGGCCTCGATCTGCAGGGTGGCTCGCACATCCTGCTCGAGGTCGATGCCAATTCGGTCAAGAAGGACAAGCTCGATCAGGTTCGCGACGATACCCGCCGCACGCTGCGCGAAGCCCGCGTCGTCTATACCGGCCTGAGCGTCCGCAATGACTCCGTCGAAGTCCGCATCACCAAGGATACCGACCTTCCGACCGCGCTGACCAAGCTGCGTGAGCTGTCGCAGCCGCTCGGCGGGTTGCTCGGCTCCAACGGCCAGCGCAGCCTTCAAGTCTCCGATGCCGGCGGCGGTCTGATCCGTCTCACCGTGCCACCCGCGGCGATCGCTGACCGGGTTCGCCAGTCGGTCGAGCAATCGATCCAGATCGTCGAACGGCGCGTCAACGAACTCGGCACCGTCGAGCCGCTGATCCAGCGGCAGGGAACCGATCGCATCCTGGTCCAGGTCCCTGGCCTGCAGGATCCGACCCGCCTCAAGGAACTGCTCGGCAAGACCGCGAAGCTCGACTTCCGCATGGTCGATTCCAGCGTGCCGGCCGACCAGGCCTCACAGGGCAGGCTGCCTCCGGATTCCGAACTGCTGATGAGTTCGCAGTCGCCGAAGGTGCCTTACGTCATCAAGAAGGATGTGCTGGTGTCCGGCGCCGATCTCGTTGATGCGCAGCCTGGCTTCGACCAGCGCTCCAACGAGCCGATCGTCTCGTTCCGCTTCAATTCCTCCGGCGCCCGCAAGTTCTCGGATGCCACCGTGAAGAATGTCGGCCAGCCCTTCGCCATCGTGCTCGATAATGAAGTGGTGTCGGCGCCCGTCATCCGCGAACCGATCACCGGCGGCTCTGGCCAGATCTCCGGCAGCTTCACCGTGCAGCAGGCCAACGACCTCTCGATCCTGCTGCGTGCCGGCGCCTTGCCGGCGCCGCTGACGATCATCGAAGAACGTACTGTAGGCCCCGGCCTCGGCCAGGATTCGATCGAGAAGGGCGAACTTGCCGCTTACGTCGGCTCGATCCTCGTCATCATCTTCATGCTGCTGACGTATCGGCTGTTCGGCCTGTTCGCCAACATCGCGGTGGCCATCAACGTCGCGATGATCTTCGGCGTGCTGTCGCTGCTCAACGCCACGCTGACGCTGCCCGGTATCGCCGGCATCGTGCTGACAGTCGGCATCGCGGTGGACTCCAACGTGCTGATCTATGAGCGCATCCGCGAGGAATTGCGCGGCGGACGCAACGCGATTTCCGCGATCGACGCCGGCTTCAGGCGCGCGCTGTCGACGATTCTGGACTCCAACATCACCACCTTCATTGCCGCCGCCGTCCTGTTCTATATCGGCACCGGTCCCGTCCGCGGCTTCGCCGTGACGCTCGGCATCGGCATCATCACCACGGTTTTCACCGCGTTTACGCTGACCAGCCTGATCGTCGCCGGCTGGGTGCGATGGAACCGGCCGCAGAGCGTGCCCATCTGATGCGGAGCCTGTCGTGACTCACTGGATTCTCATCGGGCTCGGCGTCCTGATCATCGCGCTGACGGTTGTCGCAGTGTTCGACGTGCTGCCGCCGCTGCGCATTGTGCCGGACAACACGCATTTCGATTTCACCCGTTTCCGCCGCATCAGCTTTCCGATTTCGGCTTTTCTCTCGATCGTCGCGATCACGCTGTTCTTCACCCACGGCCTGAATTTCGGCATCGACTTCTCGGGCGGCACCCTGATGGAGGTGCAGAGCAAGTCCGGTCCGGCCGACATCTCCAAGATGCGGTCGATCGTGTC
>NZ_JAQGJT010000136.1 GCF_028290495.1 Tardiphaga sp.
CGTGCCGGGCGACGACCCGGAAGTGACCGATGACAACTGGCGCGAGGGCGCTGCGAAACATTTTTCCGGCAGGATCGTCATCGCGAAGGACCTGATGCAGCTCACACTGCCGGTATAGCGCGCAGCAGACCCGGCGCGGCTACTCCGCGCCGATCCCGCTCGAGCGCGACCGCCGCTTCGCCGGCCGCGCCGGCTTCACGGGCTCCGCCTGCTTCAGCGGCGCAAGCCGCGCCAGCGCCGCTTCCGCCGCGCGTTCGCCGCTGTCCCAGGCGCCATCGACGGTGCCCCACAGCGTCTCGTGGGTGGCTTCGCCGGCGAGAAACAGATTGCCTATCGGCTCGGTGAGCACGCGGCGCGAGCCCTGGCCGCCGGGCGCCGCGCCGGACATTGCGCCCTGGATGAACGGCGCCGCATTCCAGTTGGTCGCGGCCTGTCGCTTCACCGCCTTCTTGATATCGCTGCCGAACAGTTTCGTCAGCCATTCCACCGCAAAGCCCGCCATGGCCCCCTCGCCTTGCAACGCGAGGCCGCGGCCGAAGCCGCCGGCGACATCGACCGTACATAACGAGGTGCCGCCGATATTGGCGAACAGTGCGCCGGTCCGCGCATCCATGCTTTGCTCGATCATGAGCTCGTCGCGGCCAAGCCCGAGCGGATTGCCGTCGAGCTGCAGCGCGATGCGATCATAACTGCCGAGGCCGAGCTTCGACGCCGCATCGAGCTGGCGCTTCGGCAGCTCGGGCGTGAATTTGATAGCGCCGGACGCCAGCAGGTTCGATGACACCGTGAGGATGACGCCGCGTGCCGCAATCCGGCCGCTCGGCGTTTCCACGCCGATGTCGCGCCCGCTCCACGTCACCCGCGTCGCCGGGGTCGACAGCGCCACCGGCACGCCGTCGCTGAGCTTCACCATCAGCGTGCCCAACCCCTGCCGCGTCGCGACGGCAACCGTGCGGTCCTGCGCACGGAACTGGTCCAGCGCCGAGAGGTCGCGGAGGTCCTTGCCGGTAGCATAGCCGCCGAGCACGAAATCGATGGTGCCGGCCCAGTCGCCGAGATCCTTCGGCAGTGCTGCGGCGCAGGACACATCGCCCTTGCGCGCGGCCTCGTCGATGGCGCGGTTGCCGCGCACCAGGGTCGCCAGCAGGTCCTCGGTCTCTCCGGCGCGCGCATTGCGGCGACCGATCCGCAGGCGTTGCGCAGGCGGCGACGGGGCGACGTCAATGCCGGCCGGCCGCGCCAGCTTGAGCAGCACATTGGTGTCCGGCGAATGCAGCCAGCGCGCGCCGCGGTCGAACGGCGCCTCGAAGGTGGTGGCATCTGTGGCGCAGCGGCCACCGATCTGGCCGGAGGCCTCCAGCACGATCACCTTGCGGTTTGCCGCCATCACCCGGCGCGCCGCGGCGATGCCGGCAGCGCCAGCGCCGATCACCACGATGTCCGCCTCCCGCGGCAGCGGCGCGGCCCAGGCCCTTGCGCCGAACAGCGGCGCCAGCGTCAATGCCGCCGAGGCCGACAGCAGATCGCGGCGGGAAATTGTCATGGCATGGTTTCCGAAACTTTGTGATGCTAGAGAACGTCCCGCGAACTTGCCGTATCCGGATAGGCCCAGCAACTCTCATGGTGAATCAGGCGTAAGCAATGCCACGAAGGCATGAACCAAATTGAAATGGTGTGGGCGCAGCATCGAGACCGGGAAAAGCGGTCGATACGAACCGCATGGGGGAGTGAACAAGATGGGCATCATGCTCGATACGGTCGGACAATGGATCGCGGCCTATCTGCAGAAGGAAGTGCCGGGCTACGAGCCGTTCACGCCGAGTGATCCGGAACGGCTGCACAACGTCATCATGGGAGGCGACGTGCTGCTGGTCGAAGGCAACAACCGCGTCTCCGGCATCATCAAATACCTCACGCAATCGACCTGGTCGCATGCCGCGCTTTATGTCGGGCCGATCGAGGGCGCCAATGAGCCCGACGGCGAGCCACATGTGCTGATCGAGGCCAATATCGGCGAGGGCGTCACCTCGGCGCCGCTGTCGAAGTATTTCCCGTATCATACGCGCATGTGCCGCCCCGTCGGGCTGTCCTTCGAGGACCGCCACACCGTGTGCCGCTACGCTATCAACCGGATCGGCTTCGGCTACGATACCAAGAATATCGTCGACCTGATGCGCTTCCTGATCCCGCTGCCGGTGCCGCAACGCTGGCGCCGCCGCATGATCGCGTTCGGCTCCGGCGATCCCACCAAGATCATCTGCTCGGCGCTGATCGCGCAAGCGTTCGACGCAGTGCGCTATCCGATCCTGCCGAAGATCACCCGTGGCGGCAGCCGGAAGGCGCGCCGTGAAATCCTGCACATCCGCGATTCCTCGCTGTACATGCCGCGCGACTTCGACATCTCGCCCTATTTCGAGATCGTCAAGCCGACCATCGCGCTCGGCTTCGACTACACGGCGCTGCACTGGGCCGACAAGCAAAAACCGCTCCGGGAGGTAGCGGACTCCTTCGGTCCCTTTCCCGAAACGGGCACAGCACCGCCGCCGCTCGGTCCTGAAGCGGCTGAGCCGGAAGCGGAGATTTCTGGCGAAGGGGTGAGAGCCCGGATTCGGTTGGTCGCGTGAGCGCCTAAGACTTCACCGCGCCCGCCGTCAGCCCGCCGACCATGTAGCGTCGGAACGCATAGTACATCGCGGCCGGCGGCAGCGCGTAGATCAGACCCGTCGTCATCAGCAATTCCCAGGGCGAATCGTCGGCGGCCAGAAAGTTTCCGAGCGCGACCGGCAGCGTGATCTCGGTGTCCTTCGACAGCAGCAGGAAGGCGTAGAGATATTCGTTCCATGCCAACAGCACCGCATAGGTGCCGATCGCCACCAATGAGGGCAGCATCAGAGGCAGGTAGACCAGCCGGAACAGCTGCATCGGCGTGGCGCCATCCATGATCGCCGCCTCGTCGAGTTCGACCGGGAGCTTGTCGGAGGCCTGCTTCAGCACCCAGATCGCATAGGGCGAGGCGATCGTCACCATCGCCAGGATCAGTGACCAGTGATTGTTGAGCAGGCCGTAGGTGCCCATCGTACGGTACATCGGGACGGCCAGGAACGCCGCCGGGATGAAGTAGGTGAACAGCGCGAGGTTCATCACGGTGCGTCCGCCGGGCACGCGCAGCCGCGAGATCGCGAACGCCGCGCAGGTCGCGACAAACAACGTCAGCGCGCCGACCGCCAACGCTATCACCGTCGAGTTCCAGAACTGCGCCCAAAAGTCCCGCAGGAAATAGTGCTGCTGGCGAAACACGATACCGAAATTATGCAGCGTCGGATGATCCGGCCATAATTTTCCGGCGAAGGCGTCCTCCTTCGGCGAGATCGCGAACAGCACCAGATGGTAGATCGGCAACATCGTCCAAATCAGCACGGGCAAGCCGATCAGCAGCAACTTTGCCTCGGTGCCGACATCGCGCAGCGACAGGCTTTTCATGGCGCTTTTCATCGGGAAAGCCGTTTCATCATGAAATACACCAGCGACAACACCAGCGGCAACGCGCAGACGATCGCGGCCATCGCCAGATCGAGCTGGTCGAGCCGGAGATAGCGGATGCCCAACGTCGCCAGCACATGCGTGAGATCGGCCGGACCGCCGCCGGTCAGGAGATAGACGCTGTTGAAATCGCCGAGCGTCCAGATCATCGAGAGCAACGTGCAAGTCAGATACAGCGTGCGCATCGACGGCCAGGTGACGAAGCGGAATTTCTGCCAGCCATTGGCGCCATCGACCTCCGCAGCCTCAAACTGGTCCTGCGGGATAGCCAACCGCCCGGTCATCAGAATCAGCGTCCAGAACGGCAGTGATTTCCAGATGTGCATGCCGATCGCCATCGTCAGCGCAATCGCCGGATCGTTGAGCCAGTTTGGACCGTCCTCGCCGGTGAACTTGAAGATCAGGTGATTGACCACGCCCCATTCGGGGTTGAACATGAAGCGCACCGACAGAATGGTCGGGATCGATGGCACCGCCCAAGGCAGGATGAACAGCACCGACAGCCAGCGGATCCAGGCGCGCTGCTGGATGAAGAAGCCGGACAGCGCCAGTGCGATCAGCATTTTCAGATTGATGCCGATCACCAGGAAGATCAGCGTATTGATCGCCGCGCGCGCGAAGATCGGATCGTTGTACAGCGCGACATAGCTCGCCGGATGCCGCGCCAGCCACAGCCCGTAGCTGACGGGGTAGACGACGAAGGCCAGAAACACGAGCAGATACGGCGTCAACAGCGCCAGCCCCCACACAAGCGGCGTCGACAGCCGCGACGCCCACGGTCGCCTTGTTGCTTCAGGAGTAGAGAGCGTGATTGCCGTCATGGCATGCCCTGCAGATGTAGTTCAACATAACCGAAAACGGTCATTCCGGGACGCGACAGACGGCGAAGCCGGATGGCGCAGGCCCGGAACCCGGAGATGGTGTTGAACATCTCTGGGTTCCCCGCCACTCCAATTGGAGTGGCTTAGGTTCGCTCGCGGCTTGCGCCGCTCGCGCCCCGGAACGACACAGTTTATCCCGCCACCTGCTTGATGCGCGCGATCAGTTCGTCCACCGCCTTATCGACCGGCACCTTCTCGCTGACCACGCGGTTCATCGCCTTGGCCCAGACGTTCTCGTTGTTCAGAATCGTGAACTTGTAGTTCTTGACGAAATCGAACGTCGAGGTGCCCGCGGTGAACTGGTTGTAGACCGCCTTGCGATGCCGGTCGGCCTGCCAGAACGGGCTGGCCTGCCCCGCGATCGTCACCGGAAACCAGCGGCCGAGCGCGCCTTCGACATAAGGCTGCAGGTTTTCCTCCTGCAGCAGGAATTTGACGAACTCCTTGGCCTGCGGCTTGTTCTTCGAGGCGCTGAAGATCATGCCGGTCTTGACGTCCGAGCGGTACTTGATCGGCGTGCCATCCGGCTTGGCGGGGAATGCTGCAGTGACGATGGTTTCCTCATAGGCCTTCTTGCCGGCGGCGCGCTGCTCCGGCGTGAGTGCCTGGTTTTGCGAATCCTCGTACCACTTGCCCGCGATCGAGATCGTGAAGTTGTGCGTCATCAGGACCGTCTTGTTGTGGAAGGCGACGTTGTTGTCGGGGTCCTTCCACGTCGTCGAGGACGGCGGCGAACAGCCTTTGATGTAGGTGTCGGTATAATCCCTGAGCGCGCCGATCAGCCCTTCGCGCACCTTGGGATCGTCCACCAGCAGCTTGCCGTCGTCGTCGACCAGCTTGACGTTGTACGCATCCATGAAGGTGTAGAAGGACTGGAAGGAGTCAGTGGATTCCACGCCCATCGGCTGGCCGACGCCGTAAGCGCGCGACCCTGATGCCTTGCGATAGGCCGGCTGTGCCTTGTCGCACCAGAACGACCAATAGCCCTTCCAGTCGGTCGGGATATCGCTGACCTTGAAGCCGGCCTGCTCCAGCATGTCGCTCCAGATCTGCACATGCATCGACTGCTGCTTCAGCGGGAAGCCGTAATAGGCCTTCTTCTTGGTGACGTCGTTATAGAGGAACGCGGTCTCGACGGTGTTCGGCGCGAAGGCCGATTTCATCGGGGCGAGAATGTCGGTGAGGTCCTCGAGCTTGCCCTCGAACGCCCATTTGCCGGACGCCTGCACGTCATAAGTATCGGCATAAGCGACATCCGGCGGCGTACCGGAATCCAGCGCGGCCACCGTCTTCGGGATCATGTCCTGGATGGCGTATTGCGACAGCTCGACCTTGATGCCGGTCTTCGCCTCGAACTTCTTGATCGCCGCGATCAGCGAATCGTCTTCCGAACGGTAGAAGCCCTTGCTGAACCAGACGGTGATCTTCTCCTCCGCGAAGGCTGGCGCCGCGGCCTGCAACAGGCCGATGGCGGCAACAGTGAATGCAAACGGACGCGCGAACTTGATAGCCACGATGCTTCCCCTCCCTGACGGTTGTTTTTTGGCAGAGTACTGCAATAAGGCCGGCCGTCCAGAAAAGTCGTTGCTGCGATGCAAGCGCCTGCGACGCGCCGTGAACGCCACACCGCGTGCGACGGGTTCCGCAAGGTGCCGGGACGCCCTTGCCGAAGCCCCGCTCCGTCGCTAGTTCTGCAAGCCTATCAACGCAAGGGATGCCGCATGTTCACCGCCGCCGCCAAGGCGCTATCGCAGATCCTGTCGCCGCCGATGCGCAGCATCCTGTGGAAGTCGATCGGGCTCGCGCTGGTGCTGATCGTCGTGCTCGGCATCGGCATGCAGCGGGGGCTTAGCTGGCTCGCCACGTCCGGCGAGGTCTGGGCCGAGCAGGTGCTCGGGCCGGGCTTCCACACCACGCTGGATATTTTCGCCTGGATGCTGTCGATCGCCGCCGGGCTCGGCGTGCTGGCCGGCGCTATTTTCCTGATGCCGGCGATCACCTCGCTGGTCGCCAGCGTATTCGTCGATGACGTCGCCGATATCGTCGAGCGCGAGCACTATCCCGCCGAGCGCCCGGGCACCGTTCTGCCATTCGGCATCGCCGCCACCGAAGGCATCAAGACCGCGTTGCTCACCATTCTGGTCTACCTGATCGCGCTGCCCTTCGTGTTCCTCGCCGGCGCCGGCTTCATCGTGTTCTACATCGCCACCGCATGGTTGCTCGGCCGCGAATATTTCGAACTCGCCGCAATGCGGTTTCGCCCCCCCGCCGAAGCCAAGGCGATGCGCCAGGCGCACGGCATGACGGTATTCATCGGCGGGTTGATCATCGCCGCCTTCGTCTCGATCCCGATCGTCAACCTCGCCACGCCTTTGTTCGGCATGGCCTTCATGGTGCATCTGCACAAGAAGCTGAGCGGCCCGCGGCCGGAACTGATCGAGCCGACGCGGCGGGAAAGAATTCCGGTAGCTTAGGCAGAGACCCTCCACATCATTGCGAGGAGCCAACGGGTCCGGCTTCGCCGGCCCGATGATAAACTCCGCGACGCGGCAATCCAGAAGGCCTCAAGCGCGAAAAGAGCTGGATTGCTTCGTCGCAAGGGCTCCTCGCAATGTCTTGGATAGGACGGAGCGCTACGCCACCGTCTTTTCCGGCCAGCGGCACAGGTCGTTGATCAGGCACACTTCGCAGCGCGGTTTTCGCGCCAGACAAGTGTAGCGGCCATGCAAGATCAGCCAGTGGTGCGCGTGCATCATGAACTCGCCGGGGATCACCCGCACCAGCTCGAGCTCGACGTCGAGCACATTCTTGCCCGGTGCCATGTTGGTGCGATTGCCGACGCGAAACACATGGGTGTCGACCGCCATGGTATGCTCGCCAAAGGCCATGTTGAGCACGACATTCGCGGTCTTGCGGCCGACGCCCGGCAGGGACTCCAGCGCCTCGCGGCTGCGCGGCACCGCGCCACCAAATTCGGCGATCAGCTTTTCGGACAGCGCGATCACGTTCTTCGCCTTGGTGCGAAACAGACCGATGGTCTTGATGTAGTTGCGCACTTCCTCCTCGCCGAGGTCGATCATCTTTCGCGGGGTGTCGGCGATAGCGAACAATGCGCGGGTCGCCTTGTTGACGCCGGCGTCGGTCGCCTGCGCCGACAGCACCACCGCGACCAGCAGCGTAAATGGATTGACGTGTTCGAGCTCGCCCTTCGGCTCCGGATTGACTTTGTGAAAGCGCGCAAACGCCTCGTGCACCTCGGCCGCCGTCCAGGGCTTCAGCTTCTTCGGCTTTTTCGCCGGTGCCGGCTTCGCAGCCAGAGATTTGACGACGGATTTGGCGGGCAACTTGCGGGTGATTTTCGGCATCATCGGGATATACTGGCAGCCGATGACATCGGGCAACGTTTTTGACGATAGCGCGGAGCCGGAACTGTTCTCGGCGCTGCTGCGTCCGCATCGCGCGTTGAGCCGCAACGGCTTTTTCGTGCTGATGGGTTTTGTCTGCGCGGTCTCGTTCGCCGCCGGGCTGACCTTCCTGATCATGGGCGCATGGCCGGTGCTCGGTTTTTTCGGCCTCGACGCGCTGGCGATCTACTGGGCGTTTCGCGTCAATTACCGCCGCGGCAACGCCACCGAGCAAATCACGGTCACCCCGTCAGAGATCCGCGTGAGGCGGGTCAGCCATCGCGGCCATGTCGTGGAATGGATTCTCAATCCGCTATGGGTGCAGATCGAACAGGTCAGCCACCCTGAATTCGGCATCGAGCAGCTGTTCCTGGTCTCGAAGGGCCGCCGCATCTCGATCGCGCGGTTTCTCGGAGCCGAGGAAAAGGCGAGCTTCGTCAAGGCGTTGATGGCGGCGCTGCAGGCTGCCAAACGCGGCCCGACGTATAATCCGCTGACATGATGCTCCGTCGGAAATCGGGTGGTCCTCCGTCCCGGCCAGAGCTACACCGGGAGTATGATCAACCTTGCCAGAAACATCGTCATGACTGATCCGCAACTGAGCCGGCCGGGCGCGCAGGACGCCGCATTGCGCGACTATGACAGCGTACGCCGCGCCATCGGCTACATCTCGGACCACTGGCGCGCGCAGCCGGCGATCGAATCCATTGCGGAAGCCGCCCATGTGACGCCGGACGAGTTGCATCATCTGTTCCGGCGCTGGGCCGGGCTGACGCCGAAGGCCTTCATGCAGGCGCTGACGCTCGACCACGCGAAAAGCCTGCTACGGGATTCCGCCAGCGTACTCGACGCCGCGCTGGATTCCGGCCTGTCCGGGCCGGGCCGGCTGCACGATCTGTTCGTGACACATGAGGCGATGTCGCCGGGCGAATGGAAGACCGGCGGCGCCGGCATGGAATTACGCTACGGCTTCCACCCCTGCCCGTTCGGCACGGCGATCGTGATCTCCAGCGAGCGCGGCCTCGCCGGCCTCGCCTTCTCCGACCCCGGCGAGGAAAAACCCGCTTACGAGGACATGGCGCGGCGCTGGCCGCGCGCGACGTTCATCGAGGACCACGCCGGCACGGCCGCGATGGCGCGGCGCATCTTCGACGCCAGCCTGTGGAATCCAGAACAGCCGCTGCGCGTGCTGCTGATCGGTACCGACTTCGAGGTTCGGGTGTGGGAGACGCTTCTGAAAATCCCGATGGGCCGCGCCGTCTGCTACTCGGACATCGCGCAGAATATCGACAGCCCGAAGGCGTCGCGCGCGGTGGGCGCGGCAGTCGGCAAGAATCCGATCTCCTTCGTGGTGCCGTGCCACCGCGCGCTCGGAAAATCCGGCGCACTGACTGGCTATCACTGGGGCATCACGCGGAAGCAGGCGATGATCGGCTGGGAGGCGGGTCAGGTGGGAGCGATTTAGCTGTCATTCCGGGGCGCGAGAGCAACAGCTCGAGCGAACCCGGAATCCCGATCTGAGGCGATGAACATGTCGGGATTCCCCGCCACTCCAATTAGAGTGGCTGAGGTTCACGCCCATCCGGCTTCGCCGTCTGCGCGTACCCCGGAATGACAGTGTTTCAACCTGCGAGATCGAGCTTCGACGCCACCGTGGCGTCCGCATTAAGCCGGTAGATGATCGGCATGCCGGTCGCCAGTTCGCGGGCGAGAATGCCTTCCGGCGACAGCTTCTCCAGCACCATGATCAGCGCGCGCAGCGAGTTGCCGTGGGCGGCGACCAGCGTGCGTTCGCCGCGGAGCACACATGGCAGGATTTCCTGCACGTAATACGGCAGTGTACGGGCCAGCGTGTCCTTCAGGCTTTCGCCGCCGGGCGGCGGCACGTCATAGGAACGGCGCCAGATGTGAACCTGTTCTTCGCCCCACTTCTCGCGGGCGCCGTCCTTGTTGAGGCCGGAGAGATCGCCGTAATCGCGCTCGTTGAGCGCCAGGTGACGGGTGATCGGCAGACCGGTCTGGCCCATTTCTTCCAGCGCGAGATCGAGTGTCTTCTGCGCGCGCGACAGTGCCGAAGTGAAGGCGATATCGAAGGTCAGCCCCTGCGCCTTCAGCTTGCGGCCGGCCTCTCTGGCTTCAGCGACTCCCTTCTCGGTGAGGGCGGGGTCCTTCCAGCCGGTGAACAGGTTCTTCAGATTCCATTCGCTCTGGCCGTGACGCACGAGGACGAGAAGACGGTCGTTCATTAAGTCATTCCGATCTATTAGAAATCGCCGAGCCCGAGGACATCGACCATCGAATACAGTCCGGGCTTCTTGCCGTGCGCCCACATCGCTGCCTTCAGCGCGCCATGCGCGAAGATCATGCGATCCTCCGCCTTGTGCGAAATCTCGATGCGCTCATAGGGGCCGGCGAAGATCACGGTGTGATCGCCGGTGACGGTGCCGCCGCGCAGTGAGGCAAAACCGATGTCGCCGGTCTTGCGCGCGCCGGTGATGCCATCGCGGCCGCGCGCCGAATTCTCGGCCAGCACGATGCCACGACCGGCGGCCGCGGCTTCACCCAGCAAGAAGGCGGTACCCGACGGCGCGTCGATCTTGGCCTTGTGGTGCATCTCGAGGATTTCGATATCGAAACCATTATCGAGCGACTGCGCCACGCGCTTCACCAAAGCGGCCAGCAGGTTGACACCGAGGCTCATATTGCCGGCCTGCACGACGATCGCCTGCTTGGTCACGCTCTTGATCACCGCATCATCCGACGCTGACAGACCGGTAGTACCGATCACATGGACGATGCCGCGCTGGGCGGCGATGGCGACATTGGCGATGGTCGCGGCGGGCACTGTGAAATCAAGGATACCGTCGGCCTCCTTCGACATCGTCCACAGGTCGGCCGACAGCTTGACGCCGTTTTCCGGCAGGCCGGCCAGCGTGCCGCAATCCTGGCCGAGCAGTTCGGACGTCGGCGCTTCCAGCGCGCCGACCACGGTAGCGCCGCGGGTATCGGCAATCGCGCGGATCAACGCCCGACCCATCCGGCCACCAGCACCTGCAACGATCAATCGCATGTCGGTCATGTCACGCCTTTCAAGTTCTACTGGCGATATAACGGTGCAGCGGCCCTGCGGCAACACGAAGTGGACATTTTGCCCTCTCAGCCGCCATTGCGGGGAGAGGGCGGTGCGCAGACCTTATCCTTACGGCTGCGGACCGTCATAGCCCTCGATGATCACCAGGTCGCCTTCGGAATGCGGCGCGCGCATTGCCACCAGCCGCTGGTATTCCGTGGAATTGTAGCAGGCCAGAGCGGTGGCGTAGTCCTTGAACTCCAGCACGACGTTGCGCGAGCGCGAGGAGCCCTCGCGGGTCTCAAGCTGCCCGCCGCGCACCAGAAATTTGGCGCCGAACTGGTGAAAAACCGCGCCGTTCTGCGCGACGTATTCCTTGTAGCCATCCATGTTGTGCACATCGATGCGCGCGATCCAGTAGCCCTTGGCCATCGTTCTCTCCCTTGTTGTTTTGCTAACCCAGCGCCGTCGTGATCTCGGCGACGATCGCCTCCGCCGCCGCCTTCGGATCGGCCGCGGCCATCACCGGGCGGCCGACGACGAGATAGTCCGAGCCCTCCTTGATCGCGCGGGTCGGTGTCATGATGCGCTTCTGATCGCCGGTGCTGGAGCCCGCCGGCCGGATGCCGGGGGTCACCAGGCACATGTCCGGCACGATCAGCTTGCGCAAATTGGCGGATTCTTCGGCCGAACAGACGATGCCGTCGACGCCGAGCGCCTGCGCCTGCTGGGCTCGAACCTCGACCAGATCGCGAACGCCGAGCTGATAACCGGCAGCCTTGAGGTCGTCGTTGTCGTAGGAGGTCAGCACGGTGACGGCGAGGATCTTCATCCCCGAACCGCGGCTCGCTTCCACCGCGGCCTGCATGGTCTGCGGATAGGCATGCACGGTGAGAAAGGTCGCGCCGAGCTTCGCCACGCTACTGACGCCGCTTCCGACGGTGTTGCCGATGTCGTGCAGCTTGAGATCGGCGAACACCTTCTTGCCGGCGTCTGCGAGCTTGCGGATCAACGGCAGTCCACCGGCGTAACCGAGCTGGTAGCCGATCTTGTAAAACGTCACGGCGTCGCCGAGCCGTTCGATCATCGCTTCGGCGGCTTCAACATCCGGCAGATCCAGCGCCACGATCAGGCGGTCGCGCGGGTCAGGTATTTCAATCGTCATCTCGTCTCACTTCATCTGCTGCGCGACATCGACCAGCTGCCGCAGCATCGCTTGCAGCGCACCGATATCGGCCGGGTGTTTCAGCCGGTCCATGTCGTCATAAGCGCCGTCCGCAAAGGACAGTGCCAACTGGTTGGGGATCACGAGCGCGCGACACGACGACAGCACCAGACGCAGCGCCTGCAGGCAGCGCGTGCCGCCGAGCTTGCCGTTAGAGGCCGCGGCGATCGCAAACGGCCGCTCGCGATACACCTGCCCCCTAGCCTCGCTGGCATCCTGCACGCGCGAAACCCAGTCGATCGTGTTCTTCAGCAAAGGCGGCAGCGAGGCATTGTATTCAGGGGTGACGATCAGCACGCCGTCATGCGCCTGAAACATGCGCTTGAGGTTGATCGCGTGCTTCGGCACGCCGTCCTGGCTCTCAAGGTCGCCGTCATAGATCGGCAGGGGGAAATCACCGAGCGAGATTTGGGTGACATCGACATCGAGGCGCGCGAGCCCGTCTACGGCGGCAGCGGCCAGCCTCGCATTGAGCGAGCCGGTGCGCAGCGAGCCGGGAATGACGAGAATTTTCAGCGTGGCCATGAGTCCGATCGCGTGTCAGCGCAGGCCCGCCAATCGCGCGAAGCCGGATCAGCCCTTGCGATACACCCAGACGCGGGCCGGCGGAAGGTTCATCCAGACCCGCTCGGAAGCCTCTGTGGATACGCCGGGCAGCGTCTTGGGGATCGGCGGCGCCACCGAATAGGTGAACTGGATGAACGGCGAGCCGGGCGACATCGCCGAAAAGGCATCGCGGATCAGCTTCAGGCGGGTCAGCATCGGCTTGGTCACCAGCGGCAGGCCGGAAACCACAGCCGAGGCCGGCTCTTTCAGGATTTCCCACAGCGTGTCGCGTAGCGCATAGGCGTCACCCTGCACCACGGTCGCCTGCGGATAGCGCTCGCGCAGCAGCGCGCAGAAGGTGGGATTGAATTCGACCAGCACGAGGCGGCTCTGTTCGATGCCATGGGCCAGCAAGGCCGTGGTGATTGCGCCGGTGCCGGGGCCGAGTTCGACGACCGGACCCTTGGCGTCCCTGTCGACATAGCTCGCCATGGTGCGGGCAAGCACCTTGCCCGACGGCATCACTGCACCCATGTGCAGCGGCTTCTCTATCCACGAACGAAGAAAGCGAACCTCGTCATCGAGACGGAGGGGCTTCTTTAACGCACGCGCGGACGATCGCTGTGGCATGTCGCTTCCAGGCGGTCCGCGGAACGGCGGAAAGTCAGAATTTCGTCACAAAGAGGTACAGCCCGCAGTCGAAGCGGTCAAGCATTGCGACGTTGTCAGCCGGCACGGGCGCCGAAGAAGTCCTTGACCTTAGTGAAGAAACCGGCGGCTTCCGGTTGCGTTGCACCAGAGGAGAGCTTGTCGAACTCGGCGAGCAATTCCTGCTGTTTCCTGGTCAGGTTCTGCGGCGTTTCGACCACGACCTGGACGTACATGTCGCCCATCTGTCGGGAACGCAGTACCGGCATGCCCTTCGAGGCCACCCGGAAGCGCCGCGCCGACTGGGTGCCAGCCGGCACCTTCACCTTGGCGCGACCGCCTTCGATGGTCGGAACCTCAAATTCGCCACCCAGCGACGCGGTCACCATCGATATCGGCACGCGGCAGTGCAGGTCTGCGCCGTCGCGCTGGAACAGATCATGCGAGGCCAGCGACAGGAAGATATAGAGGTCGCCCGCCGGTCCGCCGCGGGTACCGGCCTCGCCCTCGTTGGAGAGGCGAATGCGGGTACCGTCCTCGACGCCCTGGGGAATGTTGACCGACAGCGTGCGCTCACGTTCGACACGGCCGGCGCCATCGCAGGACTTGCAGGCGTCCTCGATCATCTGGCCGCGGCCCTGACAGGACGGGCAGGTGCGTTCCAGCGTGAAGAAGCCCTGCGCCTGACGGACACGACCGGCCCCGCCGCAAGTCGAGCAGGTCTTCGGCTTGGTGCCGGCCTTGGCGCCGGTGCCCGAGCAGGCTTCGCAGGTCACCGCGACCGGGATCTCGATCTGTGCGGTCTTGCCGGCGAAGGCTTCCTCCAGCGTGATTTCCATGTTGTAGCGCAGGTCGGCGCCGCGCTCGCGGCCACCGCCGCCGCCACGCCCGCCGCGCTGCCCGGCCATGCCGAACAGGTCTTCGAAAATATCTGAGAACGACGACGCAAAGCCGGTGCCGAAGCCCGCACCGCCGCCGCCGTTGCCCTGCTCGAAAGCGGCGTGGCCATAGCGGTCATAGGCGGCGCGCTTGTCGCCGTCCTTGAGGATCTCGTAGGCCTCGGCGATTTCCTTGAATTTCACTTCGGCGGCCGGGTCGCCCGGATTCTTGTCGGGGTGCCACTTCATCGCCAGCTTGCGGAATGCGCTCTTCAGCCCCGCATCGTCGGCGGAGCGCTCAATTTCCAGGGAGTCGTAGTAGCAGCGCTTGATGGTGGACATCGGTCAGATCCGCCTCATTGGTCCTCATCGCGAGGAGCACCCAACGCCATGCATCAACCAGAATGCAGCATTGGTCTTAAAATAAAGCACTTAACAAAAAATGGCCCCCACCCGGCGATGCGCTACGCGCGACGGAGGCGGGGGCCATATCTTCCTCGTCTATCAGGCCGACTTCTTCGGCTTGTCGTCGTCGACTTCCGTGAACTCGGCGTCGACCACGTCGTCCTTCGCCGCATCCTTGGCAGCGTCAGCCTCGGCCTGCTGGGTGTACATCGCTTCGCCGAGCTTCATCGAAGCCTGCGCCAGCGTGTTGGTCTTGGTCTTGATCGCCTCGGCGTCGTCGCCCTTCAGCGCTTCCTTGAGGTCGGTCAAAGCATCTTCGATGGCCTGTCGTTCGGGCGCGCCGACCTTGTCGCCGTGCTCGGTGAGCGCCTTCTCGGTGGAGTGAACCAGGGCATCGCCGTGGTTCTTGGCATCAACCGCCTCACGACGCTTCTTGTCGTCGGCAGCGTTGGCCTCGGCGTCCTTGACCATCTTCTGGATGTCGGCTTCCGACAGACCGCCCGAGGCCTGAATACGGATCTGCTGTTCCTTGCCGGTCGCCTTGTCCTTGGCCGACACGTTGACGATGCCGTTGGCGTCGATGTCGAACGTCACCTCGATCTGCGGCATGCCGCGCGGCGAGGGAGGAATGCCCATCAGGTCGAACTGGCCGAGCGCCTTGTTGTCGGCCGCCATTTCGCGTTCGCCCTGGAAGACGCGAATGGTGACGGCGTTCTGGTTGTCCTCGGCGGTCGAGAACACCTGGCTCTTCTTGGTCGGAATCGTGGTGTTACGCTCGATGATGCGGGTGAACACGCCGCCCAGCGTCTCGATGCCCAGCGACAGCGGGGTGACGTCGAGCAGCAGCACATCCTTGACGTCGCCCTGCAGCACGCCGGCCTGGATGGCGGCGCCGATCGCGACGACTTCATCCGGGTTGACGCCCTTGTGCGGCTCTTTGCCGAACAGCTGCTTCACGACTTCCTGGACCTTCGGCATGCGCGACATGCCGCCGACCAAAACCACTTCGCCGATCTCGGCTGCGGTCAGGCCCGCGTCCTTGAGTGCCTTGCGGCAAGGCTCAATGGTCTTCTCGACGAGGTCCTGTACCAACGCTTCGAACTTGGCGCGGGTCAGCTTCATCGTCAGATGCTTCGGACCGGAAGCGTCTGCGGTGATGAAGGGCAGGTTGATTTCGGTCTGGGTGGTCGACGACAGCTCGATCTTGGCCTTTTCAGCGGCTTCCTTCAGACGCTGCAAAGCCAGCTTGTCGCTGCGCAGGTCGATGCCCTGCTCCTTCTTGAACTCGTCGGCTAGATAGCTGACGAGGCGCATGTCGAAATCTTCACCGCCGAGGAACGTGTCGCCGTTGGTGGACTTCACTTCGAACACGCCGTCGCCGATCTCGAGGATCGAGACGTCGAAGGTGCCACCGCCGAGATCGTACACCGCGATGGTGCCGGTCTTGGTCTTGTCGAGGCCATAGGCCAGCGCAGCCGCGGTCGGCTCGTTGATGATGCGCAGCACTTCGAGGCCGGCGATCTTGCCGGCGTCCTTGGTGGCTTGACGCTGGGCGTCGTTGAAGTAGGCGGGGACCGTGATGACAGCCTGGTCGACCTTGGCGCCGAGATGAGCTTCCGCGGTTTCTTTCATCTTCTGGAGGATGAAGGCGGAGACCTGCGAGGGCGAATACGACTTGGCGTCGGCCTCAACCCAGGCGTCGCCGTTCGATGCCTTGACGATCTTGTAGGGGACAAGCTTCTTGTCCTTCTCCACGGTCGGATCATCGTAGCGGCGGCCGATCAGGCGCTTCACGGCGAAAATGGTCCGCTCGGGATTGGTCACAGCCTGGCGCTTGGCCGGCTGCCCGACGAGGCGCTCGCCGTCGTCGCTAAAGGCGACGATCGACGGCGTCGTGCGCATGCCTTCGGCGTTCTCGATGACTTTCGGCGTCTTGCCATCCATCACGGCGACGCACGAATTCGTGGTGCCAAGATCGATTCCAATGACCTTTCCCATGGTCCTCATACCCTTCTTTTTGCGGCAGGTTGGCTGGGCCCTGACGGCGCACCAATCCAGACCCCCAATAATCAAATGCTCGCGATATTGCGACGGTAGGCCTCATATAGGAGGGGGGGTGGGGGCTGCAAGGCACCCACCACACTCAAAGCCCATGAAAACATGGCCCAAAGCGCAAATTAATATCGTCCGCCGACGCTGTTAACGCTTGCCACGCGACCGATCGGCGCGGCAGCGAACGGGAACGGATTTGTGGCTTGATCTGTTGCCGGATCGGGGCGACCGTTGGCTGTCGGGCGGTTAAGGTCTCATTAACGTCCCCTTGGCTCCGTCGCCGCCGCCCCGTCATGTCGAACAGCCCGATAGGAACCCAGTAGATTTACATGAAACATACCGCGCCCCTGTTTGCTCTCGCTTTGTTCGCCGCCGCGATCGGCCAGCTCTTTTCGCCGGCGATGGCTGCCGATCCAGTCTATCCGCGCGGCATCCGCGTCGGAATCACCCCGCTGGTCGGCATGGCTCCCGCCAAGGCCTTCGTCGGTTTTGAGACCTCCGACCAGGGCGTCAAGGTGCTGATGACCGAACTGCCGGCCGCCGCTTTCGGTGAGGTCGATAACGCGCTGAAGAGCAATCCGGCGGGCATGACCGTCAAGCCCGAAGACATCGAGACTGCCGCCGGCCGCGGCTACTACACCGTCGAAAACGCCAAGGATGCTACCGGCAATGTCCGTCGTTATTCGTTGATCGTCCCCGGCTCCAGCTTTTCCGGTTACGTCGCCGTACAGGTCCCCGAAAACGCCATGAGGATCTACACCGACGAGGCGGTGCGGCAGATGTTCGCCTCCGTCACTGTGCGCAAGGACGTGCCGGTCGAGGAGCAACTGGCGTTGCTGCCGTTCAAGGTCACCCAGATGAGCGAGTTCAAGACCGTCCGCACGCTGGCGCCGGGCGCAGCACTGCTGCTCGCCGACGCCGAGGACGAGACCAAGGTCGAGAGCAATCCGTTCATGGTGATCGGCAGCGTCGGCTCCGCGCCGGAAAAGGCCGACGACCGGGGTCGCTTCGCCCAGCAGGCAGCGACGATGATCCCCGGCCTGCGCGATGGTCGCATCACGATGTCGGAGCCGATCCGGATCGACGGCGCGGCCGGCTATGAGACCCGCGTCGATGCCACGAGCGGCAAGGACAATACGCCGGTCACCGTGGTGCAGTGGCTGCGCTTCGGCGGCGGCAACAACGCGATGCGCATCATCGCGTCGTCACCGCGCGAGGAATGGGCGAAGGCGTTCCCGCGCTTCCGCGCCGTCCGCGACGGCATCCAGCCGCGCTAGCGTCGGGTCAAGATCGCGACGCGGTTGACGGTCTCTGTAGCGCGATAATCCTTCAGCAGATCGGCCACATCCGGGTGCGCCGCCAACCAGGCGCTGCCGTGTCCGGTGAGGTCATCGACCAGCACCACCGTCGGCGGCGTGCGCTTGATGTCCTCGACCAGCATCGCGCGCTCGCGCGCGCCGTGAAAGTCCAGCGCCGCTTCGCGGTCCGGCGACAACGGACCGCTGCGGCGCAGATGATCGGCATAGGCAGCAACCCACAATCCCTGCTGCCGCGATACCCACGTGCCGCCGAGCGCGCGGACGAGGGGGTGGCCGATGCCCGGTTCGCCTGAGATCGCCAGCACCACGGGACGCAGCCCGAGCCGCGCCACCGCGGCTTGCAGCGGGCGCGCGTCAAAGGCGACGTCGAACCACAGCATCGATCTGGCGAACAGCGCCGCCAGCAGCAACAGCGCGCCGGCACGCGAGACGCGCCCCAACCGGCCTTGCGGCACACACGATGACAGCGCCACGCCGAGGCCGAGCAGCGCCAATGCCAGCATCGGATAGGAATGATACGGCCAGCCCTTTCGCTGCAGCAGGAACACGACGGCAAATCCAACCGAAGTCGACAGCAGCAGCAACAGCGGCGCGCCGAGACCACGCCGGCTCAGCAGCCATGCGGCCAGCATCGCGATCGCCCACAGCGACACCGCCGGCCGATCGATCATCTCCAGCGGCGACAGCCCGACCTGCAAATAGACGTCGCCCACCATCGGCATGATCACCGTAAAGAATTCCGGATACAGCACGATCGTGCCGGCCAGATACAGCGCGGCGGCGACCGCGGCGATCAGGTTCTCCGGGGTGAAGAGATGCCGCCACGTCCGCACGTGAAAACATGATGCGGCGACAGCGCAGCCGATCCCGATGGCGAATTGCGGCTTGAACGACAGCGCGATCGCCGCGCCCAATCCTGCGACGACGACCGCCCATCGCGGCGGCGTCTCGCGCTGCATCCGCCGCGCGATCACCGCGAGCATCGGCAGCAGCGCCACGACAGCGATATGTTCGCGCTGTCCGAAAGTCTGCGCCGGCAAAATCGCAAGCACGGCAAAGCCGAGAAGTGCCAGCGACCAGCGCGGCAAGTCTTTCAAGACATCCGACGGCTTCAGGATTCGCGCCGATATCGCCAGCGATGCGAAGATCGCTACAAACATCAGCGCATCGACGACAATCTCCGCCGGCACGCTGGACGCCAGCGCCAGCCATACGGCAGGAACATAGACCAGCACCGCCATCGGCGGATTGGTCTCGATCACGTCGACATAAAGCCGCCCGCCCTGCATCACCTTTTCGGCGGCGGTGAGCAACCAGCTGACATCGGTATTGGCGGCCACGCCATGGCGCAGCCAGATCGCCGCAGCAAATAAAGCCGCAAGCGCGAGCCACGGCAGCAGCGAGGTCGCCATCGCCGGGCGGTCCGGCGCGACGGCGTCGGCTTCGATATTCATGGTCATAGCGGCGTCCCGCGAGGTTGCGGAAACGCTAGTGAACGGCCGTTAACAAGTTGTTAGCCGTGCCGTCCCGGGGGACTGGCTCGCCGTCGCGAGCCACCGCGGAAAGCTATCTTTACGGCTGCCCGGCGAGGTGATTTGCTGGCGGCTCCTGATAGGGAGATACACGATGCCCAACCGACGTCAGCTTCTCGCAGGAATGGGCGCACTCGCCGCGGCGGCCGTCGCGCCAAAGGCGCTGTGGGCGGCCGGCAAGGTCAGCCTCGACCGCACCTCGGTGCTGCTGGTGATCGACGTGCAGAACTGTTTCCTGCCCGGCGGCAGCCTGGCCGTGAAGGACGGCGACCGGGTCGTCCCGGTCATCAATGCGCTGGCGAAGAAATTTCCCGACGTGGTGATGACGCAGGACTGGCACACGCCGGGCCACATCTCGTTCGCGTCCAGTCACGGCGGCAAGAAGCCGTTCGAGACCATCGATCTGAAATACGGCAAGCAGGTGCTGTGGCCGGACCATTGCGTACAGGGCACCGACGGCGCCGGCCTGTCCAAGGACCTCGCGATCCCGCAGGCCGAGCTGATCCTGCGCAAGGGCTTCAACAAGGACACCGACAGCTATTCGGCCTTCAACGAAGCCGACGGCCGCGCTACTGGTCTGGCCAGCTATCTGAAAGCGCGCAAGCTGCAGCGCGTCTTCATCGCGGGCCTCGCCACCGATTTCTGTGTCGCATGGTCGGCGCTGGATGCCCGCAAGGCCGGATTCGATACGTACGTGATCGAAGACGCCTGCCGCGGCATCGATACGCAGGGCTCGCTCGCCAAGGCCTGGGCGGATATGGCGAAAGCCGGCGTGAAACGGATTCAGTCGGGGGATCTGGCGGGGTAGGGTGCGACGATGATGCGTCACACCCGGCTGTCATCGCCCGGCTTGACCGGGCGACCAGTACACTCAGGCCAGTGATTACTGGATCACCCGGTCAAGCCGGGTGACGACAACCAGCATTTAGCTACTCCGACGCGGCGACCTTGGCGCCGCCCTTCGACACCGCGACCAATGCGGGGCGCAGCACGCGTTCACCGATCGTGTATCCGGCCTGCACGACCTGCACGACCGTGCCGGCAGGCACGGACGAATCCGGCACTTCGTACATCGCCTGCTGGAAGTTCGGATCGAACTTCTCACCGGAAGGATCGAACTTCTTGACGCCGTTCTTTTCCAGCGTGTTGAGCAGCGAGCGCTCGGTCAGCTCGACGCCTTCAATCAGCGACTTCAACCCTGCATCGGCGGCGGCCTTGGTCTCGGCGGGGAGCGCATCGAGCGCGCGCTGCAGGTTGTCGGCGATATCGAGCACGTCGCGGGCGAAGTTAGTGATCGCATAGGTGCGGCCGTCAGCGATTTCCTTCTGCGTTCGCTTGCGCAGGTTTTCCATCTCCGCCAGCGTGCGCAGCATCTTGTCGCGTGATTCCGCGGCTTCCTTGGTCAGCGCCTCGACGGAGTTCGGCTCCGGATCGTCCGGCATGATGTAGGGCTTGGAGACCACCGGTTCGGCGGGCTGGGCCTGCTTTTCGGGATGCTCGTTGGACCCGCTGGAATCAGTCATCACGCTGCCTTCTCAAAAACACGTCAAATTGTTGGGTTGCTGTGCGGGATATCGTGGTTTGCAGCCCAAAAATCAAGCTTAACCGGCAGATCAGCCACCCAGCATGCGGCTGACGATGCGCGCGGCGTAATCCACCATCGGGATTACCCTTGCATAATTGAGCCGCGTCGGCCCGATCACGCCGAGCACGCCGACGATATGGCCGGCGCCATCGCTGTAGGGCGCGATGATGGTGGAGGAACCGGACAGCGAGAAGAGCTTGTTCTCCGAGCCGATGAAAATCCGCACACCCTCGGCAGTCTCGGCGCGGCCGAGCAGGTCGATCACCTCGCGCTTGCTCTCCAGATCGTCGAATAGCGAGCGCACCCGCTCCAGATCCTCCAGCGCATGCAGATCCTCCAGCAGATTGGCCTGCCCGCGCACGATCAGCTGGCGCTCCTCGTTGTTGCCGCCGGACCAGCTGGCGATACCGGCCGAGATCACTTTCTGGGTAAGTTGGTCGAGTTCGGCGCGGCTCTGCGCCAAAGCGGTTTCCAGTTCCAGCCGGGCTTCGGCGAGCGTGCGGCCGCGGATTCGCGAATTGAGGAAGTTCGAGGCCTCGGTCAGCGCGGAGGAGGGCACGCCGGGCGGCAGCACCAATACGCGGTTCTCGACCTGGCCGTCTTCGGCCACTAGCACCACAAGCGCCTTTTCCGGCTCCAGACGGACGAATTCGATATGTTTCAGCCGCGAATTGGACTTGGCGGTCAAAACCACCGCCGCTGCACGGGTCAGGCCAGACAGCCGGGTCAGCGCCTCGCCGAGCGTCGCCTCGACCGACTGTACCTTGCCCACCGAGGTGAGCTGCGCCTGAATTGACTGCCGTTCCGGCTCGGTGAGGTCGCCGACCTGCATCAGGGCATCGACAAAGAACCGCAGTCCGAGTTCCGTCGGCAGCCGGCCGGCGGAGGTATGCGGCGCATAGATCAGGCCGAGCTGTTCAAGGTCCGACATCACGTTGCGGACCGAGGCCGGCGACAGCGGAACCGTGATCAACCGCGCAATATTGCGCGAACCGACAGGCTCGCCGGTGGCCAGGTAACTCTCGACAATTTGCCGAAAAATCTCGCGCGACCGCTCGTTGAGCTGGGCGAGGCCGGCATGCGGCGTAATCAGGCCGATCGGGTCGTGATGGGCCAAGGGGCAACTCCTGTGATGGACCCTAACTTGTCGCTCTGGAGCGCCAGATACAAGCACCCAATGCGTCAATCGGCCCGCGCAGGCCTTGCCGCTGCCGCCCCACCCCCCTAAAAGCACGCCAACCAAGCTTTTAACGATTTGAGAAGGATTTCCCCATGCGGCCAAGCCGTCGTGCGCCCGATGAACTGCGCGCCGTGTCGCTGGAACGCGGCGTGGTCAAATACGCCGAAGGTTCCTGCATGGTGAAATTCGGCGATACCCATGTGCTGGTGACCGCGACGCTGGAAGAACGTCTGCCGCCGTGGCTCAAGGGCCAGGGCCGCGGCTGGGTTACCGCTGAGTACGGCATGTTGCCGCGCGCCACGCTGGAACGCACCCGCCGCGAGGCGACCTCCGGCAAGCAGGGCGGCCGCACCGTCGAAATCCAGCGCCTGATCGGCCGCTCGCTGCGCGCCGCGGTCGATCTCGAAGCGCTCGGCGAACGCCAGATCACCGTGGATTGCGACGTGATCCAGGCTGACGGCGGCACCCGCACCGCCTCGATCACCGGCGCCTGGGTGGCTCTGGCCGAGTGCATCGGCTGGATGAAGGGCCGGAACATGTTCAAGAACGGCAACGGCGACAAGGTGCTGCGCGACAACATCGCGGCGATTTCCTGCGGCATTTACAACGGCACCCCGGTACTCGATCTCGATTACGCCGAGGATTCCGAAGCCGACACCGACGCCAATTTCGTCATGACCGGCGACGGCCGCATCATCGAGGTGCAGGGCACCGCCGAGAAGACGCCGTTCTCGCAGGACGAATTCCTGCAGCTGATGGCACTGGCGCAAAAGGGCATCGGCCAGCTGGTCGATTTGCAGAAAATGGCAATCACCTAACTGTCGTTCCGGGGCGCGGGCGGCGCGAGCCGAACGCGAACCCGGAACCCCGACATGTTCATCGCCTCATATCGAGGTGCCGGGTTCGCTCGCGCAGATGCGCTCCCGCCCCGGAACGACAGATAAATCGGTTATAGATACTCATGACCCAACACCGTCGAATCACCGGCAAGCTCGTGATCGCGACCCACAATCCCGGCAAGCTCGCCGAGATGCGTGAGCTGCTGGCGCCCTATGGCATCGAGGCGGTGTCTGCCGGGGAACTAGGCCTGGCCGAACCCGACGAGACCGGCGATACCTTCCGTTCCAACGCCGCGATCAAGGCGATCGCCGCCGCCAACGTGGCGCAGTTGCCGGCCTTCGCCGACGATTCCGGGCTTTGCGTCGATGCGCTCGACGGCGCGCCCGGTATCTACTCCGCGCGCTGGGCCGGCGAGTCCAAGGATTTTACCGCGGCGATGTCGCGGATCGAGCGGCTGCTGCAGGAGCGCGGCGCCACTACACCCGAACAGCGCAAGGCACATTTCGTCTCGGCGCTGTGCGTGGCCTGGCCGGACGGTCATCTCGAGGAAGTCGAGGCGCATGCGTACGGCACGTTGGTCTGGCCGGTGCGCGGCGATGCCGGCTTCGGCTATGACCCCTCGCTCCAGCCCGACGGCCACAGCCGCACCTATGGCGAGATGACCGCGATCGAGAAACACGGCCTGCCGCCCCTCGGCTTGGGCCTGTCGCATCGTGCGCGCGCCTTCGTAAAACTCGCGGAGATCTGCCTTGATCCACGCTGACGAGCTGCAGCCCGCTTTTGGCGTCTACGTGCATTGGCCGTTCTGCCTGTCGAAGTGCCCGTATTGCGACTTCAACAGCCACGTGCGCCACCAGCCGATCGACGAGGAGCGCTTTGCGCGCGCCTTCGAGCGCGAGATCGCGACCACTGCGGCGCGCACGCCGGGCCGTGAAGTCACTTCGATCTTTCTCGGCGGCGGCACGCCATCGCTGATGCAGCCGAAGACCGTCGGCGCCATTCTCGATTCGATCGGCAAGCACTGGCACGTCGCATCAAATGTCGAGGTATCGATGGAAGCCAATCCGACCTCGGTGGATTCCACGCGCTTCCACGGTTATCGCGCAGCCGGCGTCAACCGAGTGTCGCTGGGCGTGCAGGCGCTGGACGATGCCTCGCTGAAATCGCTGGGACGTTTGCACAGTGCGCGTGAAGCACTCGATGCGGTGGCGATCGCGCGCAGCGTGTTCGACCGCTACTCGTTTGACCTAATCTATGCCCGCCCCGACCAGACCGCGGCGATGTGGAGCGCCGAACTCAAGCTGGCGATCTCGGAAGCCGCCGAACATCTGTCGCTGTATCAGCTGACGATCGAGGAAGGCACACCGTTCTTTGGATTGCACGCCGCCGGCAAGCTAAAGACGCCGGACGAGAACATGGCACGCATTCTGTACGACGTGACGCAGGAGGTCTGCGCGCAGCACGGCCTGCCGTCCTACGAGATTTCCAACCACGCCCGCGAAGGGGCGCAGTGCAAGCACAACCTCGTCTACTGGCGCGGCCAGGAATATGCCGGCATCGGGCCCGGTGCGCATGGCCGGCTTGATATCGACGGTTTCCGTCACGCCATCGCCACCGAGAAGCGGCCGGAGGCCTGGCTGATGCGCGTCGAGGCCACCGGGCAGGGCGTCAACGTCGACGACATCCTCAACAGCGAAGAGCGCGCCGACGAATTCTTGCTGATGGGGCTGCGGCTCAACGAAGGCATCGACCCCGCCCGCTACAAGGCGCTGTCCGGCCGCGCGCTCGATCCCGACCGCATCCGCATCCTGCGCGACGAAGGCGCCATCGTGGTCGAAGAAAACGGCCGCCTGCGCGTGACGCAGGAGGGCTTTCCTGTGCTCGATGCCGTGGTCGCAGATCTGGCGGCGTAGAACTCCCTGAATCGAGCCAATCTCCGTCCTCATGGTGAGGAGCGCGCCTGTTGGCGCGCGTCTCGAACCATGGAGTGTGTCGTCCATCCCCAACGAATGGCCTTGCCATTCGCTGGAAACGCGGTCGAAGACGACCGCTCCTCAAGGATGAGGAATCCTCGCTTCGGGTACGAAGCCAAATTTCTTCTCCGCCCATGTCACATCCGGCGGGCGCCGCCTCGTCTTGTTGGCATGTGCATCCTGCACGATGGAGAAGACGATGACCGCCCGTATCAAAGACGCCTTCAAGATGGTCCCCGCCGGCATCAAGGCGATGATGGCGCTGGAAGCCAGCATCGGAGCCAGCGGCCTTGCGCCCGACCTGCTCGAGCTGATCCGACTGCGCGCCTCGCAAATCAACGGCTGCACCTTCTGCATTCATATGCATGTCAGCGCTGCCCGCGCCCATGGCGAGACCGAGATGCGCCTGCACATGCTGAGCTCCTGGCGGGAATCCTCGCTGTACAGCGATCGCGAGCGCGCCGCACTGGCATGGACCGAGGCGCTGACGCTACTCGCCGCCACCGGCGCGCCGGATGCGGACTATGACTTGCTCAAAGCGGAGTTCAGCGAGGCCGAACAGGTCAACTTGACCATGGCGATCGGCAGTATCAACCTGTGGAACCGGTTGCAGGTCGGCTTTCGCGCAGAGCACCCCGTGGGTGCCGCTGACAGAGCCGCCGTCGCAGCCTGAGACGCGACCTCTGCCGGCGCAGCGCGGTCGCTCCGCCGGTACGTTGCGCCATCCGGACCGAACCGTGCATGCTCGGCGGGGAAACAGCCATGACGTCATCGCTCGAACCAGCAGCCGTTGCACACGACGCCACCGAAATGTTCGAGGCGCAACGACCGCGGTTGCAGCGTCTGGCGTACCGCATGTTGGGATCGCTGGCTGAAGCCGAAGACATCGTGCAGGACGCCTGGCTGCGGTGGCGACGGGTGGACCCCGCCGGCGTGCAGTCCGCGCCAGCGTTCCTGTCGAAGACCGTAACCCGCCTCTGCCTCGATGCGATGAAGTCGGCACGCGCGCGGCGCGAGACCTATGTCGGCTCGTGGCTACCGGAACCGTTGGTCGAATTCGACATGACGCCCGATCAGGACGGCCTGACGCTGACATTAATGCTGGCGCTGGAGCGGCTGTCGCCGCTGGAACGCGCGGCATTTCTTCTGCACGACGTATTCGGCGTCGCGCTCGACGAGATCGCGACCACGCTCAAGCGCGAGCCGGCGGCGGTGCGCCAGTTGGCCGTGCGCGCTCGCCAGCACGTGCAGCACGCCCGGCCGCGCTTTCCGGTGGCGCCGGAGGAGGGCACCCGCATCGCCGAGGCGTTCTTCAAGGCAACCCGCAGCGGCGATATCAATACGCTGGGCGCGATGCTGGCCGAGAACGTCGTCGTGCACTCCGACGGCGGCCGCAAGGTGCACACCTTCCTCAATCCGATCGTCGGACTGCAACGGGTGCTTCGATTGTACGACGGCCTGAGGCGCAAACTCGGCGCGCAGAATGATGGACTGTTTCGCGCCCTGAAGATCGACGGCCTGCCGGGCTTTCTCAGCCATGAGCGCGACGGCGTGTTGCAGACCACGGCGCTGCAGATCGAGGACGGGCGCATTACCGCGATCTACATCACCCGCAATCCGGACAAGCTGCAGCGGGTGGTTGGGATGGAAACTTAGAAATCTTGTTGTCATTCCGGGGCGCGAGCGCATCAGCGCGGGCGAACCCGGAACCTCGAGTTGTTCAAAACTTCCCGGAATGACCGAGCTGCTTTTACGCCCCAAAACTCTTGGGCGAACCGGCCACCGACTGGCCGCCGCCCGACGCCACACGCATCACGGCCAGGCCGCGGTCGTTGCTGCCGTCGGTGCGGAAGCGGAACAATCCGTCGATGCCGGCGAAGCCGGAGGGGTTGGTCAGCACGTCCTGCGAGAAACGCTGGCCGCCCTGGGTACGCGCCAAAGCGGCCACCAGGGCCACGGCGTCGTAAGCAAGGGTCGCGGTACGCACCGGCTCGTTGCCGTATTTGGCGCGGTAACGCCCCGCAAAGGCGCGAAAGCCGGACGGATCCGGCGCCGCATAAAGCCCGCCCTGCAGCGACGCGCTGGCGAATACGCGCGGATTGTCCCACAGCCCGGTGCCGAGCAACTGGATGTTGCGCAGATTGGCGCCGGCGGCGGTCAGCGCGTCGGCGGTGGCGACCACGGCGTCACCGTCATCGGCGAGAAACAGCGCATCGGCGCCGGACAGCGCCGTGGCGATCCGGCGTGCGGCGCCCGATCGATCGGCACCGTATTTCTCGAAGGCGACGACGCGACCGCCCTTACGGGCAACAGCCTGCTTGAAGGCGGCTTCCACCACGTTGCCGTAGGCATTTTCCGGCAGCATCGCGGCGAAGGACTTCTTGCCGGTGGAGGCGGCGTAATCGACGATGCGGTTGACGTCGGATTCCGGCAGGAAGCTCAGCAGGTAGACGCCGCGGCCGGCGACGCTGGAATCGGTGGAGAACGCGATCACCGAGATATTGCGGCTACGCGTCAGCTGCGCCGTGGCCGGCACCGACAGCGCGAACAGCGGCCCGAGGATGATCTCCGAGCCTTCGTCGAGCGCCTGCTGGGTGCCCTGCTGCGCGCCTTGCGCGCTGCCGGCGTCATCCTTGATCAGCAGCTGGATATTGGGATTCTGGAATTCCGCCAGCGCCATTTCGGCGGCGTTCTTCATGGATTGTGCGGCGATCCCGGCATTGCCGGACGCCGACAGCGGCAGGATCAGCCCGACCTTGACCTGGCCGGTGCCCACCGCGAGCGGCTGCTGCGCCGGTCCCGCAGGACCGGGCTGCGCGGAATTGCCGGTGCCGAAAGTATTGGTGAGGGTCTGCTGCACGCCGGCGCAGGCCCCGAGCAACGGCGCGCCAAGCAACAGGCCGACAGCCGTCCGCCTTGTCGCTCCCTTAGGCCCTGATTTGGGATTGAACGGATCCGCCATCGCTTCTCTTCTCTCGGCCGACCGTGATCGGCCTACCTCAACCCTCATATAGTATGGGGCGCGGATTCAGACATATTGTCGGCAATAAGTTAACCAAAACAAAAGCTTTATGTCCGGCCTTACCCCGCAACCGGCCCGGTGTGGCACGCCGGGTATGAACCGCAGCCTAACGCCCACGCCCAAAAACGGCTGTCCCCCTTTTGCACAATTCCCTCTACATTGCCGCCATGCGCGCAACACCGTCCCCGACCTCGCCCGACGACGTCCCGGCCCCCTCGGCCCGGACCTTCGCCATCTCCGGCCACCTGCTGATAGCGCCCAAGGCTGTGCCGGGGCTGCATCTGGTGGCGACCCCGATCGGCAATCTCGGCGACATCACCCTTCGCGCGCTGGAGACCCTGGCCGGCGTCGACATCATCGCCTGCGAGGACACCCGCATCACCCGTCGGCTGACCGAACGCTATTTGATTTCCGGGCTGTTGAAGCAATATCACGAGCACAATGCCGAGCAGGCGCGGCCGAAGATTCTCGAAAAGCTCGCCCAGGGCGCCTCGATCGCGCTGGTGTCCGATGCCGGCACGCCGTTGATCTCCGATCCCGGCTTCAAGCTGGTGCGCGAGGTCTCCGCCGCCGGCTTCAATGTGATCTCGCTGCCCGGGCCGTCCTCGGTGCTGGCGGCACTGGCGGTGGCGGCATTGCCCACCGACCGCTTTTTCTTCGAGGGCTTTCTGCCGTCGCGGCAGATGGCACGGCGCGCGCGCCTCACCGAACTGTCGCGGATCGACGCCACTTTGGTGATGTTCGATTCCGGCAACCGCGTGCAGGACACGCTGCGCGATCTCGCCGACATCATGGGCAGCCGCGACGCCGCGATCTGCCGCGAACTGACCAAGATGCACGAGGAGGTCCGCCGCGCGCCGGTGTCCGAACTGGCCGCCGCGGCCGATGGACTGGAAACCCGCGGCGAATTCGTGCTGGTGATCGGCCCGCCAGCGGCCGATGCACAGGCCATGACCGAGGGCGATCTCGACGAGATGCTGCGCGCCTCCCTGCAGCACGACAGCGTCAAGGACGCCGTCGCCCACGCCGTCGAACTGTCCGGCCGGCCGCGCCGCGAGATCTATGCCCGCGCGCTGGAGCTGGCCAAGGAAACTGAAAGGCGAATCCAGAAGGAAGGCGGCGATGGCGAAGACTGACGACGCCTCCGCCCCCTCCAAGGCGGCGAAAGTCGCGGCACCCGAGCGCGTCGCCGCGTTCAACACCGGTCTATCCGCCGAAAGCCGCGCCGCCGCCATGCTGCTGGCCAAGGGCTATCGCATCCAGGCGCGGCGGTTTCGCACCCCCTATGGCGAGATCGACATCGTCGCGCGAAAACGCCATCTGATCGCCTTCGTCGAGGTCAAGGCCCGCGCCACCATCGATGACGCCGCCTATGCGGTGACGCCGCGGCAGCAGGCGCGAATCATCGACGCCGCCCAGGCCTGGCTGATGGCGCATCCCGAACATGCGGAATTCTAGCTGCGCTTCGATGTCATGCTGATTGCGCCGGGACATCTGCCACGCCATCTGTTAGCGGCATTCGACGCCGCCTCCTGAACCCGCCTCCCCAACGCCGGACAATTCCATGACCCTGAACATCGCCGTCCAGATGGACCCCATCGCGCGCATCAACTTCCGCGGCGATTCGACCTTTGCCATGCTGCTGGAGGCGCAGAAGCGCGGCCACACTTTGTCCTATTACACCCCGGACAAGCTGTC
>NZ_JAQGJT010000029.1 GCF_028290495.1 Tardiphaga sp.
GCGTATTCCGCGTCACCGCGTTCGAAGAAGCCTTGAAGAAGCGCTTCTCGCCGAAGGTGCTCGATGGCCTGACGGTGCCTGCGGCAGGGCTCAACAGTGATCTGCACGGCAGCGCCGAATATCGCGCGCATTTGATCGCGGTGCTGGCGCGCCGCGCCGTTGAAGCCGCCACGGCGAAACCCGAGATAAACGTCTCCTGACCCATCAAGACCGGCCTTTCCCATGAGTGCATCGACGCTTCCCACGTCCGTCGATGGCATGCTCGAGCTCTTGTCCTCGCGCGGCTATCTTGCCGAGCGCTCGCTAGGCACGGTGACTTACCTGGCGCTGCGCATGGGCCGGCCGCTGTTTCTCGAAGGCGAGGCCGGCGTCGGCAAGACCGAGATCGCCAAGGTGCTGTCGGCGGCGCTCGGTCGCAAGCTGATCCGGCTGCAGTGCTATGAAGGCCTCGACGTTGCCTCCGCGGTCTATGAGTGGAACAGCGCCTCGCAGATGATCGCCATTCGCCTCGCGGAGGCAGCGGGGGATACCGACCGCGACCAGCTCTCCAGCGACATCTTTGCCGAACGCTACCTGATCAAGCGGCCGCTGCTGCAGGCGCTGGAGCCGGACATCAACGGCGCGCCGGTGCTGCTGATCGACGAACTTGACCGCGCCGACGAGGCCTTCGAGGCCTATCTGCTGGAGATCCTCAGCGACTTCCAGGTCACGATCCCCGAACTCGGCACCGTGAAAGCCCCGGCGCCCCCGATCGTCATCGTGACGTCCAACCGCACCCGC
Organism: Tardiphaga sp.; assembly: GCF_028290495.1. GTDB lineage: Bacteria > Pseudomonadota > Alphaproteobacteria > Rhizobiales > Xanthobacteraceae > Tardiphaga. The sequence goes on from NZ_JAQGJT010000029.1 coordinate 781, forward strand.
GAAATCCACGACGCGTTGAAGCGGCGCTGCCTGTATCACTGGGTCGACTATCCCTCCGCTGAGCGCGAACTGGCGATCGTCAAGTCGCGGGTGCCGAACATCTCTGCGAAACTGTCCGCGCAGGTGGTGAAGTTCGTGCAGGCGCTGCGTAACCAGGATTTCTACAAGTCGCCGGGCGTCGCCGAGACGCTGGACTGGGCCACCGCGCTGACCGAGCTCGACGCGAGATCGCTGACGCCGCAGGTGGTCGGCGATACGCTTGGCGCGCTGTTGAAGTATCAGGACGATATTGCGCGGATGCAGGGCGACAACCTGCAGAAGGTTTTGAAGGAAGCGACGAGCGAAAATTAGAACTGTCATTCCGGGGCGCGGGCGGCGCAAGCCGAACGCGAACCCGGAATCCCGGAATGTTCATCACCATCTCGGGATCCCGGGTTCTCTCGCAGCTTGCGCTGCTCATGCCCCGGGATGACAATGGACAGGCCATGACCATCGACCACCTCAACCCGCCGACCGGCCTGATGGCCGACAACGTTATCGGCTTCGCGCGCGCGCTGCGCGCCGCCGGGTTGCCGGTCGGGCCGGGCGCCGTAATAGATGCGCTCAATGCGCTGCAGGTGATCGAGATCGGCCACCGCGCCGACGTCTTCGAGACGTTGCAGGCGATCTTCGTCAAGCGCTACGAACATGCGCTGGTGTTTGCGCAGGCCTTCGACCTGTTCTTCCGCGCCGCCGATGAATGGAAGCATCTGCTGGATTCCGTACCGCTGCCTGATCAGGCCAGGAAGCCGCCGCCGCCGGCCTCGCGCCGCGTACAGGAGGCGATGGCCAAGCCGGCGACGCGCGACGCCGATGAGCAGTCGCCGGAGGAGCAGGAGATCAAGCTCTCCGTCTCCGACCGCGAGGTGTTGCAGAAGAAAGACTTTGCGCAGATGAGCGCAGCCGAGATCGCGCAGGTCACCCGCGCCATCGCCCAGATGAACCTGCCGCAGGCTGAACTGCGCACCCGCCGCGCCCAGCCCGACAAACGCGGGCTCAAGCTTGATCTGCGCCGCACGTTGCGTGGGTCGCTGCGCACCGGCGGCGACATCGTCGATATCCGCCGGCTCGGCCTGATCGACAAGCCGGCGCCGATCGTGGCGCTGCTCGATATTTCCGGCTCGATGAGCGAATATACCCGTCTGTTCCTGCACTTCCTCCACGCCATCACCGACGCCCGCAAGCGCGTCTCGGTGTTTCTGTTCGGCACCAGATTGACCAATGTGACGCGGTCGCTGAAGGCGCGCGATCCCGACGAGGCGCTGGCGAGCTGTTCGTCCTCGGTGGAGGACTGGGCCGGTGGCACCCGCATCTCGGAATCGCTGCACACGTTCAACAAATTGTGGGGTCGCCGCGTGCTCGGCCAGGGCGCCATCGTACTCTTGATCTCCGACGGGCTGGAGCGCGAGGCCGACAGCCGGCTGACCTTCGAGATGGACCGGCTGCACCGTTCCTGCCGTCGGCTGATCTGGCTCAACCCACTCTTGCGCTTCGACGGCTTTGAGCCCAAGGCGCAGGGGATCAAAATGATGCTGCCGCACGTTGACGAATTCCGTCCCGTGCATAATTTGAGTTCGATCGAGGGCTTGATCAAGGCGCTGTCCTCGCCGCCACCGGTGCACCATCGCAGCCTGATCCGGCCTGCTGCTTGAAGTCTTGCCGCTTAAAGTATTGAAAGAGGCTCCCATGCTGAACCGCGACGAAGACATTCTGCAGGCGGCTGAGGCCTGGCAGAAGGCCGGCCACGGCGTGGCGCTGGCGACCGTGGTCGAGACCTGGGGCTCCGCGCCGCGCCCGGCCGGCTCCAGCCTGGTCATCAACGATGACGGCACGTTCCTGGGCTCGGTCTCCGGCGGCTGCGTCGAAGGCGCGGTTGTCACAGAAGCACTGGATGTGATCGCGTCCGGCGCGCCAAAGCTGCTGGAATTCGGCGTTGCCGACGAGACGGCGTGGAATGTCGGCCTGTCCTGCGGCGGCACCATCCGCGTGTTCGTCGAGAAAGTCGGTTAGTTGTGAAGCTTGAAACTCTCGTCAAGGTCAATGCCGAGCGCGCCGCGCGCCGTCCGGTCATCGTGGTGACCGATATATCCAGCGGGGAACAACGGCTGGTAAAGGCCGCGGACTTCGCCGCCGATCCCTTGCATGCCGAACTCGACAAGCAATTGCGCATGGGCAAGAGCGCGATGATCGAGGCCGAGGGCAGGAAGCTGTTTCTTAACGTCTATGCGCCGACCGCGCGCCTTGTCATCATCGGCGCCGTCCATATCAGCCAGGCGCTGGCGCCGCTGGCGCGCTCGCTGGATTATGACGTCACCGTGATCGATCCGCGCACGGCGTTTGCCAGTCCCGAGCGTTTCCCTGATGTCTCCCTGGTCGCTGAATGGCCGGAGGAGGCGCTGCCACCGCTCAACATCGATCGCTACACGGCGTTTGTCGCTGTGACGCACGATCCGAAGATCGACGATCCCGCGTTGCTGCATGCCTTTGCGCGCAACTGTTTCTATATCGGCGCGCTCGGCTCGCGAAAAACCCACGCCAAGCGCGGCGATCGGCTGAAGGCGCAGGGCGCCACCGACGCCGATATCGCCAAAATCCACGCGCCGATCGGGCTGAACATCGGCGCGGTGTCGCCGTCGGAGATCGCAGTGTCGATCATGGCGCAGATCACCGCCGAACTCCGGCTGCCGAAAGCGAGCGCGGCATGAAGTTCGGTCCGGCCAGCCCGGCGGACGCGCTTGGCGGCGTCACCGTCCATACGTTGCGGCAGGGTGATCTCGTTCTCAAGAAGGGCACCACTGTCGGCGTTGATGAAGTCGCGGCGCTGAAGCGCGCCGGCGTCAGGGAAGTCGTCGTCGTGCGCCTTGAAGAAGGCGATGTCTCCGAAGACGTCGCCGCCGCTTCCATCGCGCAGGCGGTGGCGGGCGAGGGCGTCCATGTCGAGCGCGCCTTCACCGGCCGCGCCAATCTGTTTGCGGCGCATCCCGGCGTTCTCGTCGTCGACCGCGCCATTGTCGATCGTATCAACGGCGTCGACGAAGCCATCACGTTTGCGACGCTGGCGGCGTTCAAGCCGGTGGTCGAAGGCGAAATGATCGCCACGGTGAAGCTGATCCCGTTCGGCGTGGCCGGCAGCTTGCGCGACGCCGCAGTAGGCGCCGCGTCCGGCGGCGCGATGCGCATCGCGCCCTATGGCATCAAGCGCGTCGGCGTCGTCTCGACGCTGCTGCCGGGCCTGTCGCCGAAGGTAATAGACAAGACCCTGCGCGTCACCGCCGAACGCCTCGCGCCGGCCGGCGCCAGGATTATTGCCGAACGCCGTGTCGCCCATGACGAGGATGCGCTCGCCAAATCGGTGAAGGAACTGCTCGGCCTCGGCGCCGAACTGGTGATCGTGTTCGGCGCCTCGGCGATAGCCGACCGTCGCGACGTGATTCCGTCGGCGATCGAGCAGGTCGGCGGCGCCATCGAGCATTTCGGCATGCCGGTGGACCCGGGCAACCTGCTGCTGATCGGCCGGATCGGCGATGTGCCGGTGCTGGGCGCGCCGGGCTGCGCGCGTTCGCCGGTGGAGAACGGTTTCGACTGGGTGCTGATGCGTCTGTTGGCCAACATCCCGGTCACCCGCGCCGATCTGACCGGCATGGGCGTCGGCGGGTTGCTGATGGAGATCATTACCCGGCCGCAGCCGCGCGTGCCGGTCGGCACCGATGGCAACCGCAATGTCGCAGCCATCGTGCTGGCCGCCGGTCGCTCGACGCGGATGGGCGGTCCGAACAAGCTGCTCGCCGAGTTGAATGGCAAGGCGCTGGTGCGGATCGTGGCCGAGCAGGCGGTAGCCTCGAAAGCCACCAGCGTCACCGTGGTGACCGGCCATCAGGCCGCCGAGGTCGAAAAGGCCCTGGCCGGATTGAAGGTGACGTTCGTCTACAACCCGGACTTCCCGGACGGCCTGGCCAGTTCGGTGAAAGCGGGCATCAAGGCCGTCCCGGCCAATGCCGACGGTGCCGTGGTCTGTCTGGGCGACATGCCGCTGATTGACACACGGCTGATCGACCGCCTGATCGAGGCCTTTGCGCCGGACCACGGCAGCCTGATTTCGGTGCCGGTCAGCGACGGCCGCCGCGGCAATCCGGTGCTGTGGTCGCGCCGCTTCTTCGGCGAGTTGATGACGCTGGATGGCGACATCGGCGCCCGGCACCTGATCATGAAGCATGGCGAGGCGGTGGCTGAAGTGCCGGTCGAAGGCCACGGCGCCTTCCTCGACATCGATACGCCACAGGCACTGGCGGCGGCCCGAAGCGGCTAGCCACTGTTGCAGAACCGGTCTGGCCTTCGATGGTTGGGGCGGCTGCGACGCGACACCGCTTACGGTTTCGTTCACCAAGTCGAAACGCCCTGCGTGTAGCCTTTCCCCAGTGGACTGACCTCGGGGGAGGGGATTTTGGCTTTTGTTGCTGCGCGCCTTCGCGCGATCTTTGTTTCGGCGATCATCCTGCTGGCCATGCCGCAATTCGCGCAGGCCGCCGGCGCGCTGGCGGTAGGCAAATGCGGCGCCTATGGCCAGGCCTTTGATTTCCCGGGCCAGGCCGCCGCCACCGCTGCCGCCCGCAAGCAGTGTCAGGGCGACTGCACCACCGTCACCATGAACCGCGCTTGCGCAGCCTTTGCGGTCGACATGAAAAATCCCTGCGGTGCGCACGCTTATGCGGTGGCGCCGCGTATCTCCGCTTCGCTCAATGCCGCGACCAAGAAGTGCTACGAGTTCGGCGGCAAGGAATGCGTCATCCGCGCCTGGGCCTGCGACGCCAAGGGCTGACGCCGGTCGCACAAACCGCTCGTTGAATCGGTGAGCGGCGGTTACGCTGCAGCGATGATCCGGATCATCAAAAAATTCTTCGGGCCGGCCAGCGACGCAGCGCCGTTGCTTGCCGATTTTCGCAGGGCCCTCAGCCACGAGGTGCTGGTGACCGAGCGGCTGAGGGTCAAGGCGGTCATCATCACCGTGTCCCTCGCAACCCTGACGTTGTCGGTGGCCTATCTGCTGGTGCCCGACGCCTTCACGCGCATATCCAACGGCAACTTTGACCTTGTTTCGTCGTACGTAACGACGATCCCGCTCGTGCTGTTCGAGTTCTACGCGCTCTACAGCCTCGATCAGCGCATCGCCATGGGCGGCGACATCGTGATAGGGCGTCGCTATCTGAGTGCGCTGATCGAGACCAGCATCCCAACGGGCGTATTGTTTCTGCACATGGATTGGATGGGACCGGCGCAGGCGCTGGCCTTCACGGCGCCGCTGTCCTATTTCATCTTCATCATTCTTTCGACGTTGCGGCTCGACTTCTGGCTGTCGACCTTCACGGGCTTTGTCGCGGCCGCGGAAATGCTTGCTTTGGCCAAGTTGTACCATCCGCCGCAGTTCGCTTCCGAACCCGTCCCGGACTTTGCGTTTCAGTTGATCCGGAGTTTTCTCATACTGCTTGGCGGCGTGCTTGCCGGTGCAGTCGGCTTGCAGTTGCGGCGGCAGTTCGAAGCGAGCATTACCGCGACCGCGGCGCGCGATCGCGTCACCAACCTGTTCGGCCAGCACGTCTCGCCTGAAGTCGTGGAGCAGTTGCTGACTTCGGAAACCGATGCCGCCAGCGAGACGCGTCACGTCGCAGTGATGTTCGTCGATATCCGCGCCTTTACGGCGGCGGCGCGGCTGCGCACGCCGCATGAGGTGGTGGCCCGGCTCGACACCGCCTTCGCGGTGCTGGTCGATGTACTCGACCGCCATTCCGGCATCGTCAACAAATTTCTCGGCGATGGATTTTTGGCGCTGTTCGGTGCGCCGATCGCTGATCCCGGTGCCGCGCAACACGCCGTGGCCGCGGCGCGCGAGATGCTGGTGGCGATGGAAGAGAACAATATCGGCAGCGAATGGCCGCTGCGAATCGGCATCGGCGTGCATCTCGGCGCGGTGGTGGCCGGCAATGTCGGCTCGCCGCGCCGCAAGGAATACACCGTGATGGGCGACACCGTGAATTTCGCAGCAAGGCTGGAATCCCTCAACAAGGAATTCGGTTCGCAACTGCTGATCTCGGCCTTGGTCCGCGACGAGTTGGGCGAGGCCTGCGACGATGCCGTGCTGGTAGGCGAGGTGCCGATCCGCGGCTATGAGGCGCCGCAGGCGATCTGGCGGCTGGCCTGATCAGTTCTCGAAAAACGCTGGCCGCGGCGGCCGCAGCATGACGCCAAAGCGCGCATAGAGGCCATCGCGGTGGAAGCTGTCATCGATGTGTCCGGCCGCGATCGTCCATTCGTAGTCGCCGGTGCGCAGGCCGGTGAGATGCGCGCCGATCCGCGTTTGCCGGCTGTAAAAATCGGTGGAGCGCGACACTTCAGGGCCGATCCAGAAGCGGTCGAACAGCCGCCATCCCGCCGCGGCGCGCGCGCTGACGGCGTTGTCGATCATGGTGCCGGACAGTGCCCCCTGAAGCATCAAGGACCGCGTCGGCTCCCACCAGACGTCGGCGGCGAACCGCGCGCCGAGCCGGGCGCGCGGCTGTACCGAGCGGCCGTTGATCAGCAGGAAATCGGCCTGTGCGTCGAGGCCGGCGAGCCACTGCATCTCGAAATTGCCGCGCCGGAATTTGACGCCGGGCAGAATCGCACCGCGCGCGATCTCGGTGACGTAGCGCCGCGTCGGCGTGGTGTAGCGCTCGATATTGTCGGACGCGGACACGCGCAGGATGAAGCCGTCCTTGTTGATGCCATCAGGCGCCCACTGGAAGCCGGTGTAGCCGCCAAGGCCATAGCGCCAGATGTCGAAGCCGGCGAAGGAGATCAGCCGGTCCGGCATGCCGCCGGTGAGGAAATCGGTGCCGGGCTTTTTCGATAGGACCGGAGCGAGAAAGGCTTGCCACGCGGGCTTTTGCGGTTCGACGATCTCCATGTCTTCGTCATCGTCACTGTCATCGGCGTCCTGCGCGGCCGCCCCCGGGGCGTCGAAAACAACTACGGCAACGCCGACGCCAATCGCGCACAATGATGCCCACCAACGCATCTGCCGCACCCCACGCCACAAACATGCAATCTCAGGTAGATTAAATCTGTGGATAACCCGCCCGTCCAGCGTCGCAGCGAGAACGATGCAGGAACCTGCGAAAATTTCCCGTCCGTGACGCGACCGCCATTCCGGTCGGGGACGATTTGTCGCCGCTTCGGCGATTGTTCCGGTTTCCGGGTTGACCCATAGTTCAAGCAACAGAATCTGCCAGTTCAATGGCCGACGGGATCGGGGGAACAATGGTTCGCGTGTTTCGTGCGTTGGCGCTGATGGCTTTGACTGTGGCGTCAACCGGGTCCGGACTTTTGCAAGCTGCGGCACAGTCTTCCTACCCCGACCGTCCCGTGAAAATCATCGTCCCAATCGGCGCCGGCGGCAGCTACGATCTGGTCGGCCGCCATCTGGCCGAGGCGCTGTCGCGGCGAACCGGGCAGGCGTTCTTCGTCGAGAACAAGCCGGGCGCAGGCACGGTGGTGGGCACGCAGGCTGCGGCCCAGTCCGAGGCGGACGGCTACACCCTGCTGGTCGGCGGCCTGTCCAACATGGCCTTCAACTCCGCGCTCTACGCGAAGCTGGGCTACGATCCGCTGAAGGATTTCGTGCCGGTCGCGCTGGTCTACAAGTTCGGCTACGTCATGGTCGGTCGCAAGGATCTGCCATACGCCGGATTGAAGGATATTGTCGCCGCGGCGAAGACCAGTCCGGGTGTGATCACGGCGGCTACCGCGGGCGTCGGCACGGGGCAGCAACTGGTGGCCACGGCCTTCATGCGTGCTGCCGGCGTCAAGCTGCAGGAAATTCCCTACAAGGGCTCGCCGCCAGCGTTCACCGATCTGCTGGCCGGCCGCATCGATGTGTTCTTCGACTCGATGGCGGCGGCGCTGCCCTATGTACAGTCCGGTCAGGTAAGGGGCATGGCGGTGCTGTCCTCGAAGCGCAGCGCGCTGGCGCCCGACGTGCCCACCATGTCGGAGGTCGGCGTGCCAGGTCTCGATGTGGATTCCTGGCTCGGCATTTTCGCGCCGGCGAAGACGCCGCCCGAGGCGATCGCAAAACTGCGCCGCGAAATCCGCGCCGCGCTGCCCGATCTCAGGGAGCGCTTCGAGAAGAGCGGCGGCGAAGCGTGGGATGTGCCGGACGACAAGCTCGACGGCTTCATCGCCTCCGAACACGCGACGTGGACGAAATTGATCCGCGAGGCCGGCATCAAGCTGGATTGAGGCGCGACCGGCTATCGAACCCGCTCGATCAGCGCCATGGCGCCCGCGGGCGCGCGGACCTTCGCTTCGTGGATCACGTAAGCGAACACGTCGCGCGGCTGCTTCTTCGGCCTGGCGGCATCGACGCGGGGCAGGTCGGCGGGCTCGTTGCCGGCGGCCCAGTCTTCCAGACGCTTCGCCCAGGCATCGAGCGCTTTCGGCGCGTAGGCGGTCTTGATGCTGTCCTCACCCTTCTGCAGCCGGGCATAGACGAAGTCGCCGGTGACATCGGCAATGGCGGGGTAGGTGGCGTGTTCGGAGAACACCACGGGCGTGTTGAACTGCCGCAGCAAGGCGATGAATTCCGGCACGCAAAAACTGTCGTGCCGGACTTCGACGACATGACGCAACGCGCGGTCGTCGATCTCGCGCGGCAGCAGTTCGAGGAAGGCGCCGAAGTCGACAGGATCGAACTTCTTGGTCGGCGCGAACTGCCACAGCACCGGGCCGAGCTTGTCGCCGAGTTCGAGCACGCCGGAATCATAGAACCGCTGCACGCTTTCGCCGGCTTCGGCGAGCACGCGACGGTTGGTGGCGAAGCGCGGGCCCTTCAGCGAGAACACGAAATCGTCCGGCACTTCGCCCGCCCATTTGCGAAAGCTCTCCGGCTTCTGCGAGCCGTAGAAGGTGCCGTTGATCTCGATCGATGTCAGTTTCGAAGCGGCGTAGCTGAGTTCCTTGGCTTGGGTCAGCTTGTCCGGGTAGAAAACCCCGCGCCACGGGGCGAAGGTCCAGCCTCCGATACCGATGCGGATTTGCCCGGTCGGGGAGGTTGCCTTCACAGGCGTTGATTTGCTTGGTGTTTTCGCCGCTTTGTTGGCCATGTCGATTGCCCCTTGCGTAATGCTCCCATTGTCCCTATCTTGTTTTTAACGGCGACGTCGATGCTTAATAGCCTCCGGCGCTGGGACGACCCTAGAATAGCTCGGTAGCGCCGGATGTACGCGCGCCATGTTGTTCGGGGTCGTTAGCATTTTAAGGCTGTTTTCAGCCATTCCCCTGGTTCATGCACCCCCTGCGCCAAGTTACGGTGCGGTATTCCGTCCTCGCCTTGGCAGGGTCCGGCGTGGCGGATATAGGCTGTGTCATGAATGAAGCCATCAGACCGGGCCCCGGACAGCCCATGCAGGCGGGGGCTCCGCTGCAACTGTCCGTAATCGTCCCGACCTTCAACGAGAGCGGCAATGTCGCGGTGCTGGTGCAGCGCCTCGCTGCCGCGCTGGCAGGCATCGCCTGGGAAGTCATCTTCGTCGACGACAATTCACCCGACGGCACGGCCGATGTGGTGCGAGCGCTGTCGCGGCACGATCCGCGGGTGCGCTGCATTCGCAGGATCGGCCGCCGCGGCCTGTCCGGCGCCTGCATTGAGGGTATGCTCGCTTCGAGTGCGCCCTGCGCCGCGGTGATCGACGGCGACCTGCAGCACGACGAGACGCAATTGCCCAAGATGCTCGGCCTGATTGAGAGCGGCGCGGCCGAGCTGGTGATCGGCAGCCGCTATATCGAGGGCGGCAGCGCCGACAGTTTCAACACGCAACGGCTCGGCGCCAGCAAGTTCGCCACCGCGGTCGCGCAGCGCGTGCTGCGTGTCAAGATCGCCGATCCGATGAGCGGCTTCTTCATGATCCGCCGCGATCGCTTCGAGCAACTGGCGCCGCAATTGTCGGTGCAAGGCTTCAAGATCCTGCTCGACGTCGTCGCCACCGCGCGCGGCGAATTGAAGGTTGTCGAGGTGCCCTATACGTTCGGTTCGCGGTTGCACGGCGAGAGCAAGCTCGACTCGATGGTGGCGCTGGACTTCCTCGGCCTGGTGCTGGCGAAGCTCACCAACGACGTGGTGTCGCTGCGCTTCCTGTTGTTCGCGCTGGTCGGCTCGATCGGCCTGTTCGTGCATTTCGCAGCGCTGTTCATCGCGCTCGAAGCGTTCGAGCTGCCGTTCGCGGAAGCGCAGGCCTGCGGCGCGCTGCTGGCGATGACCAGCAATTTCCTGCTCAACAATTTTCTGACCTATCGCGACCAGCGGCTGAAGGGTTTCAGCATCCTTCGCGGTCTGCTGCTGTTCTATCTGGTGTGCTCGGTCGGCCTGCTCGCCAATGTCGGCGTCGCCTTCTCGGTCTATGATCAGGAGCCGATCTGGTGGCTGGCGGGCGCTTCCGGCGCGCTGATGGGCGTGGTGTGGAACTACGCGATGTCCGGCCTGTTCGTCTGGCGCAAGCGGTGACGGGGCGATGAGCCCCGCGGAAACGCGGCTGTTGCGCGGCACCGCCGCCGTGGTCGCGGGTCTGGTGCTGTTGCGCCTGATTGCGGCGGCGTGGACGCCGCTGACCTTCGACGAAGCCTATTACTGGACGTGGTCGAAACATCTGGCCGGCGGCTATTACGACCATCCGCCGATGGTCGCCGTGGTGATCCGGCTCGGCACCCTGATCGCCGGCGATACCGAACTCGGGGTGCGGCTGGTTTCGGTGCTGCTGGCCTTGCCGATGAGCTGGGCGGTGTACCGCACGGCGGAGCTGTTGTTCGGCGGCACGCGGATCGCCTCCAGCGCGGTGCTGTTGCTCAACGCCACCATGCTGGCTTCGGTCGGCACCATGATCGTGACGCCGGATGCGCCGCTGCTGGTGGCCTCGAGCTTCGTGCTGCTCACGCTCGCGCAGGTGCTGGCGACCGGGCGCGGCGTCTGGTGGCTCGGCGTCGGCGTGGCGGTGGGCGCCGCGCTGTTGTCGAAATACACCGCGATGTTGTTCGGGCCGGCGATCCTGATCTGGCTCATCGCCGTGCCGAAGCTGCGCCGCTGGCTGGTTTCGCCGTGGCCCTATCTCGGTGGCCTCGTCGCGCTAGCGGTGTTCTCGCCGGTGATCTGGTGGAACGCCGAACACCAGTGGGTGTCGTTCATCAAGCAGCTCGGCCGTGCCCGCATCGACAGCCTCAACCCGGCCTTTATTGCTGAACTGATCCCTACCCAGATCGCCTTTGCCACGCCGCTGGTCTTCCTCCTTGGCGCGATGGGCCTGTATGCGCTGATGCGGCGCGACTCCGGCGCGTGGCCGTCGCGGCTGCTGATCAGCGTGACGTTCTGGACCATCGTTGTGTATTTCATCTGGCATTCGCTGCACGCCCGCGTCGAGGCCAACTGGTTCGCGCCGGTCTATCCGGCCTTCGCGATCGCGGCCGCGGTGGCGGCGCATCTTGCGCCTTGGAAGGCGCGCATGCGCCGTACCGTGGATTTCTGCCTGCGCTGGGCAGGGCCGGGCGGAGTCCTGATGTTTACGGCGCTGGTGGTGCAGGCCAACACGGGGCTGCTGTCCGGTTATCGCCGTGATGCCACGGTGCGCAGCATCGGTGTCGGCTTCAGGGAACTGGCCGGAGAGATCGAGTCCGCACGCGCGCGGACAGGTGCAACATGCGTGCTGGCACCGGATTACGGCACGGTCGGCTGGCTCGCATTTTACCTGCCGAAAGGCACCTGCGTGACGCAGCAAGGCCAGCGCATTCGCTGGATCAACCTGCCGGAGCCTTCGCTCGCGCAACTCGGCGGCAAGCTTCTGCTGGTCGGCGAAGAGAATGCGGCGCAGCAGCCGGAGTGGCAGGCGCGCTTTGGCCGCATTGAGAAGATCGCGACGCTGACCCGCAAGCGCGGTCCGCTGGTCATCGAGGATGTGGAGCTCAACGTGCTCGACGAAGCCCGCGGCGATCCACTCGATCGCTCGCCGCCGCCGGAACTCGAGCGTCCGACCGTGCAATAAAATCCCGCTGACAATGAACCTTTCCCGATGCTCGCCGCGACTAACCCTCGCGGAGAAACTCATTTGGGGTGGACATTGGAATGCAAAATTCAAATTTTGAAACAAGTCATTTCACCGAAACGAACAGCGACCGCGAGGTAGCGACCAGCACGGACGCTGCGGAATCAGGCGGACTGCGCGGTGCCCGCATCGCCAGTGTGCTGGCGCAAATCAACGAGGGATTTTCCGACCAGCAGTTTTCGACCCGTATGGTCGCGGAAAGGCTGGGGCTCTCGGTACGCTATGTGCAGGATCTGCTGCAGGGTTCCGGTCACAGCATTACCGACCGCATCATGCAACTGCGGCTGGACAAGGCGCGCACCATGCTCACCGACGACCGTAACTGCAGCCTCAAGATCAGCGATGTGGCGGCGAGCTGCGGCTTCAACGAGCTGTCGTATTTCCACCGCAGCTTCCGCCGCCGCTTCGGTTCCTCGCCAGCCAAATTCCGCGTGCAGTCAATGAACGGCTGACGCCGCACGCTTGTCGCGGAAATAAGCCAGCGTGCCGCGGCTGATAACGCGGTCGCCGACGACGAGCTGGTCAGGTGCGATATCGGACGCCTCGGTCAATTGTGCATAGAGTGCACCGAAATCACCATAGCTGTCCGCGAGCAGCTTCTCGAAGCTTGCGATGACGAAGTAGCACTGCTGGAAATCGTCGATGATGTAATTGGTCCGCATCACCCGTTCGAGATCGAAGCCGATCCTGTTGGGCGATGAGTTTTCCAGCGCAAATACCGCTTCCGTTGCCGAAGATAGAATGCCTGCGCCGAAGATGCGCAGGCCGTCCGAGCCCTGCAGCAGGCCGAACTCGACCGTGTACCAGTATAGTCGCGCCAGGTTCTTCAACTGGCCGAGCGCCATCGCGCGCTGCCCGCCTTTTCCATAGGCCTGCATGAAGTCCGCATAGACAGGATTGGCCAGCAGCGGCACGTGGCCGAATACGTCATGAAAGATATCGGGCTCCTGCAGATAGTCCATTTCATGTTCCGGACGGATAAAGGCGCCGGCGGGAAAGCGGCGGTTGGCGAGGTGGTCGAAGAAAATGTCGTCTGGCACCAGTTCGGCAACGGGCACGATCTGCCAGCCGGTCAGCGGCTGCAACCGCGCGCTGAGCTTTTCCAGGTCGGGAATGCCGGCCTCTGACAGTTGAAGCGTCTTGAGCGCGCCGAGGAACTCGTCACACGCGCGGTTCTGGAGCACGCTCTGCGCGCGGACAAACAGCCGGTCCCAGCGATCATGTTCGGCGGCGGAGTAGGAGCCCCAGTCCTGGTCCAGTGTAAAATCCGGACGTCGCGGCGCGCTCAGATAGCGGCTTTTCTCAGCGGACTGGTTCAGGGTGGTGGCCGGTGCGGTCATGATGCTGTCCGATCGGTCTGGCTGCCCTAGATTAGTGGATTTCTGGGGCGGTTGCCATGCCTGACCATCCGAGGGCCGTCGCAGGCAGGATGATACCATCGTGTCCGCGCGGCGCGCCGGATTTGATGCCGATCTGGACCATTCTCGACTGTGCCCCGGAAGGTCGCGGCCCCGACTGGAGTATTAAGGGCTATGGCCAGCGATTCTGCGGGCCCGTCCGGCAGGCCCAAAATCATCGATAAATGACCATCAAATGGTCGTCCCCGGGTTCCCGGGGCGATTTGTTGCGGCTTGGCCATGACTCCGCCCGGATTGTCACGCAATCGGTGATTGGTTCCCGGATGGTTGCCGAACATCTGCGGACGGGGGATGCCGAGAGACACCAAGAGAAGCCGAGATACGACAAGACGTTCTGCGACGACTTCATACGCCTTTAACTAAAATTCGACCTAATGACGCTGCGACCTCACGTGACTTTTGGCTGACTTCGGTCGGGTAATGCACACAGGGAAGCCTATGAAATTGGTCTGGACGCCCTGCGAATGAATACCCGAACTTCTGCATTCTACGGAGTCACGGCCGTCCACGGCCAGCGTTCCCGCAAATCCAAATCCAAAAAGTCGCTTCGCCCGCTGAGCTTTCTCAGCGGCGCCGCACTTACCCTTGTCGCCCTCGGTGGCGTCTGGTCGCTGACCGCGCGGCTCGCCGCGCCGGACGTGCCGGTCACGGTCGTGGCCGCCGATTTCGAAGATACGTTCGGGCGGCAGTCTTCCTTTGCGGAGCGCTTCGACCAGTCGACCTTCGCCGAACGTTTTGCCCCGGTGATTACGGCTTCGGCCGCCGCAGCCGCTTCCACCAAGGGCGATCGTCAGGTCGCCTGGTTCGATCCCTCGTATTCGCTCGGCGCGCCGCCGGAACGCTTTGCCCGCCCGGCGCCCCAGCAGGTTGCTGCCGCGCCCACGCCGCAGGAAGTGGTGTCGCCGGCGCCGACCGTGAAGCAACTGGTCGCCAGCATCCCGTTGCCATCGCAGCGCCCCTCGGAACTGCGCACCGCGCCGGTGCCGGCGGTGTCCGGCCATGAATCGCTGGTGGCGCGTGCCCGTGCCACCGTGATCGCCAACGGCTCGGCGCGTAATCCCTCGATGTTCGAAAAACTGTTCGGCATCGGGTCGCCTGCGCCGGCGACGGGCGGCACCCAGCTCGCCTTCGCGGGTAGCGATGGCGGCATCACCAGCGACGGCAAGGACGCCGTCGCGGCTGCACCGTCGTTCGATCGCCAGACCGCCGTCTACGACATCTCGGCAAAGAAAGTCTACATGCCCGACGGCACCAAGCTGGAGGCGCATTCAGGTCTCGGCAGCCGGCTCGACGACCCCGATGGCGTACGCGAGAAGATGCGCGGCGCCACCCCGCCACACATCTACGACCTGAAGCCGCGCGAAGCCCTGTTCCACGGCGTGCCGGCGCTGCGTTTAAAACCTATTGGCGGCGAGGAGGCGATCTTCGGCCGCACCGGCCTGCTCGCCCACACCTACATGCTCGGCCCCAACGGCGATTCCAACGGCTGCGTCTCGTTCAAGGATTACTACGCGTTCCTCGAGGCGTACCGCAGCGGCGGCATCAAGCGGCTGGCGGTGGTGGCACGCATCGACTAAGCGGAAGCTGAACGATCCTTGACACGCTGCCGGGACTTGTTTGCGTTTCGAAAAACGCTATTACCTCGCTATGTCCCAGCCCGATTTTCAGCCGTCGCTGATCGGCCCGACCGTCATCGTAAGGCCGGTGTCGGCCGACGACTGGCCGGAGCTGTTTGCGGCAGGCTCCGATCCCGAAATCTGGAAGCTGCATCCCCGCTCCAGTCGCTACACCGAGCCGGAATTCAGGGATTATTTCAACAGCGCGGTCGCGTCGAAAATGGCCTCGGTCTTCGTCGATCGATCGACGCAAAAGCTGATCGGCTCG
>NZ_JAQGJT010000026.1 GCF_028290495.1 Tardiphaga sp.
AACTTGCCACCATCGCAAACCGTCGCTTGCAGCACCGACTGCAGGCCGCTTAAACTCTAACCCCTGATGAGCCAGAGCCTCCCTTCTCGAAATGCCTGATCAGTCTCAAATTATCTGACGACGAACAATCGCTTCCTCGCCGGACGCCGTCAGGGCCGAGGCAAAGCCGCCGTCTGAAAGCGCTTCTTCGACCATAGCCTGAATAAGCTCCTCGTCCTCGACCACCAGAATCGTAACGGCATCGTTCAAAGCCCATCTCCCCCCGGGCTGCCTCGTTGCAGTGCCCCGGCAGGCTAAGAGGTGGTGGAACAATAAGATCCGTCGTTGAGACATACGAGGGCTTTTCCAGCAATACCACGCCTAGCACTAGACGCTTGGAAAGAGGTTCGCGCGCAAGTCCCCATCCCGCAGGGCAAACTGGAAGCGGACTCGTCCCAACTGGGCAACT
Organism: Tardiphaga sp.; assembly: GCF_028290495.1. Taxonomy (GTDB): domain Bacteria; phylum Pseudomonadota; class Alphaproteobacteria; order Rhizobiales; family Xanthobacteraceae; genus Tardiphaga. The sequence goes on from NZ_JAQGJT010000026.1 coordinate 449, forward strand.
TATCATGCTACAAGCCAAGAAGGGCCAGCCGCCCGGTTTTCGAAGGGACGAATTCATGCCAACCCCCGCGGGAACAGAGTTCGTGACGTCTCCCGTCCCGTCAAGCGCCGCAACGAGACAGGAACTTCCGTACCGGTTGAGACAACAGTCCTTGCTGGGTGAGTTCGGCCGAACCGCGCTCCAAACCCGCGATGTCGGCCAGATACTGCAACGCGCGACGGAGCTCTGCGCGCAGGGTCTCGAAACACCATTCGCCAAGGTCCTTGAGTACATGCCGGAGGAAAAAAGGTTACTGGTGAGCGCAGGCGTCGGATGGGCGCCTGAGACGATCGGCCAGATATCCTTGGGAGTCGATTTGGAGTCTCCCGCCGGCTATGCGTTCCATACCGGCCAAATTGTCATTTCCAATCACCTTCAGAAAGAAACCCGCTTTCGAACGCCGAAATTGCTCTCCGAGCACGGCATCAAGCGCGCCATCAATGTCCTGATCGCGCGGGGCGGCGAAGGCCATCTACCGTTTGGCGTTCTGGAGGTCGACAGCGGGGACCCGGGCCAATTTGACCTTGCGGATGCCGATTTCCTTGCCGGCTTCGCGGGCCTGCTCGGCATCGCCATCGAGCGGCAGCATGCCGACGCCGAGCTCCAAAAAGCCCTGGAGCACCAGGCCATCTTGACCCGAGAGATGAGCCACCGTGTCAAAAACAGCCTGGCGTCGGTGGTAGGGCTGCTTCGCGTCCAGTCGCGTAGCGCGCAGTCCGAGGAAGTTCAAAACGCACTCAAGGACGCGGCTTCCCGTATCACCACGATCGCCCAGGTTCACGATCACCTGTGGCGCAGCACCCGGATCGGGTTCGTCGATATTGCAGACTTCGCGGGCGAGCTTTGCAGAAAGCTGCAGGAAACACTCGCCTGCAAAATAAACTGCAACTTCGATCACCTGATGATTGCGGCGGACAAGGCAATTCCGCTTGGCCTCCTGATCAATGAGCTTGTCACTAACGCTGCGAAGCACGCCTACTCCGACAAGTCCGGCGAAATCCAGGTGGCGGGCGCCGGGCGTGGAGCCGATTTGCATGTCGTGGTAGCGGATCAGGGCGTAGGACTGCCGGCGGATTTCGATATGGACCAGCCGCGAGCGAGCCTAGGCTTCAAGGTGATCAAGAGCTTGCTTGCCCAACTCAATGGACGCATCGCGGTCTCATCAAACGAGCCAAAGGGCACAACAATCCAACTTGATGTACCGCTCGATTAGAGGAAGTCCGCCCATCCTACGTCCGGGAGCTGTCAAAGCTTCCCGGACCGATAGGCGAAGCGATCGGTCTCGCCCTTGATCGAGGGATCGAACACCTTGATCGAGCGCGGATCGTCCTTGTTCGAGAGCATGGTGCCTTCCGCGTCCACTACGAAGCCGCGCCTCCACCTGCTCGCGAAGGGATGCAGGCTTAATCCGATGCAGGACTGGGCGTCGCTCGTGCCCGCCCCGTCGACAACTGCCTGCAAGCGGACATCCCCTGCGCATGAATTGGGATTTCCGGAGTCACGGCACCGTTGGCTGCCTCTCAAAGACTCAGGAATATTACAAGCGGGGGCAGTCTAGGAAGGCGTTTGTTGCGGGTCCTCGATTTGAACTCACCATTCGAGAAGCTCCGAGTTCAGCCCATCATAGGAGCCCTGCAGTCGAAGTGTTCGGCTTGGCAAGCACGCCGTGGTTCTTGCGGGTCATCTGCTCAATTCGCTCGTTCGAAATAGCGAAATTCGTCCTGAACGTTTGCCCTGTCGATACCAGCAAAAATACCAGCAAAATGATCGGCTGCAACTGGAGCTTCCGCGAAATTTTACTTGTGTTCTCAAATAGGCCGCCCAAATTCTCCTGAAACTCAGGAATCGAACCAGCGTTGCAAGTTATTGTTATTGCTCATATTTTCTACTTGGTGCGCCATTCAGAATAAAACTACGAACTCGTATGTCATTGAAATTGTAATGTAATTCTGAAGGATATTTCCGCCTCATCACAACAATTGGACTCAGCGCCTTCAACAGAGGCGTTCCCCCCGCAGGGCTCGGCCTTGACGGCATGGGGCCGCAGGCCCCCTTTCTTTTGCTGCATACGATTGAAGCCTCTCTGCACGGGATGGCTCAGGAAAGATGCGGCTAGAGCCGCCATCGTCAGTCCTCCAACAAGGCCGGTTCTCATAACGAGCCTCGTCAGTTCTGAGCGGCGGCGCGCGTCGACAGCTTCACCAGCAACCTGGCGTTGGATCGGACCAACTGAACGCGGCCATGATCGGCATACTGGAGCCGGACCAACTGGTTGTGGAGCGCGCCTCGGATCCAGTTGAGCGGGTTGATGTCGCGGGCCCGAGCGGGCCGTCCGGTTGAAGTCAGGGTGAAGCTCCAGCCGGCTGGGCCCGCGGATTGTCCGGCGTCGGTTCGTCGATGAGCCATGTTGCATCCTCAAGGCGAAGGTGTCCTATGTTCGACGGTGCAGGCTCGCGGCGTTGGAAACGCATTTCTATCCGACCCCACGTCCCCCTCGTCCTGTCGTCGCTCGCATCTCGGCGCTTGTTGGTCCAGTACTCGCCCCTCAGGACCCAGGCCTCGGGATCGAGGCTCTCGTCGTTCAAGTCGAGTAAGAGGGCGCCGCTATGATCCTCGCCATGATCGACGGCCGGGATCACGGGAAGCGTCCGCTCCTTCCCGAAGGAGCTGTAGTAGGTGACGTAAAGACGCGCAGACATACTATTCGTGCGAGCGAGAGTCGCTGCGAGCGTGTTGCCGGTGCTCTGAGTGCGGATCAACGTCATTCGAAGCCCATGAAACGAATGATTTATCACCACAACCGTCCTGAATGGATTCCATTCGCCGGGGTTGGAGATGGCATGCCACGTACCCGAGAGGTCGGGAAAGTTGATGAGGCCGAGCTTCTGGAAGACCGGCTGTCGCCAGCCCCATTTGGTGAACAGCCAGAAGACCGCACCCGTGATCGCGAGGGCGCCTCCTGCGGCTTCGCTGAGTCCTCCGAAGGCGCCATAAAGGGCATGAATTGTATTCCAAGAAAGCTCGCGCGAAGGCAGAGCGATGTTCGTCTGCGCCCACCAAAGCTCCGTGAGAAACGCGATGACGAAGCAGATTCCAAGTCCCTTGCTGAGCCGGTTCCAGTTCGCAAGGCCGTTCATTGCGAGATGGCCTGGATGATCGCCTCGAAGTGCGGCTTCGATGCGCTATCTCCGGGCAGGCCCGGGAATCCTGTCTCCCCATCGCGCCAATCGCGCCCGCCTAGGACCGCGCTCACCGCAGCCGCAAGGTCGTCGACCTCACTCGCGCTGGACAGCACCTCCTCCAGCATTGCAATGAGACCGCAAGCGTCGCCTGCCGCTCCGGCCGCCCCCGGATAGGCGTCAAGCGGCTGGTCGAAATACATTCTTCGATCCTCGCTCGCCGCGCATCGTCGCCCGAAATTGTCCTGGAACCTTTGCCGGAGCCTTTCAAGGCTGCCGTCGAAAAACAGCAGCGGCCGCCCGCAAGCCTTCGCGAACGCGATCTCAGCGAGCGTGCCACGGCTGCCGCCAAATGCCACGACCACGTCGGGCGTCCGGCTGTTGATGACGTTTCGTATGTAGTGAGGCTGGCCCGTGTGAAGGAACAACCGTCGGGCACCCGCGGCGTAGTCCCAGCGGACGGCCTCAGCCCGCTGCTTCGCGGGCAAGATTCCGATGAGGCGGGCCTTGGAGGGCGACGCCTCCGCGGCCCCGAGCATCGACCCGTCCTTTACCTCGCCCTTGAGCTCAACCACTGCTCTTGGCAGCACTTGGCCGCCGGTCAACAGCATCCATTCGCGCTGAGCAATTACTCTCCCCAGCGCGACGCTGGGCGCCATCTGCCCGTCGCCACCGATGACGCCAATGATCGCTCGCCGTTGCCCAGGCATAATCGTCCCGCTGCCGTTTCAAGCAGTCTAAAGTCGTTTCGCGCCAACTGGAAGTGAGGACGCAGCAGTTTGGCGCAACATGCGGTTTTTGTTGCCGCTGCGAAGGCCGGCCTTGACGACAATTTCCTGGCCTTGCGCGCCGATGCCAGCCTCGACCATACATTTCGCGCACGGAATCAATGTCACCGCCTCCCGCGAAGGTCAGGTCGCAGCCGCCTTGGCCGATGCGCTTGTCAAGCTCCGGACGACTAAGTACCTGCACAACAAGGGAGACTATCAATTCTCGTTCTACCTCGTGGTGCATTGGTGTTTTCGAAGAATGTCTCCCGCCCTTCCCTGAAAATTCAACACGTCATATTTTTGTCGACCGGCAAGGCGGCTAGCGACACGATAGTCGGTCAATGATCGACGGAACAGATTTAAAAGCAGAGCGCCGCAGGCGTCCGCCCTTAGGCTAGGACGATCTTCAAGCTCACGTCAATGACCCGTCTTGCGCCGATTGGCGAGGAGACGTCGAAGCCTATCTCGCATGATCTGCCGCACCTCCACAGCTCGAGCTTTCGCACGCGTTCGCGCCGCAGATGGAATTCTCCCCATCGCTCCGTCTGAATCTCAAATCTTCACCCGCTCACGAAAGAACATACCGAACCACCAGCCACAGCCGGTCCAGATTCAGCTTGTTGCCCTGGAACGTGAGCGTCCAGTCATCCATAGGCACGCCACGGGTGTTCTCGGCATCGAAGGAGATTAAATCACCGACTGCAGCGCTGCGGACGAGCAGCGTGTCGTTGCCGCGCTCGGTAAGAGTCACGCCGGTCACGCCAGAGTCCTCGCCGGCAAAGACATAGACGTCATTGGCCGAGATCTTCGCGGCTTTGCGGCCCTTGGTGAATATCGGCAGGCGCTCGTAGATGCCTTTCAGTACGATGGCGGGGCCGCCCATCGGTTGGGTCGCCTTGTACCATTCGTTGGGGAAATCATGCTTAAGATCGAACGCTGCGTACAGACCCTCGTCGCGACTGAGATCCTCGACGCTCTTGATATATGCAAGCACGGAATCCGAGGCCGATTTCTTGAGCTTGTCACCGCCATCCTTGGATGTATACCGCATCGTCAGCACGACGTCGGAGATCGTGTCGTAGTCGAATTGCCGGAACTGGCTCGGAAGCTCAAGGCTCCATTTGCTGATCGCTCCCGCGCCCTCGAATGGACTGTACCGCTCATCACGAAAATTCAGTTCGAACAGCCCGCTATCGCTTTGCCCTTTGCTGACGGCGATGGCAGTGATCGGAATGTTGACCGTACTGAAGCGCTCGTCGTTCTCGTCGGTTCGCTGCGGATAGTCGCTCTTGTCCTTGACGATTGCGCTGCTCCGGAACTTGTGCTCCCGCAAACGCAAGGTGCAATTCAGGCTGGTGTACGGACCAATGACGCAGGGCACGGTAACGGCGACCGACCTGATGCGCCGCATATATTGGCCCGGAAGATCCATGTCGAAAAGCACTTCCGGCACGGCAAACTCGCAAACCCCAGTCTGGCGCAGCTGCAGGAGGGCGAGCGGGTCGACTTGCTTGAGAGATATTTCCTTCACTACTTCGAAGTCGTAGCCGCGCTCCGACTGGTAGGCGGCCTCAAGCTGTTTCAGGCCGATATAGAGCCGTTCGCCGGCGAGCAGGCCGTCATGAGAGGCGTCCCAATAGCCGAACTGAATAAAGTTGGAATCCGTCTGCCGCTCGAAGCGGAAGACCTGTTCGGCGCGTTTGGCGATGTCGTAGGCAAGCGTGTAGGCTTGGTAGTAGAGCCCGCGTACCGAATCCTGCATCCAGGAATATAGCTCTTCGTTGGTGTATTTGTTGCGCAGGAAATCCTCGACCTCTTGCGCATTGTCGATCTGCTTTTGCTGGTTGGTGATTTCCTGTCCCGCGATGTTGATGCGAATTTGCTGGGTCAGTATCTGCTTGTCGATGCCCTTGATTTCATATCCCGCGGTGTTCGCCTGGAGTACGCGGTCCTGCAGCTGACGCAGGAAGCCTCCCTTGCGACCCGCAGACGTCGATTCATAGGTCCGCTTGGAGACGGTTCCCTGAGCGGATCTGGCCATCGCCTGGAACGCGGCGCCCAAATTCGAGCCGCCGAAGCTGATGGTACCTCCGCAGCCGAGGGGCTGAAAGCTGGCGCCGAAATTAGGGATGATGCTCATGACGCTGCCAAGCGTCTCCATCTGCGTCACAGCGTCCTGTTGATCGGACGCAATGCCTGCCTTGTCCAACTCCTCCTTTTCCAGCGACATCAATTTCATGCCGCTGTCGCTGACAGGCGCCTCGATCATGTCCGGCAATTCGGCGAAATCGGTGTCGACGTCGGCCGGTACCTTGGCCAGGTCTTCACCGATTAGCTTGAGGGCGTGCTGGAGGCGATAGACCGGCCCCTTACGGTTCTGCTGTAGGGATTCGAGCGTTTTGTTCGCCTCGTCGAGCTGTTGTTTGCGCAATTCCATGACGAGATTAGCGATGCTCGACTCGTGCGTAGCGCGAAGCTTGGTGAGCGCTTCAGCGTCGGCCTTCTCCTTGGCGCTGAGGAAGGCATTGCCGAGCCCCTTCAATTCGCCGCACAATTCTATCGCTTTCTGCACGAGATAATTGAAGCGATAGTTCGGCATCGGACTGTTGAGATCGTTCAATACGCTGGACAGACTTAGCCCAGCGGCCGCCGCAGCGACGAGCAGGCCTGGATCGATCGGCGCATCGAACAGCGGCAGCTGGCGGAAGACCCCGTTGATGTCCTCGCAATGCCGGATTTTGAAAAGTCGGTCATCAATAGTGTCACGCAACGCCTGCAGATTCGGATTCGGCGGGATGCAGAAATAGAGCGACGTCGCAAAGCCGAACACATTAGGAATGCCGACTACGCCGTTGCTGGCGCCTGTCGGGTTCGAGATCTGGTTGCTAAACGGGAAAGCAAGTTCGAGCTCTACCATTGCGTTGCCGAACGCATCCCATTTATCCAGCAGCGAGAGGTAGGTTTCCGGCAGAATCTTCCCACGCTTTGGAATCACCTGACCCTTCGGGCCATAGATGTGCGACGCCAGCACATAACACTGGATCGCCATTGGTATCGCCTCGAGCGAGTTCTGGCGGAAATAATAGTCACCATAAGCGATCAATATCTGAACGTACTGCATGACCACCCATTTCATATAGGCGGATGGACGCGAGCGCGCGACCACGTGCGGCTGGAAAGGATTGTCGCGCCACTCGTTAATGGCCTTGTTCGGCACTCCGGGCTGGAGACTGAGGAACAGCCTTTCCAGCACGTTCATTGCGTCGATCTGCTTGAAGGGCGGGAATTGCCAGAAACGGCTGGCCTCGGCGCCTTTCGCCGAGGGATCGAACACGTAGTGGCACATCTCGAGCGCTTGATCGAACTGTTGGCCCGCGAGCAGTTTGGCTACGATCGCCATCGGCGCGTGCAGGCCCACCTCCCAATTGTAGAGGGCGTAGGGCCGCCGCAACTCGTGAAAGCCGACCTCCAAATCGGCACCGTATGCGTCGTCGGTGGTATTCTGATTGGTGATCCCCGCGTAATAGGCGTAGAGATCGTCGAGACCGCCGCGTGCCAGCTCCCCCAGCAATTCGTCCACGAAGGTATGATTGAAGCTCCGTGCTTTTCCCTCGCCACTGACGGTGACGCTTGCGGGTTCGACGTCGAAATACGGTTGTTTCGCGAGAAGTGGCGGATCCTCGGCGCCGACCGCCTGAAGCGAATGCATCTGCGTGTTCGACTGGGTAAAATGGAAGGTGGTGCTGGTACGATCGGATGCTGCAATGGCCGGCGGCGAATTGGATTCGCCGAACAACTGGCTTCCAGAAAATGTGAAGCGCTTCTTGGCTGTTTCGAAACCGCCGTAATAGACGTCCACGTGGACCTGCGCCCCGATTTGGTTGACAACCCGCGGCAGAAATTCGTACTGGCTTATGTCGGGAACCGGATGGGGTGGGCTCGGTGGATCGTTCCCATTGGGATCATCTGGGAATGAATCCGACGAAACCTGCTTCGGCGTCCATTTGCCGTTGCGGAGCTCCGTCCAGCCGATCTTGATCTCCCAGTAGATGTACGGGGCAGTTGAGGCTGGAGTTTCGCCAGCGTGCTTCTGAATGGTCTCGCCAGAATTCTTTTTGTTGGCGGCGGTCTTCTTGACGAATTGCGGGAAGAACACCAGCAGCCGGCCGTTGGTCACCACCGGCGTCAAATAGCTGCCATGCCCGGTTACAATGCCGCTGTCCGCTTGCTCGACATCATAGCTCGGGATGTCAACCGTCATTTTGCCCCACGGATACCAGTTGTCTGCGTAAACTTCGTAGTAGCGATAGTAGAATAGATAGGGCGCGTTCCGAGTGCGGCCGAAAATATGTATCTTGGCCTGGTTGCCGTCCCTGTCGCTCTCGACATATAGGCCGACAATGGTGAGGTTGGCCACTTCGTCGACCTTGAACAGATAGTTCTGCAGGGCGCTATCGACCGATTGGGGGGTGATGTCCTTCTGCAACAGCTCGGACTCGAGCTCCTTGTAGAAGATACTTTTGTCGTCGCGCAGCTCGGTCTTGATCCAATTCTCCGGATAGAGAAATACCTTTCGGTTTGCCTGCCACAGAACAAACTTCTCCATCCAGGTCCAACGGTCGCGGTCGAGCGCGTCATTCGGAACATAAGGCGATTCCAGTCCGAGCATGCAGCGCTGTACGAAGAGCTGGACCGTCGAGATCGCCTGTTTGATGCGCGAGGTCTCCATGCAGGCGCACATCTGGACGTCGATTAGGAAGAACTCAAACAGCGTGTCGGCGTCCAAAATCTCGCCGCGATCCGCCGCCCAGTCGATCAGATCCTGCTGCACGAGCAAATAAGCGATGAGCGCGTTCTTCTGGTTCTCCCGCTGCGTGTCGTTGAGCGGCTTGATGACTTGCTCCCAGTCCTCCGCGTCAAAGCGTGAGCGCAGCGCCTTGCGGATGTCTTCCGCGATCTTGTGGCACGGCCAGAACTGCGAATTGGGATCGGCCCAGCCGAATAGGCTGTCTACATTCATATTGGTCTTGGAGGCGATGGCCAGAGCCTTTTGAAGGGTCACGAGGTTAATCTCGTTACGGAAATCTGCGGGCGTGCCGACGTCGAAATGCGCAGGCGTCAGCAGGTGTGAAACGCTCGTCTCGTCCCAGGTGGCGACGGCAGCGATCTTGGCGCCAAGCTTCGTCGGATCGTCTGGATTCACCGCCCAGCCAAACAGATCGAGGAGCTTGGTATCCAACTGCGGCAAGCTGTCACGCAGCTTCGTGTACGCCTGCAACCGCTTCCAGTGTTTCAATTTCACCGAGTTAAAGTCGAAGTCGTCGAAGTCAGTACTATGAGCATGGAAATATTCGACTTCGTCTTCCGTCAGGTTGAATCCATTGACGAGGATCGCCGCCTTAAAGATCTTGGCGAAGGCTTCGCCAGTGCCCTTCATGGAATCGTCGGGCAGTAGTGCCGAGCCGGGGATCGTCATCTTGGGCGAGATCGCAGTCTTCCAGGCGAGCTGCGAGAGCGCGACACCGGTTACCTGAAGGTAATAGAGCTTGCCGCTCTTGAGCAGCACGGGATCGCTCGACCAAACGTTTGAGGGATCGTCCTGCTGGTGCGGAAAGCTAATCGCCTGTCCGTCCAGAACGAGCGGCGCGGGCGCCGTGTCACTCGTCACCGCGAAAGTGTACGAATCCGAAGTGGGCGGGATAAGGTATCCTTTCCAGATTCCTGGCGTCGAGGGCGGAATGTTCTTGATGTTCTCGAGCGACGTCATAGCATCGAGCGGCGGGGTCCCGACCGTGAGCACCTTTGACAGCAACGTGTCGGTCACGTCGGCAGCTAATCCCGTCGCGCCAGACATCGTGTCGACGATAAGCTTGTGTGCCAACCGCTCGCGGAGGAACGGCATAAAGCATCTAAGAAAATAGAGGCGTTTGATCGGTGCGGTGTTTGGGTCGGGTAGGGTCGGATCAATTTGATCAGCGGGCACGGTGACGTCACCCGCAAGCAGAATGGCCTTGGCAGCCGCCTTGTCCGCAAAAATTCCGAACAGCACGTCATCGTAGAAGTGCTCCGCCTGCTTGGCCGCTCGATCGATCGCCTTGCCCCAGTCCACATTGCCAGGCACCAGGCTCTTGGCTTGCATGGCTTCGTTCGCGGTAAGGAGGCCAGTGACCTGAATGCCGGCAGAGGACGGTGTCGCGGTCGGCTGGTTGCTGTATTTGAGTTTAGCTGCAAGTGCTGCCGGGATCGTCAAAGTCAGATTGACGGGCGCGTTCGTGGAATAGACCGTTGTGCCATTGATCAGGCCGACGATTCCCTCCACCACAGTTTGATCAAAGATCAGACCGGCCTTGGCGCGCACCACGTCATTGGTGGCAGTCTCCGGCTTGTCTTGCGGAATATCTGGTTGATCTTTGTCGATGCCAGTAAGGCCGTCATAGATTATCTTTGCGAGCTGCAGAGCTTTTTTCGGCGAGGGCGCCTGAGGCCTGAGTGGGTCATCGATCTCGCGGATAACGTAGTCGAGTTGCTGAAATTTGAAGCCCGCGTCCTCCATCTTGCCCCACACGTCGAACAAGACGACTGTCGAAGCGGCATCGACGAAGGGATCGCCGAAAAGGGCAAAGACATTGACAAGATCTGTCACCTTGACATGCAGCAGCTTGGCGATCAATCCGTGGCGGTAGAGCGCAGAAACGTTGGCAAGCGTCAGCGAATCCCGCAGACGTCGCTGCGCCATGATGGCTTGCACGTCGCCGGCCTTTAAACTCAACGCGGCCATGAGGACCGGGAGGTGATCGCTGATTTTTGCGGGCTGGGTCAAAAAATTACCATTCGCGTCGGCGGCAAAAACCTTGTCAAGGCCCTGGATGTTGTGCGTAAGAAAGAGCTTTGCATAGAGCGACCCACTGCCTGCCGTACTGATGTCGGCCCAAAATGTAAGCAACTTCAGCAGTGGCAAGCCGGTGAGGTCGAGCAGCTTCTTAATCGCAGCCAATTGGTGGATGAACTCTGGTGTAATGTCGAAATCGACCGCCCTTTCATCCGGGCATTCCAGCGTGCCGCCATCGTCGCAGCAGCAGTCTTCGTCGCCGTTGTCAGGAGTGTCGGCGCAATCGTCCTTGAACGCGGCGAAACTCACGTAGGGCGCGGCGCCCGAGTAGGAGGCGCCTAGCGCGTCGGCGGGTGGTTCGACGAAACCGTTCAGCGCCTTGTCAGCCTCGTCAATCGTCCAGCCCATCTTGCGCCACAAGCGAATGAACCGCTGAATGCGGTCGTATTCATCTTCTGTCAGCGCTGTTCCGTCGAGATGAGCGAGACGGACCTTGTTCAGATCGCAGGAGTCGCGCGTTGGCAACCACCGGGCGAGACTGCGCCCCTCGTGCAGGTAATCGTACAATGCGTAATCAATCACTGCCCCGATGACCGGAGCCCCGAAATCACGTACGAAAACTTCGCCTTTAAACAATACATTTGTCCCATCGTCTTTGAGCGCGATCTTCAAGTCCTGCCCGACCTGTCCAATGATTTTGCCGTCGTTGTCGGTGATGGAGCCGTCCGCGGACAACATGCCAATCTCTGTCCAGCCTCCCTCGGCCCGCTTGTAAAGATGCCCGTAGACGTTCAGCTGCGGTCCATCGCCGGTTTCCAAGACGATCAGCTGTCCGACGCGCTCGAAATAGCAATAGACCCAGCGAGCGAGTTCCTTGGCACGCTGCTCGTCGCCGCAACAATCCGACTTCATTTTATGACAGGGATCCGGGTGCAAAAATGCCTTTAACAGAGGCAGGACATCGTCCGTCGCCTCCAGCCATTCAATCAGCTTGGCATAGCGAATCCTCGGATCCGAGCTACTATTATCCACCAGCGTCTGCATGAAGCGGTAGCTTAGCCGCAGGCTTTCCATGATCGTCAGTGCGAGCCCCTGCGGGTAATTGGGGTTGATGCTGCGCGTCAGGAGAAGATCGACGAGGTCGCTGTACTGGATGCCGGTGCGCGGCAGAAACTGCTTCTTCACGAAAGTCAGGCCGGCCTGGCGCGTCTCGTCAGTGCTGAGCATCTCCGTGCTGCTGCCGTATCCGTAATATTCGCAGACTGGCTTGACACCGATTTTCTGGCTATAAATGTCGTCGGTCAGCGTCTGGCTCTGCGTCAGTTCAAAATACCGCTTCGGCCAGAAGGCCTGACGGGTAAGAATGATGTATTCCTCCTGTGTCATTCGAAGAAATTCCGCATCGGCGGACCGATCAAGCACTGCTGGATGCAGGGCCTGCAATTCCTGTTGCTGTGCAGGCGGGAGGCCCTGGCCAGAGCCGCTTTCGCTTGCGGTTCGGTAGGTATCGAGAAGCTCGAACCGGCTCGTGCCCATGTAATCGAGCAAGATGCGGGCTGCATCGATCGGCTGATGATAGGGCAACGAAAAGGGGTACACCGCGCTCTTGAGAATACAATAGGCCTCGTAATTTATGTGTTGCGGTTGCGCGAGAAGCTCTTCGGACGTCTCGTCGATCACATCGAAAACCTCGAGCGTCGCCTGCTTCGGCACGTGCGTGTCGGCATGATATTTTCCAAGATGCACGACGAAACTTTCCATCACCTCGTTGACGAGATCGATGTAGGGCAGCACGGTGTTGGTATTCTCGCAGGTCAGGTCAAGACAGAAGATGTCCGGCCGGCGCCGGTAAAGCATCGCCAGCGGGGTATTTGCAAAGCCCTTATGAATATTCGGATTATGCGTCGGATCCGGATCGTCGCTCTTAGGATCCGGCCCCAGATCGTTGTTGCGCAAATATTGCATCAACTCGACGAAATAGGCCGCGGGACTGTAGACCGACTGGCAGTCGTCGCAAGCGCAATAGTCCATGCTGCCAAACAGGGTTTCCAGATTTAGCGGTACCGCATGTTTGTTGAGAATGCCCGCGAATATCTTCTTCTTGTCGTCAAGGCTGGCATCCGCGTAGTCGTTGTCGAGTATCTTCATGCCGGATCCGCGTGCGGCTTCCTGCATTGTCATCAGCGCGTTTTCGTTGCGAACGCGCGCATCGATCGCATAGGTGTAGACACGTTGTGCCGAGTCCTCGCCGAGCGCTTCCTTGTGGGCGTTCATGAAGGTCGATTCCGGCATCTCGCTGATCTGGAAGGCCGAAGTTAGATTGGCTTTGAGTAGTACGGGAACCGCCTCCCCTGTCGGGCTCAGCGCTTGCACACGTTGAAGGGTCTTTAGCTGTTCGATGACGCCAGTCCGCTTATCCGCCGCAACTGAAGCAAGCGCGTCAGAGTCCTGCAACGCGGTATAGATAGAGGTTTGCCGGATATTGAAGTCCGGCTTGGCGTTGAAAAATTGCAACACGCCCGTGCGCACGTCGGCGTCGGCAATCGGAATCTCGGAAGCCTGGATCATACGTTGAAGTGCGGCGCTCGTCTGTACGGAAAACAGCCTGTTGTTGAGGGTGACCGCGGTCGCTTTCGCGGCCATGGCGCTATCGGCTGTTGTGTCTTTGTCGTCCGGGGGGGCGATGAGCGCGGCGAGCTTGTCGACGTCGTAGTTGAGGGCGAGGTCGCGAAACGAAGTGACGTTGGCTTGCTTTGCGATCTTCGTTACTAGGCTGACGTCGTCATTGGTTAGGTCCGCCAGCGAATGGGCAAGATCGGCTTTTTGCAATTGCTCTGGCGCAAGCGTTTCCGCGACCGACGCGCGCGCGGCAGTCCAGTCGCCGTTCGACGCCTCCAGAGCCGCACTTACTGCATTGAACACCTTCCCAGAGAGTACGCCGCGAAGCGATCTTATTCTGGTCTGAAGCTTCGAATTGGATGATGCCATGATGAAACTCCCTTACGTCCTTTAGACCGTTGAACGTCGAAGTAGAGAAATCTGCGCATTGTTGCCTATAGCGCCTTCAATCTCGGCAGCACGGTGAGTCGCGTTCACGTAAAGCAGGAAGGGAGCATGAAGATATTGTGGCTCCGACCATTCGCCCGCGTGTCTGTCGAAATTGCTCTTGACTAGAAGTTGCTCCCCGTCAGCGCCTCGGGTTGCGAAATAATTCCCTCCGTGGAACGAACTCTCGCGGGGTTCAAGTTTGGTCCGGAGTAGTAGTTCGACCAAGGCATTAGCTTTATCAAGAGACGCCGTATCAATGCCGAACAATAAAAAGACCTTCGTCATCGATTGTTCACCCATATTTTTTCCGCCCGCCTCGCCTGCGAGTCTTCGCTAAAAATGCGGAAGTTAACCTCTCTGCCTTCTGCCAAACGGACTAGCGATTCACGAAGTTTTGTCAGCCCGAGCTTTTCGATAACTTCCGCACTCAACGGCCCTGTGCTCGCACCGGAGTGGCGAAGAAATGCTCCCGCGGCTTTTGCGCGCTCTAGGAGCGTTGGACTAACAATGCCGATGTCGAAATCGCTGACACGGCCAATATCGAAGAGCTGGCCGGTTTCGGCGCTTCGGCCTGTGACCGAGCTACCTTGGAAAGCGGCGCGGATGTCTCCGAACCCAGCACGCTTCAATCCGGCGATCAACGCGCTCCCGAATTGACGGAACTGTCCTCTACTCTTGAAGCCAAGCGGAAATCCCCGGTTGACTATTTGTGCAGTGGTTATTGGCCCAGCTGGCGCCCCGCTCGGCGTCGTCGGAGTACCCTTCGCGGACGGGCCAGGCCGCTGTTCTGAAGATTGGGAGGCGGAGTTCGACGTCGAACCACCTCTGTCCTCCATCGCGGACATCATGGTGTGGGTGCCCGTCCCCAGGTGAGCCGCGGTGGAGATGAATGCTGGAGTTACTATCCTAGCGCCAGCGAGCGCTCGACCTCCTTGGCCCCCAGCTGCAAGCGCTGTCGCCAGGCGAGGGCCGCCTGTCACGCCACTCGTAGGATTGACGAAACCCAGCGTAATATCCGCCGCTACTGCGACGGCTTTGGCCTTATCTTCATCGACGTGCGCGGTCTCAAGCCCCGACTGGATGCCCTGCTGAACGATGCTGGTCGCCTCAGCTCCTGTTCGGACCTGGCGCATACCGGCCTCATAGTCGGACAGGCCGTGAGCAACCGCGATGGCTCCGATGACTTGGGTTGCACCAAATGTTTCGAAATTAGCGAAAGCGAAGGCTCCTGCGGCAACCTGAGCGAGGCCGCCAATCGCCCTCACTCCGCCCCAGAATCGGGTCCATTCGGCGCCATTAGGATCGTAAAAGACGATCGGGTTTGACCGAACGTATTCATAGCAATTGCTGAATTCAGGTCTGAAAATCGGATCGCACGCCGTCCAACGTCCTATCCAAGGCGCATAATAGCGCGCACCGTGATAGCTGAAGCCGGTCTCTTCGTCCCGCTCTTTGCCGCTGAAGCGGTAGCGCTTGGCGGCGGCTTTGACGGTCTTGTCGGTAGCCTGATAGGCGGTGCTCCCGTAAGGGAAATACTCTTCGTAGGAGATGACTGCGGCTGAATCGTCCAGCTCGAGGCTGGCGGAGCCTAGATGGTTTGCGAGCTGATAGCGGACGAGCTGCTCGGCCGAGCCGTCGTCGCCTTGCGTACGCGTCTCGACGAGCGCGATACGCTGTAGGTTGTCCATGACATGCAGCGTCTCGCGTTCCAGCGTGACCGCGCCGCCATCGGCTGCATATTCACGGTAGACCTCATAGAAGCTAACATAAATGCGCTCGTAGGAACGCACCGGAATCTGGGCCTGCCGCGCTGAGCTCTCCGTGACTTTGCGAACGCGATTCCCTTGGCCGTCATAAACATACCAGGTCGTTTCCGGTGTGCCGGTATTTACCACCTGGCGAGCGGTCGCGCGCAACTGATCCTTATGGTCCCAAACCATGGTCGGCAGATGGGACATCGTTGTGATATTGCCATGGAGACCCGCACTGCCGGCGTATTGATACGTCTCGGTGGTCGAGCCGCGGGTCGTGCTGCTCAGCCGATTGTTGGCTTTGCCGACCTCAAGCTGGCTGGGTTCGTTGTAGGCATATTTTTGCGTCCAACCGGGATTGGCGGGATCGCTGCCGCGATGTTGAAGCGAAAGGATATTGCCAACGGCGTCGTAGACATATTGTTCAGTATAGAGGCCGAGCGCGTTGCCGTCGCCCGGCTGGGCGATACCCAACGGAAATGAGTTCCAAGCGTCGGGCGCCGTCGGCGCCTGCAGATTGCCGCCATTGAGGCCGAGTTGCTCGCGTCCGCTGGCAGAGATCAGGCGGTAGAGCGGGTCGTAGCTGTAGACCGAGCTCGGTTCGACACGCTTGTTGCGGAAATAAATTGTTTGCTGCGCGTCGTCTCGGATACGGACGATATTGCCGGCGGGATCGTAAAAATAATTGAGATCCTGCAGAACGTCTTTCGCGTTGTGAAGGCCGAGCAGGCCCATTACCTTCGCTCCGAGCGTGTTCTGATCGCGAGTGGTCAGCAGGCGCATGAGGCGATATGTGTCGGCATCGTAGCTGTATAGCGTGGTCGCGCCGTTGCCATAGGCGATCAGTTCGCGCTGACCCTTGGCGTCGTAGTCTATGTTCTGAATGAATACCGAATCCGCGGTGGCGCCCGACGGCGTGACCGTAACACCATCGAGAAGGCCCGCTACGCTGTACGATGGACGGATAACGCTTGAGTCCGGGGCGGTGAGTTCTATTGGCCTATTGAACGCATCGTACCGCGTCGCGTTCGCATATGCGCCAGCCGCGAGCTGCACCGTGCTCAGTGACCAATCGATAACGTTTTTGTAGTCGTTGGCGAGCTGCCGGCTGCTCCCGAGCAGATTGCCCTTGAAATCGTAGCCGACGTTGCCGAGGAGGCCGGCCTGATCGAATATTTGAATCACCCGGCCGCGCAGATTGAGCATCTCCGGCGCGGCGACGCTCTCGCCGTAGATAGTGCGCTCGGTAAGGACTTCCGCGGATGCCCCGTCGGTGAGATAGAATTCCACCGGTCGTTGCAGGGCGTCATAAGCGTTGCGGAAGAGATGCCCGCGTGAGTCCCAAGCCCGGATGAGCTTACCCGAGACATTGTTGAGCGACCAGCGCTCGCCGGCCTCCGTGCTTGCCTGGTGCAGCAGCACGCCACGCATGTCGTGGTCGTACCGCATGACCGTACGGCCGAGCGCGTCTTTCACCGCGCATTGATTGCCTTCGATGTCGAGTACGATCCGGGCGAGAAATTTCTGCGGATTGCCGCTGGTGTCCGGACCGTTGTCAGAAATCGTGAGCACCGTGCGGCCGAGCGTGTCGAACAAATTTACTGTGGGCGTCGCAGTATGCTCGGCCGCGGCCGCCGCGGCCTGCTGTTCTTCAGCCCCAAGGGCGCCGCCGATGCGTTGCGCATACCAGGTAGGCTTGTAATCCGCGTCAGGCAGGCGCGCGAAGCAAATTCCAACGTCCTGATCCGCACCTGGGTCAGCGATCGCGACAGTATCGTTGACATCCCATTTGGTCTGGCGCCAGGGATCGAATGCGACTTTTTCCCAGCTGTGATTAGGGTGTAGCGTCGCGACGATTCGACCGATCGGGTCATAAAAAAGCGTTGCGCTCACGCCTACCCGAACGCCGAAGCGGAAATCGTGTGTGTCGTCGAAGAACGGCTCGTAGGCGCGGACCGGGTTGCCCTTGTTGTTGAGAATCGCCCAACCGCTGCAGGTCCAGCGCGGATCGACGGTTGGACCTCCCGGAGCAAGCGAACCCGTTTCCGCCTGAACCTTCTGCTGAATCTCTCGACCGAAGCCATCACTGTAGCTGAACGAAATTTGAAGCGAGGACGCTTCGCCTGAGGCCAGATCGCTCTTATGCGTCTCACGCGCGATTGTCGCGGCGTAAACCGGTGCCGGCGTGCCGACGTTCCGAGCATAGCGGCCTACGTCGTACACGATGCGCTTTGTGGCGTCGCCGAGAAAAGCAGCCGCGTTGCTGCGCGGATCGGCGAAGAATTGCGTGATCTGTTGCGACGTGAGATCGGCCGAGAATCCTGAAAGCGAATCGCCGAGGTTTTCGCCTTCCTTTCCCATGACCGAGATGCCGACAACTAGGCCGAGCGCATCGAACGCGGCCTGCGACTGGTTTCCATTCGGGTCGGTTACCAGGGAGGGATGCAGCACGCGATAGTCGTTGCGCGCTGCGACAACATTCTGCAAGGGGTCGCTGGCCGAGACCATCAGCAGGTCGTAGCCGTCATAGTCGACCGTGGTCGCGGCGCCGAATGGATCGACGAAGTTGCGGGGGAGGAAGAAGTGCTCGCGGGCTTCGGCGAGCTCGGCTGCAGCGGTGGTCGCGGGCGCCGCTGGATTTGCAGCCTTGCTCAGGAATACGCGTCCCTGAGGTGCCCACCAATTGCCATCGCTGTCGAGATCGACATAGCCCCCTTGGTCTGGCCCGGCCCCGCCGAGCACGGCTGCGGCGCCCGGAAGCAGGTTTTCCGTTGTCCCGCCAATGGCGCGCTGGAAGCATTGCACAAGCAGGCCGGGCGTGAAGGCTTGCGAATAACCGTCGAAGGGCAGCGCCAGAGATTCGAGCTTACCGAGCGTCAGAAGGCCGGTCATATCGTTTTTGCGATATAGCAGGCGATCGCGCTTCACCGCGCGGCGGTAGGGAACATTGTCCGTTGCGCCTGCCGCATCGAAATCCTGGTAAGGCAGGTCATGCGCGCCGTCGCCGGCCTGGGACAGCTTGCTCTCGAGCTCCCCGAACGAAAATCGCGCAGTTGCTATGCCTGGCGTACCCTGCGGCGCGACCTTGATAAGTTCGTAAGTGACAGTTTCAGCTGGGAGAGGAGTGCGATAGGCGCCATCGCCGTCGATCGCATTGGTGTAGCTGCGCTCTGTCGAGGTGACGTGAAGCGTCTTCTGGCTGGCGCGATCCTCCGGCTTGATCGCCGGATCGGGATCGTCGTGGCGCCGGCCATAGGCAATCTCAGCGGAGCGTTGCTCGTTGCCGAACTGATCCACCGCGAGAATCATTGAATGGGTGATACGCGGATCGGATACCAACGTGGTACCGATCGAATAGAGCACACGATCATAGTGGAAGTTGACCGATTCACGCGGGTGAGCGAAAAACACAGCGTTGGTGTTTGAACCAAATCCCTGCACACGCACGAGAGTGTAATTTCTTTCGACGACACTGTAGGGACGATCGGCGGCGCCAGTGCCGTCAAGCGCATAGATTTCTGTACGCAGCATGGAACCCCTGAGCGCGCGCAGAGCCTCGCGCATCTCGTCGGCGGTAACGTCCTCCGGCAGCACCGAATCCGGCAGCAGCGATGCGCTGAAATCGGCATCGCCAAGCCTACCCGTGACATTGGCAGAATCGCCTTCACGGTAGTATTCGTAGGCGTATTGACGAGATACGCGATCGCCGCCGATATAGACGCCGGTGTGAAACCAGGTCTTGGTGCAGACGGTTGGCACATAAGAGGCGGCGTCTATGTTCGTCGCTGCCGGGAAGGCTCCATCGGCGCTAAGAACGCCGAGCTCTTCGGTATCGAACTGCTCCACCAGGCCGAACCCGCGAAATTCGCGTTCTGTCCCGTCGTAATAACCGTGGTGATAGGCGTAGCGAGAGACGAAGCGGTTGCGGCTGACGCGATCACACGTCTCGATCCGATCCACCACATGCACCACGAAGGGCAGGCGCGTGATCCAGGGGCGCCCAGCTTCGCGGTCGGCGAGGTAGAACTTGGTTGACGGCGAGTATTGAACGTTGGTTTCAGCTCCAAGATTGTTGACCGATCTGACCAGCAAGTTCGGCTTCTGCCCGCCCGCGAGATCGATGTAGCGGAGCGGGCTGCGTGAGTCGGTTGGTAAGGGCGATGACCACACTAGGCATGCCGTGCCACTGCCGAGTAGATCGACGACCGAAACGGCCGCAATGTTGTCGATGTGCGGGAAGCGGCTTAATACGCGCGCCGCGCTCCAGCCGTTTCCCGCCTGGTTGTAATAGAGCGTAGCGCCTGCGGCACTGAGATAGACGATGTCGGCGCAACCGGTGCCGTCGACATCCGCCAGTCGGAGTCGCCTTGCGTCGAACTGCTCGACGCGGTCGAACCATGGTGACGCGTTCATCGTGACTTTGGCACCGAAGCGGCCATACCCGATGTTGGGCCAGTAGCAGGTTTCTCCGTTCCGGATGCGCACGAGATCGGTGAGGCCGTCGCCGCTCATGTCGGCGAGGAAGATGGATTGCGTTCCGTCTTCAAACAGCAGGCGAGGCCCGACTTCCTCGTCATCCGGGGTGCTGACCTTCCGTGCCGCGCCGAAACCGTCTGCGCCCTCCGACGGATACCAGGTGAAGACGCTCTGCTCAGTGATGAAGACGTCGGCGAGGCCGTCGCCATCGAGATCGACGATGCGCAGGTTCGGATCGTGCCACGAGATATTTGGAAGATGACTGAACGGCCGAAACGGATCGAGGTTCTCGCCATGCCGGCGAGCATAGCCGGGCGTCGGGCCTTCGAACTCGACGAGATCGACCTGACCGTCGCCATCCACGTCAAGCCATTGCTGCCGGTGCCCTGAAAGTTGCGCCCCTGACGGGCGACGCGCCACCGGCACGGCTGGATAGAAATGGCCACCGCCGCGATTGCGCTTGTAGTACCAGGCGGCGCCTTGTTCGGTGAGAACGCCCGAGATACCTTCGCCGTCGAGATCCATCCAGGCATATTCGTGGCCGTCCAGCCCTACCGGAAGCTGGGTGAGGTCGCCGGAATCCAGTTCGCGTACGTCCTCCTGGATTGCCGAATCGCTGTACTCAAAAGAGGAAGGCGGAAACGCACCATTGCGATACGTAGTGCCGTTGCGCACATACCCGTGTTGGGTCGCGGACGCGAGCAGCGAGCCCACGGGATTGCCGCGTTTTGCATCGTCGGGCTCGTTGCGCGAATTTCGGTAGGCAAGGTTGAGCGAGCGCACCAGACAGTCCGACCCCACGTCCAGCTCGGCGGGAAATTGATGAAACATCAGAATGCGCTGACAAAGCCGATAGCTGCGCACCTCAAATGCGGCGCGGTAGGTTGAGAAAGGATCGTTGCGGCAAAGCCAGGAACCAGTATCGGTCGGTCTCGGCGCGTCGGCATCGTGTTCGCCATAATCGAACACGAGGTCAAATGCCCAATCGGCATTGCTGATGTCGGCGCTTGCAAGGAAGGCCGGCCGGTTTCCGTCTCCATCCAGGAGTGGAACCCGATTCCCGTAACGTACGCGCTTGATGTAGCGTTGTACGGCGCGTCGCGGATCGCTCGTCGCGCCACGATTGCGCTCGCTTACAAGCGTCAGGTCGACGCCGGTCGCATCCTCGGGCTTGTACTCGTAAACAATCCCGTTTCCCTTATCGTCGCGGGACTCGGCGATGAGCCAGCTGAAGATGTGGACTGAATCGTGAGGGTCGGTGATACGCGAATTCTCATCCTTGCCGTAGACGACGAGCATGTTCTCGCGTGATACCGTCCTCCAATGGACGTCGCCGTCACTAAATCGGCGCCAACGCTCAATGCGAATGAACGCGCCCTCGACGCGCGGAAGATAGCGACGGACGGAGTAGCCGTCCTCCACTCGTTCGTCATAAAGCATGATGCCGGCATTGCTGCTCTTGAGCGCCGGAACCAAATCTTCTGCACCGGATAGGACAAAGATGTCCGGGTCGTCCCACTCGCGGTACTGCGGCAGACCCTTATCGGTCTTGCACGCGATGTTGGGCAAAGAGAGATGCCAGCCGATGCCGAAAGGGCCGTTGCCGCGGCCGGAATCGTAGGCAAGCTCCAGTTGCGGTTCGAAGCCCGCACGGCCACCGCTAACCGATAGCGGCAAGCCGAAGACTGCAGTTCCGGTGGCGGCGCCGACAGAGAATTTCTCGCCGATGCCGCGAATGGCTCCCCCACCTTTGGGAAGCTCTATCTGGGCCGGCCGGAAGGCGGCTCCTTCCACCGAGTTGCTGTGGTCCGCCTGCGCTGCCATGGCTCAGCATCGCTCCCCACAATCTCGGAGATCTACAACTATACGTTTAGTTCGCCCCGACCGTCAAATGGAATTTCCAAAATCACGGAAATTCTTAACCAGCGTTTCAAAGAGTTGGACAAATTGGGTCTAAGACGACTGAACTAATATCAATGAACGCCTCCAAACTTGCGCCGAATTGCGTGTTAGTGGGGACGATGACATCAAGCGTGATACCGAAGTAGCCATCAACGCCCGCCGGCGTGACGTTGGCATTTAGCGCTGTAGGCGCTTGATCGCTCATGAAGCCCTCCATCAGATTGGACACGCCAATTTAACGGGAAAGAGCGACGCTCCGTAAATCTGGATTTTCTTGAACGGGCTGTTGCCCGATCGGCAACAGTCGCCTTTTTGGCCGGGGTCTAGAGCTTAGAATCCGATTAAAAGGCGGGAATAGATGCACAGGTGTGAAAAATTAGTAACCTTTTTGTATCAAAAGAGAGCATTTAGTATCTGTTTCAATTTGCTCGGTTTTGCTTCAAGGCAAAGGTAGAATCCTGGCCTAAAAGAAGTGGATGGGAACCGATCCGAAACCTTGGGCCGAAGCATTTGTTTCTGAGATGAGCGTGGACGGCGAACGTATCCCGTTCGAACGCGTGCTTGCTCATCACCTCGATGCTATTTCCAAGCTGCGTTCCGCGTCGGGTATGACGTGGCGCAGCGTCGCGTCCCTTCTCGCCCGCGCTGGGGCACGTCGCGCGGACGGCAGTCCCATATCGGCCGATCAGTTGCGTGTCGGCCATGCCCGGCTGGTTCGCCATGCCGCGAAAGCAGTCAACGGCCCGCCGCTAAGAAGCCCCCCTCTAGTCGACAATCAACGCGTTGTAAGGACGGAGCCCTCGTCCGTTGCCGAGCTTCCGAAGTCACGCCCGCCTCGCGGCGCCAATTCGACGGCAACCGAAACCGCCTCGCCAGACCTCCGGTCGCCTTCGAGCGATCGCGAAAACGTTTCTGATGACGAAATAGCGTTGGCCCTCTCGCGTCTTACCAGATTACCCTTCAGACCGTGAGGCAACTGCCACGACGGTTAGCCGCAGGGACGCAAGCTGCTTCAAGAAATATGGGGTCGCCGGCCACGGCGCTGACTTGCAGACGTCTTTGCCACCCAGACCGGCTAGATTTTACAAAATAGCCGATTGTCGCTTGATGCAGTTGGATTATTGGGGGTAGCCCGCCTTCTGCGTTGCACGCCGAACAAATACGGAACACAATATCGGCGTGTCCACACCGCCTCAAATTGCACCGCCCGCAGCGACGGGTAATGCCGGCCCGCAATTCGAGGCTAGCGTTGGTGCGTTCTATCTTCTCTCACTTCTCGCAGGGAGTGAGCCGCGCGGGCTACCGGGCGCGACGATCCGAACTGTCGAATTCCAGCGTCGCGGTTCAGGCCACCCCCTTGATGACGTCATCATAAAAGCTGTGAACGCTGACGGCTCAGCAGCAGTACTTGAGATTCAAGCCAAGCGGACGCTGACTTTCATCGCGTCCGACGATGAATTCAAAGATGTCGTTTCGCAGATGTGGGAGGCTGCGCAAAATCCTGAGTTCGGGAAGATCCGGTATGAACTAGCCGCGGCCATTGCAAGGACCACGACGCGGGTCGAATTGGCTTGCCAGGAAGTCTTGCATTGGGCGCGGCAGCTACCCGATTCAGCGACTTTTAAAGCGCATATCGACCGCGAGAAATTTTCGTCGAAAGACATGCGCGACTTCGTCAAGGTGTTCAGCGCCAATCTTGCCCTGGCGGGCGCGCCGACAGACGATGAGACGGTTTGGCAGCTGCTGCGCAGCTTCCAGATCCTACCGTTCGATTTCGAATCGCCCGGTTCGGATTACGCGCATCGCGCGCGTGAACGAGCGCGCTTGGTGCTGCTTAACCACCAGGCCGAACGTGCGGCCGACCTTTGGCCGGTCCTGATCCACCACGCTGGCGTGAGCGCTAGAGCAGGCGGCGCGTTAGACAGGCCATCGTTAGCCACCTCACTCAACACGCAACATGGATATCAATTTGATCAGCGTGCGGATTTGCGGGCCGTGGACAACCGCCTGGCGGAAGCGGCTGAACACGCACTAGCCGAAATCAAAGATCAGGTCGGCGGGGTGAGGCTCGCCCGTACCGAACTGGTCGACGGGGTTTATGCCGCGCTCGAACAGAACCGCGTGGTGCATCTCGTGGGCGAGGCCGGCACGGGCAAATCGTCGATCCTGAAGCATGTCGCACGTCGCGTTCAGCTGGAAGGCCGCATCATTATCCTGCGCAATGGCCGGATCATCCCGGGCGGCTGGCTAACGATGGCACACACCATTGGGTGTCCGGTATCGCGCGACGAGCTCTTCAACGAGTTGGGCTGCGGCGGCGGAGCCACGCTCTTTATCGACAACATCGACCAGATCGACGACCCGGGCGATTGGGCAACCGTCTCGGATCTTCTCATAAGCGTTGCACGAAATCCGGGCTGGCGCGCCGTAGTTACGGGCGGCCTTGGAAATGATGAATGGAAAAGCAAAGTCTCGGAACAGGTAAGGACTGTCGGTATTGCTGCGCTTGATGTGGGCGCCATCACGGACGACGAAGTCGTCGTTCTTTCCGAGGAAAATCACGCGCTCGCGATCATACTAAGCGCCGATCATCCCGCGAAAGGCATCGCCCGGAATCTGTTTTATCTGTCGCGCATGATTGAACTTGGCGCGGGCCTGGCCGGCGCAGCGACCAGCATTGCAAGCGAAGTTAATTTGGCCCGGCTGTGGTGGCGCTACGGCGGTGGCCGCGCGGAGGATGCGGACAGGTTTTTCCGGTTAAAAGTTTTGCGAATGATTGGCGCCCAAGTGATTGCGAACCCTGGCCGTACGGTGTTCAACGTCGATGAATTCGAGTCGTCGACCGTTGTCGCGCTCCTGAGATTCGACAGTCTGCAGGAAGACATTAAGGGCGCAACGGTCAGTTACCGGCACGACGTGCTGCGCGATTGGACCGTCGGTTTCATGCTGCATGAAAATCGAGCCCTGCTAAGCGCGGTGCCTATGGAAGGGCCGATTGCAGTTGGCCTGGCCCGCTGCCTCGAAATAGCGGCGCGGCTTGCGCTTGACACTGACGCCACCGGCGCCACTTGGCTGACCTTGCTTGCCACGGTCGAAAGGCCGGGCGTTCATGGAAGTTGGAAGCGCCCGGTTCTGCTTGCACTGCCTCGCTCTGAACAGGCTTTAGCGCTGTTCATGGGCCTGAAGTCCGTATTGCTCGAATCCGGAGGCCGCCGTCTGAGCGAGATCATCAGGCTGATGATCGCGGTCGAGTCGACTCCGTTGGTCAAAGTCATCGCGCGTATCCAGCCTGCGGTCGCGATCCCGCCGGGTGTCGAAGACCTGATCGTGCCGAAGGGGATGGGCTGGACCTGGCTCGTGCTGTGGCTTGTTGGAGAAGCGGATGCATTGCCTTCTCAAGTCATTCCGGACGTCGTCAAGGTGTTTCAGGCGTGGCTGATTTCGACGCAGAGCCAATCTCCGGAAATAAATGCGCAAATCGTGGGTCTGCTGTTCGGCTGGCTGGCGTTGATCGAAGATGAAATGGTGCCCCGCTCGTACAAGCACATCAGCGAAGCGCCGCCGCCTCTGCGAATTCCACATCTGACAGACGTGCGCGACGAAATTCGCATGAACGTGTTCAGTTTCGCGCGCCTAAATCCGGCTGCCGCTGCAGGCTATCTCTCGGCTCTTGATCCAGACGCCGTCCGGCATCGCGAGGCGCAAGCCATCCTGCGCGCTCCGGGATCGCTGGCGCAAGCTGCACCCACCGAACTAGCGAATTTTGTGCTGGGAACACTCATCGAGAAAGACGACCCGGACGACTGGTATGGCGGGCGGCGCAACCGGTATGGACCGTTTGGCGCGAACGACCACCTGTTTACGCAGGCTTCGCCGTCCCAAGGCCCGTTCCTCGATCTTCTCGAGCACGCGCCTGCTGACGGGCTCAGGCTAATCCGTGCGCTCGTCGAGCACGCCACCCGTTGGTGGCGGGAGCAGTATATTGAGGCGCGACGGCCTTTCCCCAGGGTCACCATCCCTTTTCCCGACGGATCGAAGTCGTTCGAGGGTGATCAATCGATCTATCATTGGGCTCGCAGCGTCGCGCCTTCGACGATCACCGCATCGGCGTTGATGGCGCTCGAAGCCTGGGGACATCAGCAGATCGAGGCAGGACGTCCTTTCGCGGATGTCTTGCACGATGTCCTTGGCCCGGATGGATCAAGCATCGCTTTAGTATCCGTCGCGGTTGATCTCGTGCTGTCGCATTGGCCGAAGTCACGCGACGCGGCATGGCCGATTGTGGCCACGCCGGAGATACTAGTATTTGATAACGCGCGGCACCTGCGGGACCTGACAGGCGTTGATCGGATGAGTTTGTTCGAACAAGAGGCGAGCACGGCGCGCGTGAAGCGCGCTGATCTTGACGCCAAACCGTCAAGGCGCGCCCAACTGACCGATACGATTGGCCAGTACCTGTTCCGTGGAGAGCCAAAACAACTGGAAGAGCTTCGTAACGCGCTGGAGCGCGCCAGGAACGAGATTAAGCAGAAGCCAATTGAGAACGAAGACCCGATCAACGGGTTGGGCGCCACGGCTGATCGCGCGCAGCGCATGACAATTCCTGAACATTGGCCTGTGATCAAAGTGAGACTGCAAGACGGCTCAGAGGCTGAAGTTCGCCAGTTTCAGCTTGATCCCGAGGAGCTCCGGCTGAAAGAGATCAAGGGCGCTGATGCGGACGTTAATGTGGAACATCTCAGCCTGCGCATGAAGGTGAAGGATGCTTTGTTTGGGCGTAACAAGTCGACGCCCGCCATTGTGCGCGAAGGCATTGTCTGGGCAAAGACGCAGGTCGCCGATGATGCTGGACCATCTGAAGAGGACGATGAAAGCGACAGCGACTTTAGCAAAGAATGGGATCGCCGGGTTGTGGTAATGGCTGCAGCGCTTGCTGCGCGTGACTATGAGTCGTCAGATCGCGCCGATGTCATGGTGTGGGTAAGGTCGGTACTTCAAACGGCCTCATCCGTAAAAGATAAGGAATATCGCGGAAACGACCAGATCGAACATAACGCCACGGCAATCGCCGTCCTGGGTTTAGTTGCGCTATATCTAAGGAATAGAGATATCGCGACGCGCGATATGCTCATGCGGCTTGCCTGCGACGAGCACCCCGCCGTGGAACGGGCACTCGGCCAACACTTTTTTGATCTCGCGGGTGTCGATGAGCGGCTGCCTTGCGCGCTGGTTCGCATCTTCATGACGAACACCGTTCATCCGCATCGAACGGACAGCGACGATGAAGTCGGGGTGAATCAGCGCAATCGCCGGGAAAGGATCGAGGCGGCGATTGCTGCGGAGCAGCGGTGGCTTGATGGCGCAGAACGTGAACCCACTTGGCCCGACTTGCCGGACTGGTGGTCGCGACCGCGTCGCGGACTCCGGCTCGGAGACTGGACGCCGGATGAGAATGACGACCTTACCGAAAGCAAACCCGAAGATTACGTGGACGAACAAGCGCTGGGGATGATGATAAGCCATCTCGATCGCTTCACCACGGGCGTGTTGCCTCCATGGATTGTCGCGCTGTGTCAGCACATGATGCAGTGGACATGCGAAGCCAATGAACCGCACGGGGCCGGGGATCACGATCAGGATCACCGCCCATCAACCTGGAATCTGCACTTTTTCGAGTTCGCCGGGATATTGTCTGTCGCGCTGCCCCACCGCGATGTCGTGACCATGTTTTTGGCCCCGATCATGGAATTCAGGGACGAGTCTTTCTATGACGCCATGGCGCCGTTCGTCCGGGGTTTTGATCGCGCAACGCTGGCAATAGACACCAAAACGCCTGAGAACCCGGCGCAAGTCCGTCGGTTATTGGCTAACCGCATCAAACAGGGTTGGAATTTTCGGCGCTATGAAAGAGAGAAGACATTCTCAAGCGAGCGCCATGCCGGCGACGCGTTAACTGCCATCTTCTACCAAGCTTCGTCTTTCGTCAATAACGGCAGGCCAAGCACTCCAACCAACTGGGGCGGGTTGGATGCTACTATTTCGACTTTGACGGAGCTCGTCACCGGAGCCGGATCCTCCGGCTATCTCGCGGTCTTATTCTTGAATTTAATCAGCTCGTCACCTCGCGCCGCGCTGCTTCTTTATGTCGTGAAGGCAATGACGGCTTGGTGCGCGTCCTACGGCGCCGATACCAATTTTTGGTCTGAAAAAGACATCGGCGGCCGGACTTGCAGCTGGCTTGCTCGCACGTTCGACGCCGACCCGCAAGCGACAGCGGCGCTTCCCGACGTTTCTGAGGATATCCTCAGGTGCCTTGATATTCTCGTCAGGGCTGGAGTCACGCAGGCAGCCGAGATCGAGGAGCGATTTACCGGGATAGCCAGCAGCATGTCCGCATAGCGCGATACGCAACGGACGCTTTCGACCCTTCCAGGGTCCGGACCGCATAGCATCCGATGTCTTCAGCGCGTTGCTGGCTGACACCAGCCTCAACGCCCATACCCGCGACCTCCTGTTCGATTCAGGAGGAGCTTTGAGAAGGTTTTGGCCGACCTCCAGGTCTCAACAGACCCTCATGACCAAAAGCGGTACGACGCTCTTATCACAGCGGTGGCGGGGATAGCCAAGGTCCATCTATGAGCTAGAATCGGGTCCAGGCGGCCGCAACAAACCCTTCGCCTTTCACACTCCATCTGGTTGCCGGCCAGTCAAGTCGGTGGGCGGCACCGGCGTAGTGCACGATCGCCCTGATGTATTCCCTGTTAGTATTGGGCTCGAACAACCCGAAATCGCGAGCGAACTGGGCGGCGGTGACAATGGGCTTGGTTTCGTCCTTTGTTATGAATTTCCGCTTATCGCCCTGCCCAGGATTTTTGTTCGGCGCTTGCCAACGGATCGCACGCGACCCGAGAGTATTTGAGGCATCGGCGGCGCCGTCGCCGGCGGTAAGCCGGCTATAGATCTTGATCTGAAAAAGATCAGAAAGGAGGACCGATTCGTCCTGGTATAGCAGCCGCAATTGCTCCATGGACTGAACGGCGGCGACGCAGATCAAGCCTTTCTCCCTCGCGACGGAAAGCGCCGTGGCCAGACCCTCAATTTTGCCTAGAGAAAAGAACTCGTCCAGAATGAGGGTGGTACGGCGAGATTGGTCGATCGCCATGGATGCGTCGGAAACCCCCTTGCAGATACGGCGCAGCACGCCGCCGCAGACCGACGTCGACATCGCCTCGAAGTTTGGTGAAGTCTGAACGATGACGATTTTGGGGCCGGCATAGTTTGTGGCAAGCCACCTTTTGA
Organism: Tardiphaga sp.; assembly: GCF_028290495.1. Classification (GTDB taxonomy): domain Bacteria; phylum Pseudomonadota; class Alphaproteobacteria; order Rhizobiales; family Xanthobacteraceae; genus Tardiphaga. The sequence continues at coordinate 29,742 of NZ_JAQGJT010000026.1, forward strand.
TGGAGAAATGCTTTTCCGGCGGCAGGCCCGCCCAAGCGTAAGCCATTGGGCGCAGGGTCGTAAGTGCCGCGGACAGCAACGTTGACATGATGCTTTGGACGGTCTTGTCGGCGCCGTCGGCACCGCTGGCAAGCAAGGGGCTGGCGCTGAGATTAATGTTCGCGATCTTCAGGCGGAGATCTTCCGGGCTACTTAGAAGCTCCAAAAGGAGGTCGAGCGGTCCCCACTTCTGGCCTTTTTCGACCGAGATGGCATTGATAGTGTCGGTCAAGATGAGGCGAGCGGAATCCGACCAGAACGGTTGGTCAGAAGACGGGATGACATCGCGGGCAAACTCTGCGGCTGCAGCAGGACCGTCCAAATCTGCCCCGATGTCCCAAGCCCAGCCGTCCCGATGGGACGGCGAAATCAGAACCACATCGCGAAGGTCGAAGCTCCGGGTCACGTCGCCCTTGTTGCAGTGGATGACCGTGCGGTCGCCCCGTTGGATCGTCTGGGTGGCGATCGCCCGCACGATATTGGATTTACCGTGGCCGGAGGCGCCAACCACCAAGAGATTTCGGCTTTCCAGTGTAAACGGCAGGTTGAGATAGGGGGCCAACCAGAAACCTTTGGTCGCCGCTCCTGCTTCTCTCCTGAAGCTCCATTGCAGTTTCATGCGCGCATCTTCGTCGTAGTAGACGTGGGGGTCGGCATCGTCGACCGTCTGGAACGGCTCCGTCCACGGCGTCCGATCTTTCGCCTCGAGGCTCGTCATGTAGCCGGCGACAATGCTGATGCCGAGCGCAACGAGCAAAATCGGCCGGTGCGCGACGATGTAGGTCCAGAGCTTGGAACCATCAGTCAGAGCGGCAAGTGCGACCATCCACTCGGACCAAACATAATGGTCGCCGATGGATCCCGCGACCAGCAGCACGACGATGACCAGCGGAAGTATGATTCCGGCAACGAGGAGCCCGATAGTAGTGGCCACGAACGGGTGCGGACGCGGCTTGAGGCCGACTTGCAGATATGTGAAAAGACCCATGGTGTGTTCCAGTCTGCTGAGAGGATTGGGCGGTGATGAGATGTCAGGCCATCAGCCGGAGAACGATGATGGCGCCGATGGTTAAGATCACCGCGGCGAGGAGCCCACGCGTGGTCGCCGCTGCCACGTAGGACGAGCGATAACGCTGCTGAGCTTGCCAGTTCTTCACGGCGACGACGGGTGCCTTTGCGCTTATCGACAAAGCCGCTTTCCACGGCAGCTTCATTTTGGTGCGCACCTTCGCGACAACGGCAGTAGCCTTTGTTGGGAGCGCGTGGCGCCCGGCCGGTGCCGCGACCTTCGCAACACCTGGGATGGCCCTGGTGGCCGCTGCCACGCCTACCTGTTGTTTGACGCGCGCCTTGAGCCGCTTGAAAAAGTATCGCGCGCCATCGTCTCCCCATTTGCGAAGGATCTTCGGATCGGCGGCTTTTGCCGAATCCAGCGTAAGCTCCACAAGGGCATTGGCCTCCCGCTTGATCTCCTCGGTACCTTCCTCAATGATGGTCTTAAAGGGAGGGATGGAGGCCCAAGCAGGCTTGGGAGCCGGCTCGGGATTGTTGATTGCGTCCGGCATCACGCACCACCCTTCGGCAGGTTGATGAGCTGCGACAGGGCGCCGTGCATCGACCTGAAGAAGATCGTGACCGCACGCCGGGCGAGTTTGACGTCGCCGACCGGCTTCTTCAGGAGCTTGCTGCCCTCCGCAGGATCCATCGCCAGCGCTTTGAGGAACCGCAAACCGGCATTCTCATACGGCTCCCAAAATTCGGAGATGATCCCCGGCATCACCATCCGCGTGACGTGGTCGAGCAGCGGCTTCAGTTCCTTTGCGTACTGCTGTCCGGCGATACTGGCAGCAGACAGTTGGTCAAGCGGCTTACGTTCGAGCAGGTTCTCGACCAGGACCAGATGTGCGCTCGGAACCGCCTTCCGGAAGCGGCGGATCGTCTCGGCTGCGGATCCGATGGCGTCGGGTTCGGCCTGCACAAGCACGAACACCAGCATCGGCAGCTTCCACGTACCGAGATCTTCATCGATTTCGACGTCGGTGAGATAGTTCGCGGTGTTTTCCACTTCGTCAGCGCCGATATCAAACAGCACCGAATTGCCGGCGGGTACCGCGGCTTGACATGCCGTGTAGAACGGGGTGAACGCCGTGCGCACCAGAGCCGGATCGTTCATGATCAGATCCGGATTGGGCCGCAGATCCACGACCCGCGCGCCGAGCATCTTGCTGAGCCGCTTTTTGTCGTCGGCCTGAAACACGCTGTAAGGATAACCGTTCAGCGTCAGCAGATCGGCGATGGTCGTCATCAAGTGGGTCTTGCCGGTACCGCCCTTTTTGGAAGCGGTAATCAATGCAACGGGCAGGCTCAGGGGGAACGACTTCGTCATCGGAGGAACCTCTCATCAAGCCGGCGCCAATCGCCGACGTGATGTCTTAACCGAGGCCGAGAGTCCCCCTCGCGAATGCAATCACCGCAAATTATTTTGACAGCGGCGCATCGTGACGCTTAACCGGACGCCAAGCGGCCACGGACCAAGCAGTCGGCCGGTCGGCGCCGCAGGCCGCTGCCATGCGGCCGCATAGCCCGCGCAGCCTTTCCTTTGTACAATCCATGTCGTTTTTCTTTCCGAACCGATAAAGAAAGAGACAGGAAGACATCAACATGGAAAGGCGACTGCGAACGGCATCCGAGGTCGAGTGGCGCTGGCGATTACCGTCTACTATTCATCGCAGCCCCGTTTTTGGGGTGGCAAGCTATGGTCCACGGCAATCGGCAAGCCGACATCGATCGATTGCGGGCTCAAGCGGATACAGCGACGGCCAGTCCTTCTAACATTATTAGCTCACTGAGGATTGATGGCGGCGGAGGCGAAAGGGACCGTCGGTCGGCTGCGGCCGGCGGGCTTCGATGCCGCTTGACAACCAGAAGTAATTCACTGCCCACTCGATAGGCCATGAGGGAGAGTGGATGGCGAAGAAAGTCCAAAAATCGAAAAAATCCGCCGTCAAGAAAACAGCAAAGCGCAGTGTTGGATCGTCAGGACGTACAACCGACTGGCTAAAGCCACCGCCGACGCGCCCCAAAAAGAAAGTTTAGCATGTCCGAGGATCACGACAAGGATCAGCCCAAGAAGCCTGCGCCTACTACCACTCCGACGCCGCGACCTGCTCCGCAGCAGCCCGGCCATAGAGAACAGGCGAACGAGCATAAAACGACTGACTGGATCAAGCCGCCGCCGGACAAAAAGAAGTGAGCGAATGGAATGATGGCGAATATCTCTATGCGTCGTTCGCCGTCGAGCGGGCACGTCGCTATCATTCCAAGATGCTCGCCTACTATGAGTGGTGTTACTATTTGATCCGCGCGGCAACCGCCTTGACGGGCACAGCAAGTTTTTTCGTTGTTCTTGCGAAAGACTTGGACATCGCGAAATACCTTACCGGGGTCGTCGCGGCTTCAGCAGCATTAGACTCTATTTTCCGCTTCAACCGAAAGGCACGCATTCATGATGCGCTTTGCCGTCGTTTCACAGATCTCAGCGGCAAGATTGCAGGGTGGGAGGCGACCCCAGCTAACCTCAAGAAAGCTCGGACGGCGCGGCTTCAGATTGAGAAGGACGAGCGCCCAGTTCGACGCCTCATTGACCTTCAAGCACACAACGAGGAGCTTCGAGCGCGAGGCAGGCCGGAAAATCAATTGCTGCCACTAAGTTGGTTGCAGCGGAAATTTGGCTATATATGGACTTTTGGGCTGCCGCGGCTGGAAAGGTGGCGCGCGGTTTCCGAGGATTCCGGGACGATCGAAAAAGACGAGCCTGTAATTGTTAGTGCGCTGCCGCATGTCGACGAAGCTACACCGCAGTAGAGCAACTGTTTCAGACTTAATTTAAGCACCAACGTTTAAAGCGCATTGCTTCTGTCTAAAGGGAGCGATGTATGGCGACGTGATGCCTCCAAGTTGTCTGAGCGCCGGAACAGTTGTTCGATAAATGAGGGAATGACGGGCAATATCCCACACGATCTTCAGCTTTGAATGCGCACTCAAGTCCGGCTTGAACTGCTGCCAGAACGTCGCCACCGGCCGCATCTTCCTGGCGCCTTCGCACGGCTTGTCGTCGTCGTCGTCCTACACATTGCCACAGTTCCGACAGACCACTGTCACTGCCGCCGCGGAGCAACGTTGGCCAGGCGTCCGTCATCGACAGCGGCACGTTCGACATCCGCGCGTCTGGATCCACCTATTGGGCGTCAACGCCCCAGAGGGCGCCCAGACATGCTTCAACGACGGAAGCACCACGTTCTTCCCGAAAGCACCTCAACTGGTTTGTGTCAGGGTGCATACAACGTCATGAAATCCGAATCATAAAGCCGCTCAATGGTATTTCCATCAGCAACAGCTATCGACAAATTGGGCGCCCTAGCGGGCGCCCAATTTCTGACCGGTCTCGACTACGCAAGGGGCGGCAATGCGGGCATCGTCGCCTTCAGGCTGACCTGCCACAGCCGGAATGGCTTCGGAAGGCCGGGAGTATAGATAACCATGACTGCCTGCCTTGTGGCGACAACATCCTCGCAAATCGCGAACAGGCTTTTGGTCACCTTCATCCTGCCGGCGATATCCTCAACATTGGAAATCCACTGCCGTCTGCCCAAGTAGCCACCCTCCGGCCGGATGTTCGAGCGCTCATTGAGGACGCGCTGCGCATCGTCCACGGTAAGAATGCGCCAGCCACAGCTCTGGATCGCAGCAATAACCGCGGCGCCAGACGGCAATGGCAGCAAGCCATCGCCACGAACCAACGTCGCACCTTTCTCCCGAAAACTCGGGAGGCTGTCTACACGGTGCGGCGCCAGAGCCATGAGAACCGGCTCATTGACGCGAACCAACGGTACATTCCCATTCGGAGCAAGAGACCGATATTCCACGAAGTTGAGGCGCGGAAAGTCCCGGTAGCTTGCGTTGAGCATATAACAGTGCGGGTACCGGGCGACGATAGTATCGGCGATCGCCCTGGGGCAACAGTGGCGAATCCCGTTTCGCACGTTACGAATCGCCGTAGGCAGTGCGTACCTTCCGAGATCATCTTTCATCTCACTCAGCAAAGTACGGGTCATAAGAACGAAGGCAGCGAGAACCTCCTTGACGGTGCGTGACATTGTAACCTCCTGTTTGGGGAGGTTTGTTCTAAGCGCTATCGGAGACACCCCTGGCGAATGCAATCGGCCCCATGTTATGGGGCCGATCAAAAATCAACTGCGCTTTATCGTATCAAGCTAAGACCAATCCCTTAAAATAATCATCCTCGTCTCGCTGCATCCGCCACCGGCCATGCCATTGGGTTTGATAGAACGGTGGCAGGCTGACGAATGTAGACCTTAAGTCCAGCTCCGGAGAAATGCTCTGACACATACCCAGTTCAGCGTTAAACCGGAAATAAGTGTGATGCTCGTCCTCGGGAATTTCGTCGTTCACCACTTGGCCGTCGGCCGCCACGGAATCTTGCAGCGCAAGGAAAACCGTTCGAACTTCGCCTGTCGACGCGATCTCCTCGGCGGCCTGAACAAACAGTGCCCGATCGGTTCTGTTCAGAAACGACATGCCTACTTCCAGACAGTTCTTGACCAGCAAGTGCTGGTCTGTTTCGCCCCCTGCGTGATGCAAAGCATTCAGGAACGTGCGGGCGGCGCTATAGTCGAAATCTCTCACCCTATGACGTTGCAGATGCCCTAGCCAAACCAGGCTTTCCAAGACATCCTCAAAGAACGATGGCAGTTCTGGACAAATTCCGGGTATAGTTGAACGTGCATTGACGCCGCCGAAAAACGCAAGAATGGCTGCATCAAGCGGTGCAAAGCAACGAGACACTGCATTCTGCTGGTCACTGTCGACCTGCGACAGCACGCGTGCGATCCTCCCGTCGAATTCAATAGCCGCCACCGTGATGGCGGCTCGCAATTCACCGATCCTTGCCGTGTCCGCTGGCGTTGAATGATCCAGTCGCATAAGACGCTGAATTTCTACATTCTCGTCAACCATCTTGTCGGCGACATCCGAACGTAGGCTATCAAGTTCGTCAAAAATGCTGGCTCCTAGCCGAAGAGCAGTCACCACACGATGATACCAAGCACCCATCGCGGTCCCATCCAGATCGAAGCCAAAAGTACTTTTTGCGTCGCGCATCTCGTCGTCCACACGAGCATTGTTGGACTCAAAGATGTGCGGGCGTGTCTCCCTATATTCCAAGCCAAACGCACCCCGTTGTTTTGGCTTGTCGATGGTCTCGCGTGCAATAGTTCGTGCCGCTTCAAACTTGTAGCACGTGATCGCTAAATATTTTGCGTTTGGATCACTTTGGGTGGGCCGTGAGACAATTACGTCGCGTTCGGCAACAAGATCGCCTTCTAAATCGACAAAGCACGGGCGTCCCAGGGCATGCTCCATGAACTGCAGCGCGTGCGCATCTGACAGGGTGTAGTGTTGACCCCTAGGAAAACGATTGGGATAGCGACCATACTCAGCTTCGAGCAGGGGCTTGACGACGGCCTTGCCGATTACGGATTGGATCGCCATCGCCTGTCGCAATGCTCGCCCAACCGGACTTTTACGACTTCCCTTTCGGACGCCAGGAACAAACATGGCTGGAAGGCGCCAGATCGGCTTTCCAGCCATATAATTCAGACGATCGCGGCTAGAAACAGACACTTTCTCTGCAAGCAAGTCATCGAGCGAAATCCGAAACACTCGTACCGCGAAACCTGTGCACCAACATATTTCATCCGTGATGGCGACAACCTGTTGCTCGGTGAGGTCGTAGTAGGGGTTGATATATATTCTGGTATGATCCGCAATCCACGCGGCATCGTATAAAATACTGACGGCGTCCTTAAGAACGATAGGTGTTGGCTTTTCGGCGACTTGCGGCATGTCATTCCTATGAACGCGGTTAATTGATTGAAAATCCAGACGGGGGCTTCATCGGCCTTGCTGCATTAGTAGTCCGACATCCCTGCCGTCTGACTGAAGGCTATTCCTCTAATTTGAATGAATCGCGTTTAAGGCGATCAGAGCCCGCGGCGCATCCCATGCGGAATGCAGCAAGCAAGTATTGCGGACTTCCATTCGCCGCCCCCCTGACAATGCTGTGATTTGTAGAGGACCTCAATGGAGGTTCTCATGGTTGCGACTCTCGCGGCTGGCACGACGGCGCGGTACTACACCAAGCAGGCCGAGTACTATCTTGGAGGCGGTGAGCCTGCGTGTCGTTGGATTTCGGCGACTAACAATTTCGATGCAGTTCATGGCGCTACCGTCAACGCGGACGCGTTCGAGCGCTTGCACGACGGTCTTGACCAATCTGGCCAACCGTTGCTGAGCAGCGCCGGCTCTACCGGTGCAGCCGGTAATCGTGTTGCGGGCATCGACCTCACGTTGTCGGCACCGAAGTCCGTCTCAATCGCCTATGCACTAGCTAACCGTAAGACGCGGAGCCAGATTGAACAGGCTCAGCAGCAGGCCTGCGAGGCGACGATCGCGTTTCTGGACCGGCATGCCGCGTTTGGACGACGTGGCAAGAATGGTCTCCATTTGGAAGCCGTGTCGCTGACGGTCGCCTCATTCCAGCAAGGAGAATCACGACCTGTCGTGCACGAAAACGGCGCGGTCTTCGCCGATCCCAATTTGCATAATCATCAGGTCATTCTGAACTGCGCGATCCGCAATGACGGCACGATTGGTGCTTTGGATGCGCGCCAATTGTTCGCCTTCAAGATGGCTGCCGGCGCGGCCTATCATTTGGCGCTCGCTTCAAATCTTCAGCGTCTCGGCTTTGCGATCGGCGAAATCGGTAAAAACGGCATTTTCGAAATCGTCGATGAACGTGGTGGTCAGGAGGCGGAGCGCGGCGTCGAGCTCCGACGCTTCATGTCAGCTCGTCGCCAGGAAATTGAGCAAGCTTTGGCTGACGAGGGGCTGACGACGGCAAGCGCACCGGCGTTGGCTGCCGCCGTCGCGCTTGGTACCCGGACCTCGAAGCAAGAAGAACGTCCCGGCGATCGCTTCGCGACGTGGGCTGAACAGGCGGCGCCCTTCGTCGATGTCGGGCGATATGTCTCGGACCTGCAGACGTATCGGGAGCTTGCCCTGGCTGAGCGCGAGGCGGTCATCGTCCAGCGCATGCTGGCATTGCCCAGCCAGCTGACAGAAACCGAAAGTCTTTTCGAGCAACGGCATCTGTTGGCGGCGATCGGAACGGCGCTGGTGGGAACGGGCGCCGGAGCGGATCGCATCGATTTAGAGGCGAAGCGCTTTATCGACGCCGGTCGTGTAGTCCAGCTCGGGCGCGACAAGCTGGGTCAGCCGATTTACTCAACGCCCGAACAGATCGCACTTGAACGCGAGCTGCTCGCGCTCACCGAACGTGTTCTCGGTCGCCGCCGCTCAGCCCCTGATGCCGCTCGCGTTGCGGCATTGTGCCGTGTCCGAGGGTTGACCGACGAGCAGACCAACGCTGCTCTTGCTGCAACGACTAACGCGTCCTTGGCGGTGTGTGAGGGCGCACCAGGTGCTGGCAAGAGCACGCTGATCGCAGCAGTCGCCTCAGCGTATCTCGAGCTCCCCGGAACGCGGCTGGTGGGAACGGCAGCCGCCTGGAATATCAGCAATCAGTTTTCTGCGCTCGGCATCGAATCGAAGGCCACAGACGCCTGGATCGCGACGGCAAAGGCGGGCGGCAAATTTCTAGATCGCAATTCCGTTCTGCTGATCGAGGAAGCAGGTTTGTTGTCGTCCAGCCAAATGTTTTCGGTGCTTTCAGAGGTCGAAAAGGCCGGCGCAAAGGCGATTCTCATCGGCGATCGGCAGCAGCTCCAAGCGGTTGGGTCCGGTAGCGGACTTATGATCGTCGCCAGTTTGGCGCATGCCACGCGCGTCGATGCGATTGTGCGTCAGCACGATGTCTGGGCGCGCGAGGCTGTTACCGATTTCACCAATGGCCGGGCGATCGAAGCCCTCAAAGCCTACGATGAACGCGACTTGCTGACATTGGCCGCCGGAGAAAAAGCGGCGATCACTGCCTTGGTCGACGCTTGGCAGGAAACCCAGGCCGTCGTCTCCAATCCCGCGGCGCTGCTGATTGCCAAGACGAATGCGCAGGTGAACGCCATCAATGCGGAGGTTCGCGCCCGCCTGAAAGCGTCGAAGCTCATCCGAGGTCCGGAACTGGCGGTGAACGCTGTTTCACGATCCGGAAATGCCCAGACGCTGCATTTCGCGATGGGTGACCGGGTCCGGTTTTCGCTGCGCCACGATGAACTCGGCGTCATTAACGGCACGATGGCGACGGTGACGCACATCGACAACACTGACGCGGTCGATCCCACCATGCATGTCGTCATTGGTGAGCGGTTGGCGCACTTCAAACTCTCGGAGATTGCGGATGAGCTCGGCCGCGCGCGCCTGGGCCATGCTTATGCCACAACCATTTACGGTTGCCAGGGCGCCACGACCGAACACGCCTTTGTCCTGCTGAGCCCATCCATGAACCGCTCCGATATCGTCGTGGCATCGTCCCGGGCGCGCCAGCGGACCAAGCTGTTTCTGGACACTAAAGCGTGCGACGCGCAGCTCCGATTGGATCTGTCGCTTTCGGAACGCCGTGGCGCGCTCATTGAGCCAGAGCGGCGCCTGGAGTGGCTGGCTGCTCGGCTGAGCCGGTTGCACGTGAAGACCTGCACGCTGGATCTCACAGTTGAGCTGGCCTCGCGCTCGCAGGCTTTGACCCGCCAGCTTGACCGGTCGGCGGGGTATGGCCGTGACTAAACCGGCCCGCCCCAACATTCGACTGCGCCCCGGTCGCTCAGCTGTTCCCACAGCATCGCTAACGCGCGTTTGCAGCAAGAAGACCGTTCGGAAGGTTACCACGAAGCTAAGGCCTTCCGATGCCGAGTTCTGGACGATCATCAATGAGCTTCCCGACCCGATCCCTGTCAATCGGCCGGAGCTCGATGCCATCGAAAGCTACTTCGCAGAAATTCTCGATGCCGTTTTTGACCAATCGCGGAATTCCTTGCCGTGAATCTAGGGCTCCGCCAAGTCGTTTCCCGATCAGCCCAAAAAAGGAAGTTATGTCATGCCCACCATGCTCGTCGCTAAAATCGCTATCAAATGTGCCATCTGGTTGGGAGCCGCTGACATCGACGCCGTCAACGTCAACACGCGGCTGGTGCTGGATCCTGCCCAAACTTGGCACCACGGATGCTCGTTGCCGGATTCATCCGGATGGCGCCCTATCTCCGAGCTGAGGAGATGTTTCGCAGGATGCTGCAGGAAAACACTGCTGCCGTCGACGAAGCGTTCCGCGTCTAGTAGGAACGCCGCTGCAAACAGTGGCTTCCGTACGGCTGATTTTAACCGTGCAAGCGACTGGAAAAATGAGGCCTTCCCATGAATCTGCGAGGCCGATAGACTCTCCACAGTACAGCGTAAGGAATAAAATATGGCACGCAAGAATCTCCAGGCGGCTGACGTCGAACTCGCTGTAGCTGCACCAAAGCCCCGTAATGTTCTGGTGTACAGCCGCGTCTCAACTTTGGCCCAGAGCCAGAATATGCTTTCGAGCTCGGACCAAATTTCCCAAATTTTGGGGCGATGTAAGCGTGACGGGGATAACGTTGTCGGCGTGTTCCGGGACGAGGGCGAAACGGCTACCAACATGAGACGGAGCGGCTTCGAGACCATGATTGCGCGTGCGACCGATGGGACTCGAACGATCGACGCAATTCTCGTGTTCTCTTTTTCCCGTGCGTTCCGCAATCAGGTCGAGCAGGAATTGACGGTGCAGACGCTGCGCAAGCATCGCGTCGAGTTGATCTCGTTCGCCGAACCCCTGACCAAAGATGATACTGGAGACATGTTCCGAAAGTTCATCGGAATCGTCAACGAATATCAATCCAAGGAAACATCGAGGGCAACCAGCCGCACGATGCTGGCCAATGCGAGGTTGGGCTATTCCAATGGCGGCAACATCCCGTTCGGATACAAGTCCGTCGACTCCGACATCATCGGCAACAAACAGAAGAAGCGGCTCGCCATCGAACCGGTTGAAGCGGAGGTGGTGCGGCTCGCCTTCGATCTCGCCAGAAACGGCGATGGCACCAGCGGACCGCTCGGCACAAAAAAGATCGCCTTATGGCTGAACGAGCGCGGCTACCGCTCCCGCAAGGGATCGCTGTTCGGCACCGGCACTGTTCACGAAATCCTGACCCGCGAGGCCTATACCGGCACCCGGCGCTTCAACGAATACGACCGCGGAGCTGGTGAGCGAAAGAAAGAGGCCGACATCGTCGAATACGATGTGCCTGAGATCATCAACCGAGCAGCTTTCGACGAGGTCCAGGCTTTGTTGGTCTCCCGACAACCCCGACTCAAGGGTCCACGGTTGGCCTCGGCGCCCTCGTTGCTTGGCGGTCTTGTTCGATGTGACTGCAAAACGTCCTGTGCGCTGACCACGGCGACCGGCACATCCCGCACCGGCAAGGTCCACACCTATTACAAATGCTGCCAGGCCATCAAACAGGGCCGCCACAAACAGGATAACGGCGCTTGCTGCGCAAACCGCAAGATCGCCCGTCCGATCATCGAAAAGCTGGTCGTCGAGGCCCTGGTCGATCAGTTGCTCCAGCCTGAGCGGGTCACCGCCATCTTGATGACCCTCAAGGCCCGCAGAGACGGGCGCCAGGCGTCCGCTGATCAGCGCCTGACGGATCTGGCAAGGCAGGTTGCCGACACTGGGGAGCGGCTATCGCGGCTTTACGGGTCGATCGAGGCTGGCACCATCGACGGGACCGACCCGGCTCTGAAAGATCGCGTGGCTGCGCTCAAGTCGGCCCGCGACAGCGCTTTGGAAGCCCTGGATTACGCAAAACGGTCCAGCGCCCTCCCGATCGAGATCGACCCCGTCGCAATCGACCGATTTGCCCGCCTGATGCGCGAACAGCTTATCTCGGGAGATGTGGCAGCCCGGAAGGCCTATCTGAGCGCCGTAGTCGACGCGATCGTCGTTTCCGACAACACCATCCGCATTATCGGGTCGAATGAAAACATTCGGGCCACCCTGGGTCCGAATGGCCAGCCGACGCCCGTGGTTCGTAAGTCTGTTCAGGAATGGTGCCCCTGGCCGGAATCGAACCAGCACTCCTTGCGGAACTCGATTTTGAGTCGAGCGCGTCTACCAATTCCGCCACAGGGGCCATCGCGCCGCCGCCAAGGCAGCGGTGCGAAGCGGGCGGAATATAGCGGGCGTTCCGTGCGGGTCAACCGGCACGTGCCCGGCCATACACCCCAGTGTGATCGCATCCGCCTCGACAGGCTTTGGCGACCGGGATACGAGGCAGGCTGAACCCGGAGAATGCCGTGACCGCCGCAACCACCATGAAGCCCGCGCAAGCCCGCGGCGAGTCTGATCCGGCGCTGCTGGCGGCCTCCGCTGTCGGCGTTATCGCCGCGGCGACGCTGGCAGGGGCCTGGTTCTTCCAGCTGGTGCTGGACATCCTGCCCTGTCCGCTCTGCCTCGAGCAGCGTTATGCCTATTATCTGGCGGTGCCGCTTGCCGCTCTGGTGGCGATCGCCGCGGCGAAACGGGCGCCGCGCGCGGTGCTGATCGGGGGCCTGCTTCTGCTCGCGCTGGCGGCGCTCGGCAATGCCGGCCTTGGCGCCTACCATGCCGGCGTCGAATGGGGTTTTTGGCCGGGGCCGACCGATTGCACCGGGCCGGTCGGCAATCTGGGCAGCGCCGGCAGCCTGCTGTCGCGCCTCGACAGCGTCAAGGTGATCCGCTGCGACGAGGTCCAGTTCCGCTTCCTGGGCGTCTCGCTGGCCGGCTACAACGTGCTGATATCGCTGCTGATGGCGGCGATTGCCGCGTTGGGCACGGCCAGAACCGCGAAGGCGCTCTAATCGTCGATATCGTCCTGCGCCTTGCCGAACAGGTGCACGATGCCCGGCGTGACGATCGAGACGTAGACGAAGCGTGACAGATGATGCGCGCCGACAAATACGGGGTCGATGTGCAGCGTCAGCGCCAGCGCCAGCATGGCGTCCATGGCCCCCGGCGCGAAGGCGACCACGATGTCGCTCAGTTTGACATTCGTGGTCAGCGCAATCGCAGCGACAAACACCGACGAAATCGCGATCGCCACGGCGAACGAGCCCAGCGCTGCATAGAGATGACTGAGGACGGTGCGCGGGCTGATCTTGCCGAAGCGCGAGCCGATCAGCGTGCCGATGCCGGTGAGGGCTGCGATATAGGCCCATTGCGGCAGCGCGCCTTCGACCAGGCCGGTGCCGTGCAGGATCGACGACGCCATCATCGCGCCGAACATCCAGCTTGCCGGAAACCGGATCCAGCGCATCAGCAGCGATACCGCGACCGCGGCCACGGCGAGTTCGGCGAGCGCCAGCGCGGTGGCCGGCTCGCCGCGCGACGGCAGCGGGCCGTGGCCGATCAGCCCGGTGGCGGCGAGCAGCAGCGGCACCGCGGCCGTGAGGATCATGACGCGGAAGATCTGCACCACGGCGATGCCCGGCACATCGGCATTGCGCTCGGTCGCCAGCATGATGATCTGCGACAGTGCGCCCGGGCTGCCGGCGAGCAGCGCCGAGGTGCGGTCCCAGCCGTGGAACCGCTGCAGATAGAGGCTGCTGCCGAAGGTTGAACAGAAGGTGGCGACGGCCAGCAGCGCGATGGTCAGCGGATAGGCGCTGAGGTTCTTCACCATCGTGGGCGACACCATCGATCCCAGCGACAGGCCGAGCGTCATAAGGATCACATGCGCCATCGGCTGTGGCAGCCCGACGGGGCGGCCGGACATGCCGAACAGCGCCACCGCGATCATCGCGCCAGAGATCAGCCCGCCCGGCAATTCCGCGACATAGAACAACGTCGCGCCGACCGCGCCGACGGCCAGCGTCTGCAGCGTGGTGATGTTTTGCGAGAGGGTAGGAAGTGCAAGTGGCATTCGCGCGCGGACTCAGATGACCCCGCCTTATGGCAAAGTCCGGCGCAGCCTACAAATGCGCTTTGCTGGTCGCCGCGTCTGCCCGGCGCTGTTACGCTGCGTCGGGCAGAGAGGGAATCAAGCTGACGTCAGCTCTTGCCGCCGGTCTTCTTGCAGTCAGAGCGAAACTTGTGGCGTTCCTTGCCGTGCAATCCCTTGGCGTCGGCTTGCTTGGAGCACTCCAGCGACACTTCGGTGCGCGGCTTCGCGGTCTTGGCTTCCGACTTGGCCTCCGGGGCTGTCTTCGCGACCGGGGCGGATTTGGTCATCGGCGTGGGGGCTGGCGCCGGGCTCTGCGCGGAGGCGGCGCCGATCAGCATCAGCGAAGCGAAGGCGGCGATAGCTGCGCGGGAAGAGAACTTCATCATGGGGGCACCTCGGGTTGAAGAGGCGGCAAGCGTCGCGCCGACGGGCTGAATGGCGGGTGAATGAAAAGCCGCGTGCACCGCAACCGCGATCACGATAATTTGCCATAATGCCGGCCGCCGGCGTTGCCCCCCGCCATCGTCGCGCTAGGATGGCATTGTCAATTCATCGTGTGTCGAGGGAGTGAACGATCATGAAGACAAGCAAGATCCTGTCCTGCGCCATCGCGGCATCCGGCCTGGCCATGCTGGCGTTGAGCCCGGCGCAGGCACTGACCATGTCGGAATGCAGCGCCAAATACAAAGCGGCGCAGACCGCCGGCACGCTGGCCGGCCAGAAGTGGAATGATTTCCGGAAGGCGCAGTGCGGCACTGACGCCGCCGCCACGCCGGCCGCCGTGACCACCACGGCCCCGCCCGCCGCCACGCCTGCGCCGAAAGCCGCCGAGGCCAAGCCCGCCGCGCCGAAGCCCGCGGCAACGGCTGCGGCCGCGCCGGTGGCAACCGGCCCGGCCACCTTCCCAACGGCGATCGATCCGAAATACGCCAAGGAAACGGCCGGCAAGGCCCGCATGCACACCTGCGTCGACATGTACAACGCCAACAAGTCGGGCACCGGCAATGGCGGCCTGAAGTGGATCCAGAAGGGCGGCGGCTATTACAGCGAATGCACCAAGAAGCTGAAAGGCGCGGCGTAAGCGCCGGCCAGGAAGCCGTCCGCGTTTCAAGTCCGAAGTAGCCTGCCTTGCACAGAGTGCGTGATGGCCGGGGATTACTCGCCCGTCACGCCGGCTGTTTTTCCATTTCCTCGCCGAAGTCGATCGGGTGCAGCAGCGCCTTGTGCAGCTGGTCGCGGTCGAGTTCGCCTTCCCAGCGGCTGATCACGATGGTCGCGACGCCGTTGCCGATCAGGTTGGTCAGCGCGCGGCACTCGCTCATGAACTTGTCTATGCCGACAATGATGGCCAGCGACGTGATCGGAATATCGGGGATGATCGACAGCGTGGCGGCGAGCGTGACGAACCCCGCGCCGGTGACGCCGGAGGCGCCCTTCGAGGTCAGCATTGCCACCACCAGCACCGTCGCCATCTGGCCGTAGGTCAGGTGCGTGTTGGTGGCCTGAGCCAGAAACAGCGTCGCCAGCGTCATGTAGATGTTGGTGCCGTCGAGGTTGAAGCTGTAGCCGGTCGGGATCACCAGTCCGACCACCGGCTTCGATGCGCCGAGCGCTTCCATCTTGGTGATCATGCGCGGCAGCACGGTCTCCGACGAGCTGGTGCCGAGCACGATCAGCAGTTCATCCTTGATATAGGCGATGAAGCGCAGGATCGAGAAGCCGAAGGCACGCGCGATGGCGCCGAGCACCAGCAGCACGAACAGCAGCGAGGCGAGATAGAAGGTGAAGATCAGATATCCGAGATTGACCAGCGCGCCCAATCCGAACGAGCCGATCGTGAATGCCATCGCGCCGAACGCGCCGATCGGCGCCAGTTGAACGATCATGCCGATGATGCGGAAGAACATCTTGCCGGCGAGGTCAATTCCGCGAGTGATCTGCTCGCCGGGCTTTCCCATATGGGAAATGGCGAAGCCGCTCAGGATGGCGACCAGCAGCACCTGCAGCAGGTCGCCCTTGGCCAGAGAGTCGAAGTAGGAGCTCGGGATGATTGCCAGCAGGTGCGTAACGAAGTTCTCTTCCTTGGCACGGCTGACATAGCTGGCGACCGATTTCGGATCGAGCGTGGCGGGATCGATGTTGAAGCCGGTGCCGGGCTGCAGGAAATGGCCGACCAGAAGGCCGATCACCAGCGCCAGCGTCGAGACGGTCTCGAAATACAGCAGGGTCTTGCCGCCGATCCGGCCGACCTTGCTCATGTCGCCGATCGAGGCGATGCCGTGGACCACCGTGCAGAAGATCGCGGGTGCGATCATCATCTTGATCAGCGCGATGAAGCCGTCACCGAGCGGCTTCAGTGCCTTGCCCGCATCCGGATAGAAGTATCCGAGCGTCACGCCGAGGATGATCGCGATGATCACCTGAACGTAGAGGATGCGGTACCAGGCTTGCTTGGCCATGACGATGGTCCTTTGGGCAGTGCTTCCGAAAAGGAGGGAGAGGGCGACGACCGCCTCAGGTTGCCTCGGCCAGCTTGTCTTGTGTCCTGGTCTCGAAATCGGAGGCGTCGTGCCGTTCGTGCAATTGCTCGGACAGCGGGCCCGAGGTCCGGTTCACTATCCGGCCGCGCTTCACGGCAGGACGGCCGGCGATCGCCTTGGTCCAGCGCTGCAGGTTTTTATAGGACTTCACGTCGAGGAATTCAGCGGAGTCGCCGTAGAGCAGGCCCAGCGCCAGGCCGCCGTACCAGGGAAATACCGCAATATCGGCGATCGAATAATCCTTGCCCGCCAGATACTCATTGTCCGCGAGGCGGCGGTCGAGTACGTCGAGCTCGCGTTTGACCTCCATCGCAAAACGGTCGATGGCGTATTCGATCTTGGTCGGCGCATAGGCATAGAAATGGCCGAAACCGCCGCCGAGATAGGGCGCGCTGCCCATCTGCCAGAACAGCCACGACAGCGTCTCCGTGCGGGCCGGCCCGCTACGCGGCAGGAAAGCGCCGAACTTCTCGGCCAGATGCATTAGGATCGAACCGGACTCGAACACCCGGACCGGGGTCGGCCCGGAGCGGTCCATCAGCGCCGGGATCTTGGAGTTCGGATTGATCTCGACGAAGCCCGAGCCGAACTGGTTGCCATCGATCCTGATCAGCCAGGCGTCATATTCCGCGCCGCGGAAGTCCCGCGCCAGCAGCTCTTCCAGCATGATCGTGACCTTCTGCCCGTTCGGCGTGGCCAGCGAATAGAGCTGCAGCGGATGCTTTCCGACCGGCAGTTCCTTGTCATGGGTCGGTCCGGCGATCGGCCGGTTGGTGCTGGCGAACTTGCCGCCATTTTCCTTGATCCAGGTCCAGACTTTGGGCGGGGAGTACGAGGTGGGATCGGTCATCAATGGGCTCCGGCCGCCGGATGGCTCTGCCGCTGGCCACGCTCACGAAGATGAGTGGCGGGCGGCTCCGACGGTATAGGTGATAAAAATCATAGCGGGCCCTCTGAAAAACAAGAGGCGGAATTGCAGCCCGGTGGGTTGATGGAACAAGCAGGCAGCCTGCTACCGGCCCGGTGCGGCACCCTTTGGCGAGATCCCCGGAGGTAACTTCCCCGCTACCCTGCTCCGAAGGCCACGGCCACGTTGTAGGTCATCAGGCTGGCGATGTAGGCCAGTGCGAACATGTAAAGGAAGGTGACGACCATCCAGCCGGTGCTGCCGGTCTCGCGGCGGATCACGGCCAGCGTCGAGGCGCATTGCGGGGCGAAGATGAACCAGGCCAGCAGCGACAAGGCGGTGGCGAGACTCCATTTGGCGGCCAGCACCTGGCCGATCTGGTCGGCGGCTTCCTTGCCGCCTTCGATCGCGTAGACGGTGCCCAGGGCTGCGACCGCGACTTCGCGCGCCGCCATGCCGGGGATCAGGGCGACCGCGATCTGCCAGTTGAAACCGAGCGGCGCCAGTACCGGCTCGAGGATTTTCCCGATCATCGCGGCGAGGCTGTAGTTGATCGCCGGGCCCTCGGCGCCGGCGGGCGGCTGCGGGAACGAGGCCAGGAACCAGATCAGCACCATCATCGACAGGATCGTGGTGCCGGCGCGCTGCAGGAACATCTTGGCGCGGGTGTAGACGCCGATTGCGATCGAGCGCACGCGCGGCAGCTTGTAGTCCGGCAGTTCGAGCATGAAGGGCGCGGGCTGGTAGTCGCGCCACATGAAGAACTTGATGACGAACGACACGCCCAGTGCGCTGGCGATGCCGACGGCATACAGCCCGAACATCACCAGCCCCTGCAGGTTGAGGATGCCCCAGACGTCGGTCGCCGGAATGAAGGCGGAGATGATCAGCGTATAGACCGGTATCCGCGCCGAGCAGGTCATCAGCGGCGCGATCAGGATGGTGGTAAGGCGGTCGCGCCGGTTGTCGATCACCCGCGTTGCCATGATGCCAGGGATCGCGCAGGCGAAGCTCGACAGCAGCGGGATGAAGGCGCGGCCATGCAGTCCGGCGCCGCCCATGATGCGGTCCATCAGGAACGCGGCGCGGGCCATGTAGCCGAAATCTTCCAGCAGCAGGATGAACAGGAAGATGATGATGATCTGCGGCAGGAACACCAGCACGCTGCCGACGCCGGAGATCACGCCGTTCTGCAGGAAGCTTTGCAGCAGCCCGTCGGGCAATATGTCATGCACCAGCGCGCCCAGCGCCGAAAAACTGTTTGCCAGAAATTCCATCAGCGGCTGCGCCCAGCTGAACACCGCCTGGAACATGACGAACAGGATCAGCGCGAGAATCACCAGCCCGCCGACCGGATGCAACACCACGGCATCGACCCGCGTGGTCAGTGAATCCGGCTTCGTCGGCAGCGTGACCGTTTCCCGGATGATCCTGTCGGCCTCGCGCTGTAGCGCCTTGAGGTCGGAGATTCCGAGCGGTTTCCAGGTGTTGTCGACGCTCGCGGGCGGCGCATGCGCCGCGAATTCCTCGGTGCGCGCGATAAGTTCGGCGGTGCCGCCCTTGCGCACCGCAATCGAGGTCACGACCGGCACGCCGAGCGCCGCCGACAGTGCCTCGATATCGACCGACACGCCGCGGCGCTGCGCGATGTCGAACATGTTCAGCACCAGCAGCAGCGGCCGGCCGGTGCGCTTGAGTTCGAGGACCAGCCGGAAGGTCAGTCGCAGGTTGGTGGAATCCGCGACGCACAGCACCAGGTCGGGCAGCGTCTCGCCGGGGTACTTGCCGAGCACGACGTCCCTGGTGATTTCCTCGTCGGGGCTGCGGCCGCGCAGCGAATAGGTGCCGGGCAGGTCGACAAGCGATATCTGCCGGCCGGTCGGCGTGACGAAGGCGCCGGTCTTGCGCTCGATGGTGACGCCGGCATAGTTCGCGACCTTCTGCCTGCTGCCGGTCAGCGCGTTGAACAGCGAGGTCTTGCCGCTGTTCGGCGCCCCCACCAATGCGAGATGGATCGAGCGGGGATCGAGGGCAAGGTTGCTCATCACAGCACGACGACGGCCATGGCCTCGCGCCTGCGCAATGCGATGGTGACGTTATTGACGCGGACCGCGATCGGGTCGCGCCGGATCGCGCCCTCGTGCAGGATTTCGACCCGGGCGCCCTCGACGAAGCCCATTTCGATCAGCTGGCTCTCCAGTTCGTGCGCCGTCAGCGACGAGCCACCTTCCTGAATGTGCAGTCGCTGGATGATCCCGCAGAAGCCGCGGGGCGCCTTGCCGAGAACGAGCGGGGTTGAATTGGCTGCGATGTCCATGGCCAAGCTTCTTCCAAGCGGGGCCGATGCGGTCAAGCCGGAAGCGGCGTCTTAGAACGATTGTAAAAACACGATTTAGCCAGTGGATGGCCGCGCGTGACATCGACGGCGACGCGGGCGATAAAGCTGGAACTTTGCGGAGCCTCTATGATTGCCAGCCTTTGTCTTATTTTACTGTGCCAGCTGGCCGGCGAAATCGTCGTTCGCGCTCTGGCGCTGCCGATGCCCGGCCCCGTGGTCGGGATGTTGCTGTTGCTGATCCTGCTGCTGGCGCGTGACCGTTTCGGCTTCCTCGCGCGTGGGCCGCTGCAAGGCGGCGGCGTCGAGAACGGCGCCAAGGGACTGCTGGCGCATCTGTCGCTTTTGTTCGTGCCGGCTGGCGTCGGCGTCGTGCAGAAGCTCGATCTGCTCGCCGAACACGGGCTGGTGATCGCAGCAGTGCTGGCGATCTCGGTGCTGATCACGCTGCTGGTGACGGTGGCGACCTTCCTGCTGGTAGGCCGGCTGATGACGCACAGACGGCCCCAAGAACCGTTCAATGAACGGCCAATGCCATGACCCCCAATCCGTTCTCGCTCTGGGTCTATCTCTCGCAGACGCCGCTGCTGTGGCTGACGGTGACGCTGCTGGTCTATGCCTCCGCCGACGCGCTGTCGCAGGCCACCGGCCGGCATCCCTTTGCCAATCCGGTGTTTCATTCGATGTGGATGCTGGCGGCCTTCCTGCTGCTCACCGGCACCTCCTACAACACCTATTTCGGGGGCGCGCAGTTCGTCCACTTCCTGCTCGGGCCGGCCACGGTGGCGCTGGCGGTGCCGCTGTACGAGAACCGCAAAACCGTCGCGCTGGCGATCCTGCCAATGCTGGTGGCGCTGGTGGTCGGCTGCGCCACGGCCATCGTCTCGGTGGTGCTGCTGGCAAAGGCATTCGGCCTGCCGCGCGATATTACGCTGGCGCTGGCGCCGAAGTCGGTGACGGCCGCCGTTGCGATGGGTATCAGCGAATCGCAGGGCGCCGACGCCTCGCTGACGGCGGTAGCGGTGATCCTCACGGGCATCATGGGCGCGATCATCGTCACTCCGCTGATGAACCGCATGGGCATCACCGATTACCGAGCCCGCGGCTTCGCGGTGGGGCTTGCGTCGCACGGCATCGGCACGGCGCGCGCGTTTCAGGTCGATGCGGTGGCCGGGGTGTTCGCCGGGATCGCGATGAGCCTCAACGCGCTGGTGACCTCGCTGCTGGTGCCGATCGCCGTCACGCTGCTGCTGCGCTGATGGCGATCACGCAATTGCACGGCGTACCCATCGCAGTTGTGATGACGCCGGCATGGAGCCATCGGGCAAAGCTGGCTATGGTCGCGCCTTCGCCAACAAGAAACGTCCATCCATGATCACCATGATGCAAGGCGCGCTGGGACTGGTATCGGGTGTGCTGGTCGGCTTTTCGCTGGGGCTGGTCGGCGGTGGCGGCTCGATCCTCGCGGTGCCGCTGATGGTCTACGTCGTCGGCGTGCCCGACGCCCATGTCGCAATCGGCACCAGCGCCATCGCGGTGGCGGCCAATGCGGCGATCAATCTCGGAAATCATTCGCGCAGCGGCAACGTGCACTGGTCCTGCGCCCTGCTGTTCGCCGCAGCCGGCATCGCCGGCGCGATCGGCGGCTCGACGCTAGGCAAGCTGGTCGACGGCAACAACCTGCTGGTGATGTTCGCGCTCCTGATGCTGGTGATCGCCGGGCTGATGTTGCGGACGCGGTCGAATGCCGGGCTGGCCCGGGTCGACATCAGCATGGCCAACATGCCGGCGCTGATGGCGCTGGGGCTCGTGACCGGCACCTTGTCCGGTTTCTTCGGTATTGGCGGCGGCTTCCTGATCGTGCCGGCCTTGATGCTGGCGACCGGGATGGCCATCATGAGCGCGATTGCGTCGTCGCTGGTCGCGGTTACCGCCTTTGGGATCACGACGGCTGCAAACTATGCCCTGTCCGGCATGATTTCGTGGTGGCTTGCGTTGGTGGTTGTCCTCGGCGGCATCGTCGGCGGTCTGGCCGGTTCCGGTTCGGCGCGTCATTTATCGCTGCGCCCCGGCGCGCTCAACATCGTGTTTGCGTCTATCATTATTGTGGTGGCGCTCTATATGTTGGCGCGCAACATCTACGTTATCTGACGGCGGCGGGCGCATCGCCGGGAGCTTTGCATGAGCGATATCATCGACCCGTCCCGATCTTCCGCCGGCCGCACCACGCGCCGTGGCGCACTGGGCCTGCTCGGCGCCGGCGCTGTTCTGCTCGGCTTTGCGCCGGTTGCAGCTGTCGCCGCCAATGGCGACGAGAAGGTGCTCAACGAGGCCTTGGTGCTGCGCGACCCCGATATCCCGGTCGCCGGCAATCCTGATGGCGACATCACTATCGTTGAATATTTCGATTTCCAGTGCCCGTATTGCCGCAAGCTGGCGCCGGAGTTGAATGCCGCGGTGAAGCAGGATGGCCGCGTCCGGCTGGTGCACAAGGACTGGCCGATTCTCGGGCCGGTCTCGGTCTATGCGGCGCGGCTGGTGCTGGCGACCAGGTACCAGAACAAGTTCGTCGAGGCGCATGACGCGGTGATCAGCCTTGACGTCAAGCTGACCGAATCCGGTACCCGCGACCGGCTCGCCAAGGCCGGCATCGATGTCGATCGTGCGGTGGCCGATCTGCTGGCCCATCAGGAGGCGATTGCCGCGACGCTGAAGCGCACCGATGAGCAGGCCACGGCATTCGGCTTCAACGGCACCCCGGCCTTCATCATCGGCAAATTTCGCGTCCCCGGTCCGCTCACCCAGGAGCAGTTCGGCCAGGCGATCGCAGATGCCCGCAAGGCGAACGCGAAGAAATAGCGCGCCAAAATACCCGAACGCAAAACGCCCGCGTCATCCGACGCGGGCGTTTTGTATTTTCGGCTGGGGTCGATCAGTTCGACGTCAGCTTGACCCAGTCCTTCTGGGTGCGTGTCTTGAGCGCGTCCCATTCGCTGGCGGCGACGTCCCAATTGACGATGGTCCGGCGCTCCAGCGCGACCTCGCCATTGGCGACCGACGATGTCGACATCGAATCGTGGATATAGATGCCGCCAGTCAGCAGCAGCGCACCCAAAATCATTCCCGCAAACATCCGCATCGCACATTCTCCCGTGAGCGTGAACAACGCGACGGCCGGGAGAATGGTTCCCCGGTTGCTAGGCGGCGGGCCTTATGTGGATCAGGACGCCGAGGCGCGGCCGCCCTGGATGACGACGACGCGGCTGCCGGTTTTGACGCGGCTGTAGAGATCGACGATGTCCTGGTTCATCAGCCGGATGCACCCGCTGGAGACGGCATGGCCGATGGTCTGCGGCTCGGTGGTGCCGTGGATCCGGAACATGGTGTCGCGGTCGCCCTGGTAGAGGTACATCGCACGCGGGCCGAGCGGATTGTCGATGCCGCCGTCCATACCGCTGGCCATATGGCGGTAGCGCGCCGGTTCGCGGTTCATCATGTTCTCGGTCGGGCTCCAGTGCGGCCATTCCGCCTTGCGCTTGATGACGGCATTGCCCGCGAAAGCGAGGCCGGCCTTGCCGACGCCGATGCCGTAGCGCATTGCGCGGCCATTGCCCTCAATGAGGTAGAGATGTCGCGCGGCAGTATCGACGACGATGGTGCCGGCGGGCTCACGGCTGCGATATTCGACGGGCTGGCGCAGCATCGCCGGTTCGATCTCGCTGATGTCGATCGCCGGCAGCACATGGCCGCCGTCATTCAGCTCGGCATATTTCGCGGAACCGCCGCCAGCAAAAACGCCCGGCGCCATCGCGCCATTGCCCGCGCAACCGGCCAGCGAGGCCGATACCATCAAAAGCGCCAGCAAGCGCAACCCGCGTGATCCGCCAAAACCCGTCATCGTCATTCCCAGTCGTCACTGCATTTTTGAGCCGCCTCTGCGAGGCCGTTCATTCGCCCCATCGGTTGGGGCCTGCAGCTTCGTTAAGGAAGTGACATTCGTGTTAACGGGCCTGCGGCGTGGCCTTTTGCGCATTGCTGTGGTGATCAGGCCACAACGTCTGCCACCTCAGGATGTCTTTGGAAGCTGATGCGTCCCGAATCGCTCCACCATCGTCTCGCTGGCCTGGTTCAACCCGATCACTTCGACGTCGGCGCCGTGGCGGCGCAACTTCAGCACGATGTCATCCAGCGCGCCGATCGCGCTGATGTCCCAGAAGTGCGCGGCGCTGACGTCGATGCGCACATGCGCCGGCACGTCCTGGTAATCCACCGCATCGATCAGGCTTTGTGCCGAGGCGAAGAACACCTGACCTGCAATGCGATAGGTGATCGCCTGGCCGTCCGCGGCGCGCTCCGTGCTGACGCCGAGCAACCGCGCCACCTTGGCGGCGAAGAACACGCCGCTCAGCACCACGCCGCCGAGCACGCCCATCGACAGGTCGCCGGTGACCACCACGACGCTCACCACGGTCAGCATCACCACGCTGGAACTCAGCGGATGCGAGCGCAGATTGGTGACCGAAGACCACGAGAAGGTCGAGATCGATACCATGATCATCACGGCGACGAGGGCGGCCATCGGGATCTGTTTGACCCAGTCGCCGAGCACCACGATCAGGAACAGCAGCAGGCAGCCGGCGAAAAAGGTCGACAGCCGTGTTCGCGCGCCCGCGGTGACGTTGATCACCGATTGCCCGATCATCGCGCAACCGCCCATCGCGCCGAGAAAGCCGGTGACGAAATTGGCGACGCCCTGGCCGACGCATTCGCGATTCTTGTTGCTGGACGTGTCGGTCATGTCGTCGACGATCGAGGCCGTCAGCAGCGATTCCAACAGGCCGACCGCCGCCATCGTCAGCGAATAGGGCAGGATGATCCGCAGCGTTTCCCAGTTGAAAGGCACCTGCGGCAGCGCGAAGAACGGCAGCGAGGAGGGCAGTTCGCCCATGTCGCCGACAGTGCGCAGCTTGATGCCGGAGAACAGCGTGAAGGCGGTGAGCACGATAATGCTGACCAGCGCGGAAGGCACGCGCTTCGTCACAAAGGGAAACAGATAGATGATGCCGAGCCCGCCGGCGACCATCGCATAGGTTTCCCAGCCGACGTGGATCAGCTGTGGCAGTTGCGCCATGAAGATCAGGATCGCCAGCGCATTGACGAAACCGGTCATCACCGAACGCGAGACGAATTTCATCAGGAGGCCGAGCCGCAGCGCGCCGGCGGCGATCTGGATCAACCCCATCAGCACGGTGGCGGCGAACAGATATTGCAGGCCGTGGTCGCGCACCAAAGTGATCATCAGCACCGCGGTGGAGGCCGTGGCGGCGGAGATCATCGCGGGCCGGCCACCGACGATGGCCGTGACCACCGCGATCGAGAACGAGGCGTAGAGCCCGATCTTGGGATCGACGCCGGCGACGATCGAGAACCCGATGGCCTCCGGAATCAGCGCCAGCGCGACCAGCGTGCCGGACAACAATTCGGTGGGGATATTGCTCAGCCACTCGCGGCGGAACCGTTGGACAAACGTCATGCGGGAAAGACCGATATGGCCAGCGCGGCGACGGGCGATGCCCGGTCGGCCAGAAGCAGAAGTTGCCCGTATGCGCTGAAGGGTTTCCGGGGGATAGGCGCCCGGCCGAGCCACCCGATCAGATCGGGTCCGACGACGTCGGCAACCTGCCTTTGCGGGCCTGTGAGATCAAGCGCGAATTTGCGGCATAGGCTCGATATTGCGAGCCGTAATGCGAGGCAGTTGCAGTTGTGAAATGCGCCTTGCATCGCTGGCGTCAGCATATTAGAGCACACAGCCGCGCACGGCCGCGTCCCTCAATGAGCATTCATGATGACAAGCGTTCGCAGTCTGGCGCAGGGCAGTATTGCCGTGGGGTTCGTGGTTCTCGGGCTGAAATATCTCGCCTGGCATCTCACCGGCAGCGTCGCGCTGTTGTCGGACGCGATCGAGAGCATCGTCAATGTCTTGACCGCGGTTGTGGCGCTGATGGCGATCAGCCTCAGCGCCAAGCCCGCCGATGAGGAACATCCCTACGGTCATCACAAGGCGGAGTATTTTTCCGCGGTGCTGGAGGGCGTGCTGATTGTGCTCGCCGCGATCCTGATCCTGCGCGAAGCCTATTTCAGCTACCTCGCGCCGCGCGCACTCGATGCGCCGTGGCTCGGTCTCGTCGTCAATGCGGTGGCAACGGTGATCAATGCCGGCTGGGCCTGGGCGCTGATCCATCGCGGCCGGCAATTGCGTTCGCCGGCGCTGACGGCCGATGGCCGGCATCTGCTCACCGACGTGGTGTCGTCGATCGGCGTGCTCGGCGGCGTCGGCGTCGCCGCTTTGAGCGGCATTGCGATTCTAGATCCGATCCTGGCGGCGCTGGTGGCGCTGAACATCCTGTGGGCTGGCTGGGGCCTGATGAAGGAATCGCTGAGCGGCCTGATGGACGAGGCGATCCCGCCGACGACGCTGGCCGCGATCAGGAAGATCATTTCGACGGAGTCGGTCGGCGCGATCGAGGCGCATGACCTGCGGACCCGCCGTGCCGGGCGCATGACCTTCATCGATTTCCATCTGGTGGTGTCCGGCGCCACCTCGGTCAGCGCCGCGCACGAGATCTGCGACAATCTTGAGCGCGCGATCCGGCAGGAAATCGGCGAGGCGCTGATCACCATCCACGTCGAACCCGACAATAAGGCCAAGCACGCCGGGATCGTGGTGCTGTAGGCTGGTCCGTTCTCCGGTCGCCCCTTTGACAGGTACCCCCGCCGTGGTAATCGGAAGGTGAGGGCAATCCTTTGAAGCAGCATTCGCACAGACGCTGGTTTGGCACCGTGGCATCGCTCGCCGCGGCCTATGCGCTTGTGCTCAATGTCGTGCTGTCCAGTCTGCTGCTGGCATCGGTGTCGCCGGCCGCCTATGCCGCCGGCTTCGAGATCTGCGCCGTCAATCCCGACCATGGTGACGCCGGCAAGACCTCCGGCCAGGTCGCCGTGCATTGCCCGGTCTGCGTCTTCAGCCACGCGCCCGGTGCGCCGCCGCAGCCGACGCAGTTCCTCACCGCGCGGATCGCTATCACCATCGCGCCGAGCGCCGCCCGCGAGGCTGCCGTCGTCGCGCGCCTTGCCGCCACCGACCACCAGGCCCGCGCCCCGCCACTGAGCTGACGTTCCCGCGCGAAAATCTTCGCGCGCCATCCTCGTCATTTCAGTCCGGTGGAGATCACCCATGTTACCTGTGTCCCTACGGCTGCGCAGCGTATTGCTGGCATCCGCAGCTGCGCTCGTATCCGGCGCCGCTCACGCGCAGGCCGGCCCGCAAACCGTGCTGCCGGCGGTCACCGTCCATGCCCCGCAGCCGAAACACGTCGCAGCCGTGCGTCCGGCGCGCCGTGCCGACACCGCTTCGCGCGCCTCGCGTCGGCCTGTTGCGAGATCCCAGCAGCCCGCGCAAGCCCCGGGCGTGCCCGGCGCGCTCACCGTGGCTACCGCGCAGCAGGCGCTGCGCGAGATCCAGCAGACGCCGGGCGGCGTGGCTTTGGTGACGGCGGAGGCGTGGAAGAATTCGACCGTCGGGAACACCGTCAAGGATATCCTGGATTACGTGCCGGGCGTGATCGTGCAGCCGAAATGGGGCGACGACACAAGGCTGTCGATCCGCGGATCCGGCCTGTCGCGCAATTTTCATCTGCGCGGCGTGCAGCTTTATATGGACGGCATTCCGATCAACACCGCGGACGGCTACGGCGATTTCCAGGAGATCGACCCGACCGCCTATAAATATGTCGAGGTGTTCAAGGGCGGCAACGCGCTGCGCTTCGGCGCCAATTCGCTCGGCGGCGCGATCAATTTCGTCACCCCGACCGGCCGCGATCCCTTCGTGAACAGCGCCAGTATCGACATGGGCGCGTTCGGCTATCGTCGCGTTCAGGCCAGCGCCGGCGGCGCCAACGGCCCGTGGGACGGCTTTCTCACCGCCTCAACACAGGCCGCCGACGGCTATCGCGACCACAGCGACGGCCACTCCACCCGCGTCAGCGGCAATGTCGGCTACCAATTCTCACCGGATTTCGAGACCCGCTTCTATCTCAACGCCAACGAGGTCCGGCAGCGGATTCCGGGCAGCGTGACCAAGACATCGGCTCTGGACAATCCGACGGCGGCGCTGGCCGGCAATGTCACCGGCGACCAGCAGCGTAACATCGACACGGTGCGCCTCGCCAACAAGACCACGATCCGCTTCGACGACACCACGCTGGAGTTCGGCGCCTTCGGCGTCGACCGCCATCTGATGCACCCGATCTTCCAGTATCTCGATTATCGCTACCGGGATTACGGCGGTTTCGCCAAGGTCACCGACGACCGCAACATCGGCGGCTTCCGCAACGTGTTCGTTGCCGGCGTCAACGTCATCAACGGCTCGATCGACAATACGCAATACGCCAATGTCGGCGGCCAGAAAGGCACGCTGCTGTCGTCGTCCGTCGATTCGTCGAAGAATACGTCGGTCTATGCCGAGAACTCGTTCTACTTCCTGCCGACTGTGGCGGCGATCGCCGGCACCCAGTTCCTCTACGCGACGCGCGACCGCAGAGATCGCTATCTTGCCGATGGCGACCAATCCGGCTCTACGGAATTCAACCTGTGGAGCCCGAAGGCCGGGCTGCTGTGGCAGATCGACAAGGGCTGGCAGGCCTATGCGAATGTTTCGCGCAGCGCCGAGGTGCCGAGCTTCGGTGAAAGCTCGGTCGGGCCGGGGATTCCAACCATCCCCTTCACCAGCATTCAGCCGCAACGCGCTACGACCTATGAGATCGGCACGCGCGGCCGAAGGCCGGACCTGACCTGGGAACTGACCGGCTACCGCGCCGAAATCTCCGATGAGTTGCTGTGCCTGTACAGCGCATTCGGCAATTGCAACGTCACCAATGCCGACCGCACGGTGCATCAGGGCATCGAGGCCGGCCTCGGCATTGCCGTGATGAAGGGCCTGTTCGCGGTCGGCGAGCAGCCCGACAGGCTTTGGCTCAACCTAGCCTATACGTTGAACGACTTCCGCTTCGATAACGATGCGGTGTACGGCAACAACCTGCTGCCCGGCGCGCCCCGCCATTACCTCCGCGCCGAATTGCTCTACAAGCATGCCAACGGCTTCTACATTGGTCCCAATCTCGAATGGGTGCCGGAAGCCTATTATGTCGACAGCGCCAACACGCTGAAGACCGAACCCTATGCGATCTGGGGCCTCAAGGCGGGCGTCGACAACGGCGGCACCTATTCCGGCTACATCGAGGCGCGCAATATCGCCAACACTGCCTACATCTCCTCCGCCAGCATCATCGACAGGGCCAATGCGAGTTCGACGCTGTTCGAGCCGGGCAGCGGCCGCGCCGTCTATGCCGGCATAAAGGCTCGGTGGTGATCACCATGTTCAAGAATCCAACCCAAGGAGCTTCCATGAAGAACCTCTCCACGCTGGCGATCGCCGCCGGTCTCACGGCACTTGCGGTTCCCGCTTACGCCCATGTGTTCCTGCAGAGCGGCGACGGCACGCTGGGGGCGTCCTACCGCGCCGTGCTGGCGGTGCCGCATGGCTGCAAGGCCTCCGCGACGACGAAGGTCACAGTGAAAATTCCCGAGGGCATGATCGCAGTGAAGCCGATGCCGAAGCCGGGCTGGAGCATCGAGACGAAGAAGGGCGCCTACGCCAAGACCTATGACTTCATGCACGGCATGAAAGCCTCCGACGGCGTGCAGGAGATCAGCTGGACCGGTAAGCTCGACAACGACTTCTACGACGAGTTCGTGTTCACGAGTTTCCTGCCGGAATCGTTGAAGACCGACGCGCCGCTTTATCTGCCGACGCTGCAGACCTGCGAGACCGGCTCCGAGAACTGGGCGGAAATCCCTGCCGCCGGGCAGGATCCGCATGCGATGAAATCACCGGCCCCGATGCTGCGGCTGGCGGCCTCCACCCAGCCTGCGATGGAGGGGATGGTTCATGCCGGCAATCTGATGATCACCGCGCCATGGACCCGCGCGACGCCGCCCGGCGCCAAGCTGGCCGGCGGCTATCTCACGGTGATGAACATGGGCAAGGAAAGCGACCGCCTGACCGGCGGCAGCTTCGGCGCCGGCGGCCGCATCGAGGTGCATGAGATGAGCATGACCGACGGCGTGATGAAGATGCGCGAAGTCGGCGGCGGCCTCGAGATCAAGCCCGGCGCGACCGTGAAACTCGAGCCCGGTGGTTATCATTTGATGCTGCTGAACCTCGCCGCGCCGTTGAAGCAGGGCGACAAGGTCAAGGCACAGCTGACGTTCGAGAAGGCC
Source organism: Tardiphaga sp. (assembly GCF_028290495.1). Taxonomy (GTDB): domain Bacteria; phylum Pseudomonadota; class Alphaproteobacteria; order Rhizobiales; family Xanthobacteraceae; genus Tardiphaga. The sequence goes on from NZ_JAQGJT010000026.1 coordinate 59,934, forward strand.
GGCCGGGTCGATGTCGAACTCGACGTCGCCGGCATCGGCGCCTCGGCTCCCGCCGGCGGCCACGCGCACTGAGTGCCATAGACCCTCGCCCCGCCAGAGCGGAGCGAGGGCGCGCACGGCCGGCGCGCATCCCTTGCCCGGCCAACGCCATCTATTGCCTTTGTTTTCCCATAGACAATTCAATTTTGTATACATATACAAAATTGATGAGCCCGATTGCCGCCCGCCCCTATCTGCGAGACGAGGTCTATTCCGCGCTGAAGGTCAGCCTTGGGCTGCGCGCAGCGGGGATCACTGCGCCGGTGCGGGTACGGGAGGAGGAACTCGCCGCCGAGCTGGGCGTCAGCCGGACGCCGGTGCGGGAGGCGATGCGGCGGCTGGAGCAGGAGGGACTTATTGCATTCCGCCCGCGCCGCGGCGCGCGGCTGATGCCGACCTCGCTGCCGGAATATCTGGAGTGGCTGGCCATTCGCGAGATGCTGGAAGGACTTGCGGCCCGCGAGGTGGCGAGCCACGGCTCCGCCGATGTCGGCGCGCGGCTGCGCGCGGTGTTCGCCGGCTTCGACGAGGCGGGCGCCCTGGCGCGCCCGGGGGATTATGCGGCGGCCAACACCGCCTTCCATGCCCTGCTGGTGCGTGAAAGCCGCAATACGCTGCTGGAAAAGACCTGGGACTCCTTCGGTCATCTCAAGATGGCCGGGCTGCGTTTCATTGAGCGGCTGAACCGCGGCTCGCAATCCTTTCACGAGCATTTCGACATCATCGACGCCATCGACGCCCGTGATCCCGACCGCGCGGAGGCCGTGGCGCGCAGCCATGTCCGCGTGCTCCGCGATCAGGCGGCGGCGTCGCTCACCCAATTCGACATCCCCGAACCCCACGGAAGCAACACATGATCTTTCTGACCTTCGCTGCGGCCGATGGTTGCCGCCTCGGCCTCGTGATCGGCGGGCAGGGGGTGCTCGATCTCACCGCCGCCTGGCCTTCGAGCCAGACCGCGCCGCGCCATGTCGGCGATCTCGCTGAAGCCGGCGACGCCGGCATTGCCATCGTCCGCGATCTGCAATCTGCAGCCGCGACCAAGGACCTGTTGCCGCGCGCCTCGCTCAAGATCCTGGCGCCGATCCCGCGGCCGAAGAAGAACGTGTTCTGCGTCGGCCGTAACTACAAGGAACACATCGACGAAGGCATGCGTGCGCAGGGCAAGGCGCCGGTGCCGCTGCCGGTCGTGCCGGAATTCTTCACCAAGCCGCCGACCGCCGTGATCGCCGACGGCGACACCATCCCGCAGCATGCCAACGTCACCGCGCAGCTCGATTATGAAGTCGAGCTCGCCGTCATCATCGGCACCAAGGGCACCAATATCGCCGCCGCCGATGCGTATTCGCATGTGTTCGGCTATTCGATCATCAACGACATCACCGGGCGCGACACGCAGCGCCGCTATGGCCAGTGGTTCAAGGGCAAGGGCCTCGACCGCTCCTGCCCGTTCGGGCCGGTGGTGGTGCACGCCTCGGCGATCGGCGACGTCGAAGATCTGCGCATCTTCAGCACGGTCAATGGCGAACTCCGCCAGGACAGCCGCACCAGCCGGATGATCTTCGATATTCCTGACATCATCGAACACCTGTCGCGCGGCCTGACGCTGGAGCCGGGCGACGTGATCGCCACCGGCACGCCTTCCGGCGTCGGCTACGCGATGGAGCCGCCGCGCTTCCTGGTGGACGGCGACAGCGTGACCGCCGAGATCGAAGGCATCGGCATCCTGCGCAACACGATCACGGCGTAATCAAAAAAATACCTGAGAGGACACCGACATGAGCGAAGCCGAGACCTTCCGCGTGCAGCGCGCGACTTCCGATTTCCGCTGGCCGAACGGCGCGCGGATCGCGGTGGTCTTCAACCTCGCTTATGAAGCGTGGTCGCCCGGCAAGGCGCCGGGCATCGGGCCGATGGGCAATGTGCTGCAGCCGGGCTTCTTCGATACCAATGCGCATTCCTGGGCCAGCTACGGCGCGGTGCGCGGCATCCAGCGTCTGACCCGGATCGCGGCCGCCAACGGCGTCAAGGCCAGCATCATGGTCAACGCCGTGCTGGCCGAAACCCATCCGGCCGTGCTGGCTGAACTGCATGCCGCCGGTCACGAGATCGTCGCGCATTCCTACGGCATGGACGTGATCCCGGTCTATTTCGACGAGGCCGGCGAGCGCGCCAACATCCGCCGCACCACCGACCTGATCGCCGGGATCACCGGCGAGCGTCCGCTGGGCTGGATCAGCCCGCGCGGCACCGGAAGCCTGATCAGCCCGCGGCTGCTCGCCGAGGAAGGCTATGTCTGGTTCGGCGATTGCAACGACGACGACCTGCCGGCAATCATTGCGGCATCTGACGCTGTCGATAGTCCGCGTATCGTTGCGATCCCGCTGACGATGGACGTCAACGACCTGCCGCACAGCATCCGTTACGGTAATGCGCCGGCGGCGCTGGTCGAGCAGTTCCGCGCCATCCTCGACAATGCCCCTCGCGCCGACGATGCGCCGTTCATGCTCGATGTCACCGCACATACCCATGCGTTCGGGCGTCCCGCCGGAGCCTGGGCCTATGACGCGATGATCAAGCTGGCGCTTGAGCGCGATGACATCTGGATCGGCACGCGCATGGAGATCGCCCGGCACGCGCTGGCGCAGGGTCAGATGTTCAAGGACCAGACGACCTAACTCTCGCTCCTGTCAAAAGAGCGGCGCACAAGCGCCAGAACGATCATCTTGAAGGAAACGCCATGTCATCCGTCGTCACCCGTCCGGCCCTTGCCGCCTTGTTTGCAGCAGCAACCATCGCAGCGGTTGTTCCGGCGAATGCCCAGCAGCCCTATCCGTCGCAGCCGGTGAAGCTGGTGGTGGCGTTTGCGCCGGGCGGGCCGGCGGATCTTATTGCCCGCATTCTCGGCCAGAAGCTGAACGAGCACTGGAAGCAGCCGGTGGTGATCGAGAACCGCGGCGGCGCCGGCGGCAATATCGCCGCGGGCGTCGTCGCCAAGATGGAGCCGAACGGCTACAACGTGCTGGTTACGACCAGCGCCTTTGCCGTCAATCCGAGCCTGTCCTCGAAGGCTGGCTACAACCCGGCCGATTTCAATACGGCGATCGTCGCGGCGACGACGCCGAACCTGATCGTCGGCGCCCCAGGCCTGAAGGCCAAGACGCTGCGCGACGTGATCGAGGCGTCGAAGACCGAGAACTTCACCTATGGCACCGCGGGTGTCGGGACCACGCCGCATCTGTCGGCGGAAAAGATTTTCCGCCTCAATGCCAAGGTGACGATCGTGCACGCGCCGTTCACCGGCGCGGGGCCGGCGCTGAATTCGGTGATGGGCGGGCATACCGCGCTTGCCAGCGTGGCGCTGCCGGCGGCGATGGAACTGGTCAAGGGCGGCCAGGTCAAGGCGCTGGCCGTCACCAGCCGCGACCGCATGATGTCGCTGCCGGGCGTGCCCACCGCGCGTGAACTCGGCCTCAGCGACGACGAGGACGCCACCTGGGTGGCATTCCTGGTGCCGGCTGCAACGCCGCCCGCCATCGTCGAGAAGCTGAATGACGATATCAATATGGCGCTGGCCGATGCCGGCGTGCGCGAGCAGTTCGAACGCATCGGCTTCAGCGCGATCGGCGGCACGTCCGCGGAGTCGCAGACCTATGTGCGTTCCGAGATCAGCAAATGGGGCGAGATCATCCGCAAGCTCGACCTGAAGCAGGAATAGTTCGCGGGCGCGCGTGAGGATGCATTATCAATGCATTCTCAGTGCATCTTTGGCGCCTTTAGCATTCTGGCGCGGTCGGTGGACACCAGCTCGACATCGAATGTGTCGCCGCCGCGGTACAGCGTCAGCGGCACGTCGATGCCGGCAGGGCCGAGCGCCCATAGCGCGCGGTAGAACTCCGCGGAGTCCGCGACATCCTCGCCGTTGACGGCGAGGATGACGTCGCCGGTCTTCAGTTCCGCGCGCGCCGCAGGGCCGCGCGCGGCGAGCCCGACCACCACCACCTTGTCCTCGACCTCGGCGGCATAGAGCCCGAGCCACGGCCGCGCGGGGCGGTTGACCCGGCCGAACTTGAGGAGATCATCGAGTATTGGTTTCAGCAGGTCGATCGGCACCACCATGTTGAGGTGTTCGCTCTTGCCGCCATGCTCGCGCTCGATCTGCAGCGAGCCGATGCCGATCAATTCGCCATGGGCGTTGATCAGCGCAGCACCGCCCCAGTTCGGATGCGCGGGGTGGGTGAAGATCGCGTCGTCCAGCAGATATTCCCAGTAGCCGGCGAATTCCTGCACGGCGGCGATCTTGCCGGCGACCGAGCGGGTCCGCCCGCCGACGCCGCCGATCACCACGGCATCGCCGATCTTCGCATTGTCGGAGACCCCGAGCGGCAAGGGGGTGATGTCGAGTTCGCCGAGCACCTGGACCAGGCCGAAGCCGGTTTCCTGGTCGACGGCGAGCGCATGGCCCGGCACCACGCGGCCATCGCCGAGATGCAGCCAGATCGTCTCCGCCTCGGTGATCAGATAGCCGATCGTCAGCACCAGCCCCTTGTCGATCAGCACGCCGTTGCCGGCGCGCTCGGTGCCCAGCGTCTGCGCGGTTAAGGCGTCCTCCGGAATGATGCAATGCAGCCCGACCACGGCCTCCAGCGCGCGCTCCAGATCGAACCCAAATTCCTCTACGCGCGGCTGCACGGCGGCCGGCACCTTCCATTCGGTCAGTGAGGGCATGGAGGGATCTCCTGTTGGCTGGTGTCAGTGCGCAAGGTCCAATATGTGCATGGCCGCGGCAAAATTCCAGCGATGCGTTTGCCCTGCGTGTGCGCCATCTTCCTCTCCGGACGCGAGCGCACCGGCGAGAATTTCCCGCTCGGTCAACTCGGCAAATGTCTTCATTTCGGAGCCGATCATTCTTATTAGAATCATTCTAAGGTAATTTAAGCTCGCAAAGGTGACTCGTCAACGCTTGAATTACCATAGGGGGGTAGGCTATACGGTCTTATGAGCCATACGGTCAGAGAAAAGAAAAAGCTGCTCGCGCGGGTCCGCCGGATCAAGGGGCAGGTGGAGGCAATCGAGCGCGCTCTCGGCGAGGAAGCCGAATGCGAGCGCATCATGCACATGATCGCCGGCATCCGCGGAAGCGTCGCCGGCCTCATGGCTGAAGTGGTCGAGGACCACATCCGCACGCACCTTGTCGATCCCACGAAGAACCCGGGCGCGCTTAACGCCGACGCCGCGGATCAACTGATCGAAGTCGTCCACAGGTACCTGAAGTAACACGCCATGACAGATATCCATGCAGAAGACCGTGCCGGTTCGCACGACCACGTCTTTCTCGGCCCGGACCACGACAAGGCCGAGCGCCGGACATGGGTGGTCATCGCGCTTTGCACGGTCATGATGATCGCCGAAATAATCGGAGGCGCGATGTTCGGATCGCTGGCGCTGGTGGCAGACGGGCTGCACATGTCCACACATGCCGGCGCTTTGCTGCTGGCAGCATTGGCCTATACGTACGCGCGCAAATATGCGGGCGACCGCAATTTCACCTTCGGCACCGGAAAGTTCGGAGATCTTGCCGGTTACAGCAGCGCGATTGTATTGGCGATGATCGCCTTGCTGATCGGCTACGAAGCGGTCTCACGCTTCTTAAATCCGGTCGCCATCAGCTTCGAGGAAGCTATTCCGATCGCCGTGCTGGGTCTCGCGGTCAACGTCGCCAGTGCCTGGCTGCTGTCCGGCGGCCATCACCACGGACACGACCACGCTCATTCACATGGTCCCGATGAGGCGCATACGCACGGCGAGGAAGTTAGAAGCATCGACATCGGCGGCAGCACAATCGAACTTGAAATTTTCGAAGAAGGCGTTCCGCCGCGCTTCCGGATCCGGGTTCCCGAAGCTTCTGCATTGCAGGTGTCCGGGATTACCATTGAGACGATACGCCCGGATGTCGCTAGCCAGGTGTTCGCCTTTGTCGATCGCGGAGACTATCTGGAGTCGGTCAACGATATTCCCGAACCGCACGCATTCCTGGCCAAGGTTCGGATCATGGAGGCGGGTCGGTCCCGAGAATTCCAAACCACCTTCGCCGAACACGATCACGGCTCTACGGGCGGCGCCCATCACCGCGACAACAACATGCGCGCCGCGGTCGTCCACGTGGTCGCGGACGCGGCCGTCTCCGTCCTTGTGATTGCAGGTCTGCTGATGGCGCGCGCATTCGGATGGCTCTGGATGGATCCGCTTGCGGGCCTGATCGGAGCCGTTGTGATCGCGAATTGGTCGTTCGGTCTTTTGCGCGACACGGGCGGTATTCTGCTCGACCGGGTTCCCGATCAGAAGGTATTCGAACGGGTCCGGAAGACGGTCGAGTGCGATGGCGACCGGGTCACCGATCTGCATCTGTGGCGTCTGGGCCCCGGCCATCTCGGTGCCATCGTTTCAGTTGTGACGCCAAATGGGCGCGGCTCCGATTACTATCTTGCCAGGTTGGCGAGTTTTCACGATTTGTCGCATGTGACCGTCGAAGTCCGGGCAGTCGCCTAGTCGTCCCGGTCACGTAACTGTCAGCAAGTAGCCGGCTGATCTGCATCACGACGTCGTCAGCGTTACCGACTATCAATCCGGGCCTTTCTGTGGGAACTTGGGGTGTGAAAATCAAAGTCACCATACGTCGGATGCTGTCGATCCTGATGATCGCAGGACTTGCACTGGCGCCCGTATCTCGCCCGGTTATGGCGGAATCGTCCGCTGACGTGCCGATGGCGGCCATGTCGGACGAGACGATCGCGCCATCGATGGCCCAAGAATCGATGGCCCAAGAGATGGCCGGGGAGATGGCCAGCGATATGCCCTGCTGCCCGTCGAAGGCGGCGGTGCCCAGCGGTTGTGACAAGTGTGTCTTCATGGCAGCCTGCATGACTAAATGCTTCGCCGGCGTCTCGGAAGCCGCGTTTGAGCCGGTGTTCACGACCGCGGGCTCGCTCTCGCTTCCGCAGAACGACTTTTGGCCTGATGGCTTGGGCCATCCGCCTCCAGACCACCCCCCGCGTACCTCGATCTGATCGGCGCCTGGCGCCGCCGCTGCTGCGCGCTTGAAGCGCGTAGTCGACACGTGCCGCTCGCGGCACATCAGATTTTATCGAGGATCGAATCCATGAAGACAATTAACCTTCCGCGCGCCCTCCGGGCGTCGCTGGTTGCTGCCGCATTGGGCGGAGCAAGTACGGCCGCATTGGCGGATATCAAGGACTACAAGTTCGAACTCGTCGATCAAACCATCCAGGCGGGTCCCGACAAGGTCGTCACGGTCCGGCTCATGAACACCAAGACCGGCAAGCTGGTCCCGGACGCCGTCATTTTTGCGACCCGTCTCGATATGGCGCCGGATGGAATGCAGGAGATGGTGACCAGGATTGTATCGGTTCCGGGAGCCGAGCCGGGGACCTACAAGTTCAAGGCCACCTTCGGTATGGCCGGCCGCTGGCAACTCTCTCTGGGCGCCAAGGTCCAAGGCGAAACCGGGACGGTCGAAAACAAGTTCGTCATCACGGCTCAGAAATGAACCGGGCTGTTCTCGCAGGCACGGCCGCCGCGTTCATCGCGGCGGCCGGAGGCGGATTCATCATCGCGGAGCGCCCGTGGACGCCCGCGTCTGTTGTCGTTCCTGCCGCGTCGGCGGAGGAGACCGGCGCTCCGATCTATTTTCAGGACCCGGACGGAAAGCCGACGTACTCACTGACGCCGAAGAAGACGGCGGCAGGGCGCGACTATCGCGCCGTTCCGATTGGCGCCGACGTCAGCTTTGAAGACCTCCCGGCCGAGAACGCGCTGACGCCAATGCCGGCGTCGGATGGCGCCGACGCGAGCCGCAAGATCAAGTTCTATCGCAATCCGATGGGGCTTCCAGATATGTCACCGGTGCCGAAGAAGGACTCCATGGGGATGGATTACATCCCGGTGTTCGAGGGCGAGGATTCCGACGACGGATCGATCAAGCTGTCGCCTCGCAAGATTCAGCGCACAGGAGTGAAATCCGAACCCGCCGCCTCCCGGGTGATCCAGACAACGATCCGCGCGCCCGGGACAATCCAGCTCGACGAGCGGCGTGTCTCCGTAATCTCGATGCGCGCGGAAAGCTGGATCCAGAAGGTTGCCGACGTCACCACCGGTACGAAAGTCCGCAAGGGCCAGCCGCTGATGGACATCTACAGTCCGGCAATTTCGTCGGCGGCGGCTGAGTACGTCTCGACGATCAGTTCGCGTGCAACGGGCGGCGAGGGATCATACGGGCGCGGATCCCGCCAGCGCGTCATGAACCTTGATGTTCCGGAGTCGGCGATCGCTGAAATGGAGAAAACCCGCATTGTCCCGATCTCCATTGCGTGGGCCGCGCCGCGGGACGGCATCGTCCTGGAGCGCAACGCGATCGAGGGTATGAGGGCGCAAGCCGGCGACGTGCTCTTTCGGGTGGCGGACACGTCGACCATCTGGGCCACGATAGATGTCGCGGAGCGCGATCTTGGCGCCATAGCGGTTGGGCAACCTGTCACGGTCCGGGCGCGCAGCTTCTCCGGGCGGGAGTTCGCCGGGACGATCAGCGTGGTCTATCCGCAGGTCAACCGCGAGACCCGCACGGCCCGGGTCCGCATCGAACTGGGGAACGCCGATCTCGCTCTGCTCCCGGATATGTACGTTGACGCCGCGATCAGCACCGGGGCCCCTGAACCCGTGATCTCCATTCCGGAAAGCGCCGTGCTCGACACCGGCAGCCGGCAGGCGGTGTTCATCGACAGGGGCGATGGCCGCTTTGAGCCGCGCGCAGTCAAGCTCGGCCGCCGCGGCGGCGGCTATGTCGAAGTGCGGGAGGGCATTGGCGACGGTGAACCGGTCGTGGTGTCGGCCAACTTCCTGATCGACGCGGAGAGCAACCTGAAGGCCGCTCTCAAGGGCTTTTCCGAGGCGGGGAGCCAGCCATGATCGCCCGCATCATCGCATGGTCGGCCCACAACCTGCTCCTGGTGCTGTTCGGCACCGGCTTCGCCGTTGCCGCCGGAATTTATGCGCTGGCCCATCTGCCGCTCGATGCCATCCCTGACCTCTCCGATACCCAGGTGATCGTCTACACGGAGTATCCCGGCCAGGCGCCGCAGGTGATCGAAGACCAGGTCACCTATCCGCTGACCACCGCGATGCTGACCGTTCCGAAGTCGAAGGTGGTCCGCGGCTTTTCATTCTTCGGCGTTTCTTTCGTCTACGTCATCTTTGAGGACGGGACCGACATCTACTGGGCGCGTTCCAGGGTCCTTGAGTTCCTGAATGGCGCCGCCTCGCGACTGCCCGCCGGCGTCACGCCGACGATGGGGCCGGACGCTACCGGAGTCGGCTGGGTCTACCAGTACGCGGTCATGTCTAAGGAACTGAACCTTGCCGACACGCGGGCTATCCAGGACTGGAATCTGAAGTTCGCGCTCGCAAAGGCGGAGGGCGTCGCCGAGGTCGCCAGCGTCGGCGGCTTCGTCAAGCAGTACAACGTCGTTCTCGATCCGCTGCGGATGCGCGACCTCGGCATCACCATGCAGAAGATGCGCGACGCCATCCGCGCCAGCAACGCCGACGTCGGCGGCCGCACCGTGGAGCTTTCGGAATTCGAGTACGTCATCCGGGGCAAGGGCTACCTGAAATCGATCAATGACCTCGGCAATGTCGTGCTCAAGACCAACAACGGCACGCCGGTGCTGCTGCGCGATGTCGCGCGGGTCGAACTCGGTCCCGACGAGCGGCGAGGCATCACGGAGCTTAACGGCGAAGGCGAGGTGGCCAGCGGTATCGTGCTGCAGCGCTTCGGCGTCAACGCGCTCGACGTCATCGAGAACGTCAAGAAGCGGTTCAAGGAAATCGCCAGCAGCCTTCCGAAGTCCGTTGAGATTGTTGCAGTCTACGACCGTTCGAACCTGATCAACGCGGCTATAGCCACTCTCAAACACACACTGCTTGAGGAAAGCGTCGTAGTCGCGCTGGTCTGCGTCGTTTTCCTGCTGCACGTCAGGAGCGCGCTGGTCGCGATCCTGATGCTTCCGGTCGGCGTTCTGATGGCGTTCGGCGCCATGAAGTTGCTTGGACTGGGGTCCAACATCATGAGTCTGGGGGGCATCGCCATCGCGATCGGCGCCATGGTCGACGCCGCCATCGTGATGATCGAGAACGCCCACAAGCATCTCGAGCGGGCCGCTCCCGGAAAATCGCGTGTCGACGTCCTGATCGAGGCGGCCTCCGAAGTGGGCCCGGCGCTGTTCTTCAGCCTACTGATCATCACCGTGTCGTTCATGCCGATCTTCACGCTGGAATCGCAGGAAGGGCGGCTGTTCAGCCCGCTGGCATTCACCAAGACGTTTTCGATGGCCGCCGCGGCCATCCTGTCGGTGACGCTGGTCCCGGCGTTGATGATCCTGTTCGTCCGCGGCCGGATTATCCCGGAGCGCAAGAATCCCCTCAACCGCTTCCTGATCTGGATATATCGACCCGTCATCAAGGGCGTCATGCGGGCAAAGACGCTGGTCTTGCTGCTTGCGGCCGCAGTCCTCGCGGTGAGCATCTGGCCGGCAAGCCGGCTCGGTACCGAGTTCATGCCCAGTCTGAACGAGGGCACGTTGATGTACATGCCGACGACGCTGCCTGGCATCTCCGTGACCAAGGCGGGCGAACTGCTTCAGATGCAGGACCGGATCATCCGGTCGTTCCCGGAGGTGGCGTCCGTCTATGGCAAGGCGGGGCGTGCCGCGACCGCGACGGATCCGGCGCCTTCCGAGATGTTCGAGACGATCGTCAATCTCAAGCCCAAGGAGGAATGGCGTCCGGGCCTGACGGTCGATGGGCTGATCGCCGAGATGGACAAGGCGCTGCAGTTTCCGGGGGTGTCGAATGCGTGGACCATGCCGATCAAGGCCCGCATCGATATGCTCTCCACCGGCATCAGGACGCCGATCGGCGTCAAGGTGATCGGAACTGACCTGGTCGAGATCGATCGGCTCGCCAAACAGATCGAGCAGGTTATGAAGGCAGTCCCTGGCACGTCGTCCGCCTACGCCGAGCGCGGCATCGGCGGCTACTACCTCGATGTGACGCCGGATCGGGAGGCGCTGGCGCGCTATGGCATCATGATCCAGGACGTCCAGGACGTGATTGCGACGGCGCTGGGCGGGCAGACCGTGACGACCACCGTGGAGGGCCGTCAGCGCTTCTCCGTCAACATGCGTTATCCACGCGACCTCCGGGACAGCCCGCAGGCCATCGCCAGCGACGTGCTCGTCCCCATGCCCGGAGGTGGTGCGGTTCCGCTCGGCGAGGTGGCCAAGGTCGCGCCGGCGAGGGGGCCGACATCGATCCGGACCGAAAACGGGCAGTTGGCGACCTACATCTATGTCGACATCCGCGACCGCGACCGCGACCTCGGCGGCTACGTGGCCGACGCAAAGCGCGCCGTCCAGGCCAGCATCCAGTTTCCGCCGGGTTATTACGTGATGTGGAGCGGTCAGTACGAATATCTCGAACGCGCCACGGCGCGCCTCAAGATCGTCGTGCCGGTGACCCTGCTGATCATCTTTCTCCTGCTGTACCTGAACTCCCGGTCGATCACAGAAACCTTGATTGTGATGCTGTCGCTGCCATTCGCGATGGTCGGCGGCCTCTGGCTCATGTGGTGGCTGGGCTTCAATCTCTCGGTGGCCGTCGCGGTCGGCTTCATCGCCCTGGCTGGCGTTGCCGCCGAAACCGGCGTGGTGATGCTGATGTACCTCAACCAGGCCTTGGCGGCGATCCAGGTACGGCGGGACGCCGAGGGCCGGCCCCTGACGCGTAACGATCTGTACGATGCCATCATGGAGGGAGCCGTCGAGCGCGTCCGTCCGAAGATGATGACGGTGGTGGCCATCATGGCAGGCCTGCTGCCGATCATGTGGAGCACGGGAACCGGCTCGGAGATCATGCAACGCATCGCGGTCCCAATGATCGGCGGCATGATCTCATCGACGCTCCTGACGCTGATCGTCATTCCGGCGATCTTCGGGCTGGTCAAAGGTTTCCGACTTTCGTCAGCCGATACCGAAGCGAAAGCAGGAGGGGCTAAACGGTATTCCGCGTCTTTTTCAGAAACCCTCTGACTAGGCGAAATGGGCGTCCTCTCGGACGCCCGCCGCACCCGACGCCCCGCTTCTGATCAGCGAGGTCGTATCGGCCAGGTCGCTGAACGAACCAGGGGGAATATGAATTGTGGGTCGCCAAGGGCCCAGAGAAGTTTGGCGGGTTGCCTCCATAGTTGAGGCGATTTCGACCCGTGGCAGCGCAGATTCGTCACGTCCCTATGGGGCGTTTTACTCACATATGAGTGGCACGACAGCCACGCGCCCGCCTGCTACGGATCCAGCTCTGTATCCCAGTACAGATAGTCCAGCCAGCTATCGTGCAGATAGTTCGGCGGGAACAGCCGGCCGTTGCGGTGCAACTGGTGCACCGTGGGGGAGAATGCGGTCTGCCGCGGGAACATGCGCGCCTGCTGCGTCGTCATGTCGGCCTTGCGCAGGTTGCAGGGCGAGCAGGCCGCGACGACGTTCTCCCAGGTGGTCTGGCCCCCCTTCGAGCGCGGGACGATGTGGTCGAAGGTGAGGTCGTCGTGATTGCCGCAATACTGGCAGGTAAAGCGGTCGCGCAGGAACACGTTGAAGCGCGTGAACGCGGGGTGTGTCGTCGGCTTGACGAAGGATTTCAGGGACACCACGCTGGGCAGCTGGATCTCGAACGACGGGCTGTGCACCGCGTGATCGTAGTGCTCAACGATATTGACGCGGTCGAGGAACACCGCCTTGATCGCATCCTGCCACGACCACAGTGACAGTGGATAATAGCTCAGCGGCCGGAAGTCCGCGTTGAGGACGAGTACCGGCCAACCACCTTGCGAGACATGTGCGTTCAACTAACGCTCCTGACCCCACCCCGACGCTGCGAAGCAGCCAACGCCGTCATACTACAGGCAGCGTGACGGCGTTGTGAAGGGTGTTGGTGGGGTGCTCCCCGGCGGCATCTGCCCGATCAGGCACTCGGTACCGTGCCGCCGTCGATGACATCCTCGGTTCCGGTGATGGCGGAAACGCGTTTCGAGGCCAGAAAGGCGACGAGGTCTGCGATTTTCGTTCTACTCAAATACCAATCGGACGTGAACCAGAGCAGCAAATCGTTTGATAGTCGCGCGCCGTCACTACGGCAGCGGCTGGCGGAACCGATCGAGGAAGCCGCTGGAATCTCCAGCGAAATGTCCGCTCGCGTCCAGCGCCTCGGCGATGGCCGGGCCGATGCCGCCTTCGGGAAAGGACCTCATCGCCCGGCGCTGCTGCGGCTGCCCGATGGCGGTCGACGGCGTGGTTTCGACAGCGCCTCGGCGGCTTTGCGGACCGTGGTGTCGGCAAAGCTCAATGCGCCGCCCTCGCGGGAGGGCAGCACCAGCCGTGCAACAGGCCGGCCGGATCGATCCAGCAGTTCCGAGCGCGCCTCGCCCGGCGCATACAGATGGGCTTCGCCCCATTGCCGCAGGCTGACGACGACATGAAACAGCCCGCGCCCCTTGTCCGTCAGTGCATACTCGCTGAACGCACTGCCATCGGACGCCGGCACGACGTCCAGCACGCCATGTTCGACCAGGCTGCGCAGCCGCGTGCTCAGGATGCCCTTGGCGATGCCGAGGTTCTTCTGGAATTCGCCGAAGCGACGGATGCCGTCGAAGGCGTCGCGGACAATGAGCAGCGACCACCAGTCGCCGATCGCGTCCAGCGCACGCGCCACCGGGCATTCCGCGGCCGCCAATGTCCTGCGTTTCACCCTCGGCTTCCTTCCTTCGATGTGGTCCTAAATTAAGACTGGACGGCGCATTCCGCAACTGGTTCTATAATAGAACCAAATGGAGATGCCCCGTGAGTCCTTGCACCGACGAAGAAATCCGCCCGCAGGAGATGCCGCCCGCGCTGTCGCAGCGGGTTATCTGGTTGTTTGCGGTGGCCTGCGGCGTCAGCGTCGCCAACGTCTATCTCGCGCAGCCGCTGCTGGATTCGATGGCGCATGATCTGGCGATCGACCCGGCGGTCATCGGGATCGTCATGACGTTGACCCAGATCGGCTACGCGCTCGGACTGATCTTCATCGTTCCGCTCGGCGACCTGATCGACCGCCGCCGGCTGATCCTCGGGCAGACCGTGCTGTCGGCCATCGCGCTGGCCGTCGTCGGCCTTGTTCAGAATGCGGTCGTCGTGTTGATCGCCCTCGTGGCCGTCGGACTGCTGGCGGTGGTGGTGCAGGTTCTGGTGGCGTTCACCGCCACACTTGCCGCGCCGGCGTCGCGCGGCCGCGCGGTCGGCACCGTCACCAGCGGCGTGGTGATCGGCATTCTGCTCGCCCGCGTATTCGCCGGCGCACTCGCCGATTTCGGCGGATGGCGGCTGGTCTATCTCGTATCAGCCGGACTGATGCTGTCGCTGGCGGTTCTGCTGAACCATGCGATGCCCGCTCATCGCCAGCCGCGAGGCGCCGCATCCTATACGGCGCTGCTGCGTTCGACCGCCATGCTGTTCGTCGAAGAACCGCTGTTGCGCCTTCGTGCGACCTTCGCGCTGCTGACCTTCGCCGCGATGAATGTGTTCTGGTCCTCGATCGTCCTGCTGCTCAGTTCCCCACCCTGGTCGTTGCCGCACAGTGCGATCGGACTGCTCGGCCTCGCCGGCGTCGCAGGGGCGCTGGCGGCCAGCAGCGCGGGGCGGCTGGCGGATCGCGGTTTCGCTACAGTCGTGACCGGCGGCGCGCTGATCCTGATGCTGGCAAGCTGGGCGCCGCTGGCGCTGGCGCCCTCGTCGATGCTGGCCCTCATCGTCGGCGTGATCGTCATCGACCTCGCGGTGCAGGCGGTGCATGTCACCAACCAGAGCCTGATTTTCGCTGCGCGGCCGGAAGCGCACAGCCGTCTGGTCGGCGGCTACATGGTGTTCTATTCGATCGGCAGTGCGTGCGGCTCGATTTCATCGACCTTCATCTATGCCAGGGCCGGCTGGTACGGCGTCTGTGCTCTCGGCGCGGCGATCAGCGCCTGTGCGCTTGTCCTGTGGGTATTCACCACTTTGCGACGGCGGCGCTCAACATCGGAGTGCCCCGGCACTCCGGCGACGGCGGGCAACTGAGCGGGGTCACACGCCCTCACGCTTCTTGATGGCGTGATAGTAACTCCACCACAGATGCGCGGCGGCGCCGCGCAACGGGCGCCAGGGTTCGGCGATCGGCGCCATCTGCTTCACCGTCGGTCGCGCGGGTAGTCCGAGCCCGACCTTGATCGACTCCTGGATGGCGACGTCGCCGGCCGGCCAGGCGTCGCCGTGGCCGAGACAGAACAACAGATAGACGTCCGCCGTCCACGGCCCGATGCCGTGCAGTTTCGTCAGCGTGTTATGCGCGGCGTCGGCGTCTTCCTCGGCGAGCACGTCGAGATTGAGCCGGTCGGCGGCAAGTTCGCGCGCCACGCCCTTCAGCGTCTTGATCTTGGCTGCCGACAGGCCGAGGCGGCCGAGTCGGTCGGCACGAGCTTTGCGCAAGGCGTCGGGGTGAAACGGCGCGAACGCGCCGGACACCCGGCCCCAGATAGCGGAGGCGGAGGCGACGGAAACCTGCTGGCCGCAGACGATCTGCGCCAACCCCTCGAACCCCGGCGCGCGGCGTCGCAGCGCCGGCATGCCGGCAACCTGCAGGATGGGCTGCAACCGCGGGTCGAGCCTGACCAGCGCCGTTATGGCGTCGTCAAGGTCGGCCTGGCTGTTGAGGTGCACGGTCATCGCGATCTAGGATCATCACGTCCCGCGGAAGAGTTCAATGCCACCCGTTTTCCGTTTTGCGCCCAGTCCCAACGGTTACCTGCATCTGGGCCATGCCCGGTCGGCGCTGCTGAATTTCGATCTGGCGCAGCAGGCCGGTGGCAGGCTGCTGCTGCGGATCGAGGATATCGACCGCGCCCGCTGCAACCCGCACTTCGAGGCGGCGATCTTCGAGGATCTGGATTGGCTGGGGATCACCTGGGAGACCCCGGTGCGGCGGCAGTCCGAGCATTTTGCGCAATACCGCGCCGCTGCCGACCGGCTGGCGCGCGCCGGGCTGCTGTATCCCTCCTTCGAGAGCCGCGCCGGGATCGCCCGGCTGGTTGCCGAGGAACAGGCGCGGGGCAAGTGGCCGCACGATCCCGATGGCGTGCCGCTCTATCCCGGCGTGGCGAGAACGCTGACGCCGAAAGCCGTCGCGGAATTGCGGCTGGCCGGCGCGCCGACTGCCTTGCGGCTGGATATGGATGAAGCCTGTCGCAGGGCCCGGGAACTCGATTGGACCGAACTGGGCGCCGGCCCGTCCGGCGAGACCGACGCGGTGCTGGCCCGGCCACAGGCCTGGGGTGACGTCATCCTCGCCCGCAAGGAAACACCGACCAGCTATCACCTCTCGGTGGTGATCGATGACGCGCTGCAGGGCGTCACCGACGTGGTGCGCGGCCAGGACCTGTTCTGGTCGACCAGCGTGCACCGGCTGTTGCAGGCGCTGCTCGGCCTGCCGCAGCCGGTCTACCGGCATCACGCGCTGGTGCGCGATGAGAGCGGCGCCAAGCTGGCGAAGTCGAACGGCGCCATCAGCCTGCGGGAGCTGCGTGCGCAGGGCCTCGGCGCGGCCGACATTCGCCGCATGGCCGGGTTGCCCGCGGCCTGAGCGTGTCCCGCGACTTTCAGGGGACGCATCAGGTCGGCGGCGTGACTCTTGAAGTCCTGCCGTGGCATGATGGCGTGGGGATCGGGTGGAAGATACATGGCGCCAGTAAAGCGCCCGCCGCAGCCGCTGCGGAAGCGCACCAAACGGACATTGAAGAAGCGCGCCGTGAAAACGACGGCTGCGAAGTCGCATGCCAAGCGCAGCGCCGTGCGTGCCGGTTCGATGGTCGAAGCCGCACTTGCCGCCTTCGCCCATGAGGTCCGTACGCCGCTTACAGGCATCCTTGCGGTCAGCGACCTGCTTGCCACGTCCGATCTCGACGAACGCGAGCGGCGCTGGGTCGATACCATCAAGGCCGGCGCCGAACATCTCGCGGGCCTTGCGACCCTGTTCGTCGATGCCGCCCGCAGCAGCAACTCCCGGCTCGAAGTCCGCGAGGACTTCTTCGACCTGCGCGCGCTGGCGCGAAACTCCGGTGACTCGCTGGCTGGCCGGGCCGCCGCCAAGGGGCTGCAATCCTCGGTGAAGATTTCCGAAAAGCTGCCGGTGTTTGTGAACGGCGATCCCGTTCGGTTGCGCGCCGCGCTGGAAAACCTGATCGACAACGCCGTCAAATTCACCGACCGCGGCAGCGTCACGCTGAGTGTCAGCCGGGTGCGGGCTCCGGGCAAGGTCGGGGTCGCCTTTGCGATTGCCGACAGCGGCATCGGCCTGTCGCTGGCCGAAATCAAGAAGCTGTTCCGGCCGTTCTCGCAGGCCAATGTCAGCATCGCCTCGCGGTTCGGCGGGGCCGGGCTCGGCCTGTCCTCAGTGAAGCAACTCGCGCGCGCGATGGGCGGTGACATCGTGGTGGCGCAGCGACCAGGCGGCGGCACCGTCTTCACGCTGACGGTGACGCTCGCCAAGGCCAAAGGGCCGATCAGCATTTTGTCCGACTTTGACGGCGAAGATTATTCCGGACCGCATGAGCCGCTGCGCGTCCTCAGCGTCGAGGACAATCCGTTCGGCCGCGTCGTGCTCAATGCGATCCTCACCGAACTCGGCCACCAGGCCGAATTTATCGGCCGCGGCGAGGCCGCCGCCGAGCGCGTTCGGCAGGGCGCCTTTGGTGCGGTCCTGATGGACATGGTGCTGCCGGGCATCAATGGCATCGAGGCAATCCGGCAAATCCGCGGGCTCGGCACCGCGCAGAGCCGGGTTGCCATCATCGGCGTGTCCGGGCGCGGCGAAGACGAGGCGGCGTCGCTGGCCGCCGGCGCTGACGCCTTCCTGATCAAGCCTGTGTCTCCACGGGCGCTAGCGACTGCGCTGCTTGAAGCGAGACGCCGCGTGGCAGCCGCGACTTGATGATTGCGGCGTTGAGTTCGCCGCCAAACACGAAGATCGCGGCGATGAAATACAGGAACACCAGCGCGATGATCACCGAGGCCAGCCCGGCATACATCGTCACATAATTGTTGGCGAAGCGCGCCAGGTACATGCCGAAGCCGATGCCCGAGACCAATGACGCCAGCATCGTGAAGATGATGCCCGGCAGGATTTGCAGGAAGCTGCGGCGGCCGGCCGGCAGCCACGCATGCAGAATGAACAGCGCGCAGATCATGGCGACGATGGTGATGCCGTAGCGGGTGACGTTGAGCAGCTTCTCGTTGTTCTCAATCATCAGCGGGACGTAGAGGCGGACGATTTCCAGCACCAACGGTCCGAGCACGATCAGGAACGCCATCGCCAGAGCGGTGAAGGCGGCGACCAGCGTGTAGCCGATCGATTCCAGCCGCAGCCAGTACCAGCGCCGCGGTTCGATCACCGCATAGGCCCGGTTCAGCGCCACCCGCAGGCTTTCGACGCCATTGGAGGCGAAATACAGCGCCAGCACGAGGCCGATGGTCAGGGCGTCGCCGCGCGTCGTGGTGAGCACATCGTGGATCTGCCCCGACAGCGTTCCCGCCACCTGGTCCGGCCAAATTTCCAGCATCAGGCCGACGGCCTGGTCGGCGAGTCCTTTCGAGCCAAAAAAACCGGCCAGCGAGGCCAGCACGATCAGGAACGGGAACAGCGCCATCAGCGTCGACAGCGCGATATGGCTGGCGATCGCCCAGCCGTCATCGGCGAGAAACGTATAGAAGGCGTCCAGCCCGACATCGAAAACGTAGCGAATCTGCCTCACATCTCACCTGGTTCGGGCAACCGTTGGGTTCTGCCGGCGGCGACGCTACTATTTGATATCTACGGGAAAAAGGCCAGTTGGTTGCAGCGTGGCCATGATTTTCCCGGCAGTCATGGCGAAGCCGGGAGCGCGGTGTTATGTAGCGGCCATGACAACCTTTCTGGGCAATATCCTCCTTCCGGTCGCGGCCGGCGCGGTCGCGCTGGTGCTGCTACTCGGCCTGTTCAATTTGATGCGCGGCGGCTCGCCGAATCGTTCGCAAAAGCTCATGCGCTGGCGCGTGGTGCTGCAATTCGTCGCCATCGTCATTACGATGGCGACGGTGTGGGCGATGGGGCGCTAATTCAACTCGGTCTCGTGCCGCGGATGCGGCGCCGTGCACCGCTGTTGCGGCGCGCCCGGGACAAGGATGTCAGGAAATAAACGATGGTCGTTCTCAATAAAATCTACACCCGCACCGGCGACGACGGGACCACGGGGCTGGGCTCCGGCGAGCGGCGGCCGAAATACGACCTGCGGATCGAAGCCTATGGCACCGTGGACGAGACCAACGCCGCGCTCGGCGTGGTACGGCTGCATCTGGCGGCAGCGCCGCAACTCGACGCCATGCTGGCGGCGATCCAGAACGACCTGTTCGACCTCGGCGCCGACCTCGCGGTGCCGGAGCGCAACGGCAAGGCCGAGCGGCTGCGGATGGTGGCGAACCAGGTCGACCGGCTGGAGCATGATATTGACGCCGTCAACGCGCCGCTCTCCGACCTGACCTCCTTCGTGCTGCCGGGCGGCACCCCCGCCGCGGCGTATCTGCACGTCGCCCGCACCATCTGCCGGCGCGCCGAGCGGATCATGGTGGAACTTGCCGCCCGGCCCGATGAGCCGGTCTCCGCCCCTGCGATCCAGTACATGAACCGGCTGTCGGACTTCCTGTTTGTCGCCAGCCGGTCGGTCAACGACAATGGCGCCGGGGACGTGCTCTGGGTGCCCGGCAAGAACCAGTAGCAAGAATCGCTATAAGGACCGCCAAAAGCGGGCATCAGGGACCCGCGATTTTCGATTCTCGCGCGTTGACCCCGGTTGGCCGGGGCTTTAGGTTCCGCGCCCAAGCTTTAGGTGCGTCGAAAACCGACGAAACTCACACGAAAGAGGATCGATGAAGATTCTGGTGCCGGTCAAGCGCGTGGTCGATTACAACGTCAAGGTTCGCGTCAAGAGCGACGGAACCGGCGTTGAACTCGCCAACGTCAAGATGTCGATGAATCCGTTCGACGAAATTGCCGTCGAGGAAGCCCTGCGCCTGAAAGAGGCCGGCAAGGCGACCGAAGTGGTCGTTGTCTCGATCGGCCCCGCGCAGGCGTCGGAAACCATCCGCACCGGCCTCGCGATGGGCGCTGACCGCGGTATCCTGGTGAAGGTCGATGGTATCGTCGAGCCGCTGGCGGTCGCCAAGATCCTCAAGGCCATCGTCACCGAGGAAGCCCCCGGCCTGGTCATTCTCGGCAAGCAGGCGATCGATGACGACAGCAACCAGACCGGCCAGATGCTGGCAGCCTTGCTCGGCTGGTCGCAGGCGACCTTTGCCTCCAAGCTGGAAGTCGATGGTTCCGATTTCATCGTGTCGCGCGAAGTCGATGGCGGCTCGCAGACCGTGAAGCTCAAGGGGCCGGCGATCGTGACGACCGATCTGCGCCTCAACGAGCCGCGCTACGCCAGCCTGCCCAACATCATGAAGGCGAAGAAGAAGCCGATCGCCGACAAGACCGCGCAAGACTATGGCGTCGATGTCACCCCGCATCTTGAGATCATCAAGACGACGGAACCCGAGGGCCGCAAGGCCGGCGTCAAGGTCAAGGACGTCGCCGAGCTGATTTCCAAACTCAAGACCGAAGCCGGGGTGATCTGATGACCACGCTTTTGATTGCCGAACACGAACACGACATCCTCAAGGATTCCACCAACAAGGCACTGACCGCCGCTACCGCGCTCGGCGCCGAGGTCCATGTCCTGGTTGCCGGCGGCGGCGAAGGCACCAAGGCCGCGGCTGACAAGGCTGCCAAGCTGGCCGGCGTTACCAAGGTGCTGGTTGCGGACGACGCGCTGTATGCCCATGATCTCGCCGAGCCGCTGGCTGCCCTGATCGTGTCGCTGGCGCCCGGCTATGACGCCTTCGTGGCGCCCGCCACCTCGCGTTTCAAGAATGTGATGCCGCGCGTCGCCGCCCTGCTCGACGTGATGCAGGTGTCGGAAATCACCAAGGTGATCTCCCCCGACACCTTCGAACGCCCGATCTATGCCGGCAACGCGATCCAGACCGTGAAGTCCAGGGACGCCAAGAAGGTGATCACCGTGCGCACCTCGACCTTCGCCGCCGCGGCGGGTGAGGGCGGCAGCGCCACGGTGGAAGCCGCGGCCACCGCCGCTGATCCCGCGCTCTCCGCCTTCGTCGGCGAGGAAGTCGCCAAGAGCGACCGTCCGGAACTGACCTCGGCAAAGATCATCGTCTCCGGTGGCCGTGCCATGGCGAGCCGTGAGAATTTCGCCAAATACATCGAGCCGCTGGCCGACAAGCTCGGCGCCGGCGTCGGCGCCTCGCGCGCCGCAGTGGATGCCGGCTATGCGCCCAACGACTGGCAGGTTGGCCAGACCGGCAAGGTGGTGGCCCCCGAACTCTATATCGCCATCGGCATCTCCGGTGCGATCCAGCATCTCGCCGGCATGAAGGACTCCAAGGTGATCGTCGCGATCAACAAGGATGAAGACGCGCCGATCTTCCAGGTCGCCGATTACGGCCTGGTCGCCGACCTCTACCAGGCGGTGCCGGAATTGACCGAAGCGCTCGGCAAGCTGTAACGCCGATTAAGGACATCGGCCGGATCAACAGACACCGGCCGGTGTTTATGCAAGAATGGCGGCCGGCTGCGACACCCGCGGCCGAGCACCCCGATGAGATGACAAGATGGCGATGATCAAGAAAGTCGGCGTGATCGG
>NZ_JAQGJT010000044.1 GCF_028290495.1 Tardiphaga sp.
CGTGCTCAACACGATCGCTGCGACCATGCGCACCGAAGAGCTCCTCAAGGAATCGCAGCTGCTTACCCAGGAACTGCAGGCCCGCCAGACGGAACTGACCCGCAAGCAGGAAGAACTTCACGCGACCAACGAGGAACTGCAGGAGAAGGCGCAGCTGCTCGAAAACGAAAAGAAGCAGGTGGAAAACAAGAATCTCGAAATCGAGATGGCTCGGCGCGCGCTGGAGGAGAAGGCCGAGCAGCTGGCGCTTACGTCCAAGTACAAATCCGAATTCCTGGCTAACATGTCACATGAATTGCGCACGCCGCTCAACTCGATCCTCATCCTAAGCCAGCAGCTTGCGGAAAACGTCCCCGGTAACTTGTCGGATCGGCAAGTCGAGTTCTCACGGAATATCAATTCGTCGGGCTCCGATCTGCTAAACCTCATCAATGACATTCTGGATCTTTCCAAGATCGAGTCCGGCACGGTCACGGTCGAAGTGGAGGAGATCACCTTCGACCGGCTACGGGAAAACATCGAACGCAATTTCCGGCATGTGGCCGAAGCCAAAAACCTCCCATTTGCCGTCCGCTTCGCGCCAGACCTGCCGCGGTTTATGGAGAGCGACGACAAGCGCCTTCAGCAGATACTGAAGAACCTGCTTTCGAACGCGGTTAAGTTCACGGCTCGAGGGCATGTCCACGTGAGAGTCGGAATGGCCACCCAAGGCTGGAGCGCCAATCATCCAGTGCTCGGCAAAGCCGGGCAGGTGGTCGCGTTCGCCGTCGAAGATACCGGCATTGGTATTGCGCCTGAAAAACAGCGCCTGATCTTCGAAGCGTTCCAGCAGGCCGACGCTGGCACATCACGGCGATACGGCGGAACCGGTCTCGGTCTGGCCATCAGTCGGGAACTCGCGGCGCTGCTGGGGGGGGAGATAAAGCTTGCCAGCGAGGCGGGCAAAGGAAGTACGTTTACGCTTTTTCTTCCGGCGCAATTCCCCGGGCGCGAGAGCGCGCACATCGCGGGTTCGGAAGGGTCCGCCGCACGGCCGCCCGTGGCCCGTGAACTCATGGTGCTGCCGCTCGTGCGCGAAGAGCCCATTGAGGACGATCGTGACCTCATCGTCGAGGACGATCCAGTCCTTTTGATCATTGAGGATGATGTGCACTACGCCCGGATATTGCTCGGACTGGCGCAAGACAAGGGCTTCAAGGGCATCATCACGACCCGCGGAGCGGCGGCTCTTCCGCTCGCCCGCCAATACAAGCCAACCGCCATCTCGCTCGATATCTTCCTCCCTGACATGCTCGGTTGGACTGTGCTAAATCAGCTCAAGCTCGAACCCTTGACGCGCCACATCCCGGTCCAGATTGTTACTCTTGAGGAGGAGCGGCATCACGGCCTGTCGCATGGCGCGTTCTCATACCTCGTGAAAGAGCCGACCACCGACGGCTTGGAGGCGGCATTCGACCGTCTGAGGGAGTTTACCTTGCCGCGCACGAAGCGGCTGTTGATTGTAGAGGACAACGACATCGAGCGCGGATCGATCGTAGAATTGCTGGACCATGATGATATCGAACTGGTGCCGGTCGGAAGCGGAGCTGAAGCACTGGCAGCTCTTAGGAAAAGCCTGTTCGACTGCATCGTGCTCGATTTACGCCTGCCGGATATGACTGGCTTCGAACTCCTTGAACGACTTCATTCGGAGCCGACCGTGGCCAGCATCCCCGTGGTCGTTTTCACAGGCAAGGATCTGAGCCTGCAGGAGCAGTTGAAACTTAAGTCAATGGCCAAAAGCATCGTGCTCAAGGATGTTCAGTCGCCGGAGCGGCTCTTGGATGAAACGGCGTTGTTCCTGCACCGCGTCGTTACTGATTTGCCATCCCACAAGCAGGCCATGATCGAACGGCTTCACGGCTCGAAGGAAATTCTGCGGAACCGCAAGGTGCTGGTGGTCGACGACGACGCCCGCAACATCTTCGCGCTCACCTCGCTGCTAGAGAACCACGAGGTCGACGTCGTCAGTACGACGAAGGGCAAAGATGCGATCGAGTTGATCGAAAATACGCCCGATATCAGCCTCGTGCTGATGGATATCATGATGCCCGAAATGGACGGATACGAGACCATACGCAGGATACGGGCCGTCCCGAAATTTAAGACCCTTCCGATTCTGGCGCTTACGGCTAAGGCAATGAAGGGAGACCGAGAGAAATGCCTTGAGGCCGGGGCGAGCGATTATATCTCGAAACCTGTCAATACCGACCAGCTTCTTTCGCTCATGAAAGTATGGCTCTACCGATGAAAAGCAGCGGCTTCGCAAGATGAGTGTTCTCAGTGTTCAGCCCAATAGCAATCAGGCGTCACAAACAGGCGCGGATGTTGCGTCGGCAGACGGCATGAGCGGCGTAGCTAACATCCTCATCGTCGATGATGAGCCGAAGAATCTAACCGTGCTTGAAACCGTGCTCGAATCGCCTCGATATCGGCTGATTCGCGCTGAATCGGCCGATACGGCGCTTTTAGCGCTGCTCAGGTACGATTTCGCCGTGCTCATTCTGGATGTCCAGATGCCCGGCATTACCGGGTTCGAGCTTGCCCAGATGATCAAAGAGCGCAAGAAGACGTCCGAGGTGCCAATCATCTTTTTAACGGCCTATTACAACGAGGATCAGCACGTCATCGAAGGTTACCACAGCGGTGCGGTCGACTACCTCTTGAAGCCCATAAATCCCTCCATTCTCCGATCCAAAGTGTCTGTTCTTGTCGAGCTGTTCGTGAAGCAGCGCCAACTGGAGGAGGCCAACCGGGCGCTATCTACCGAAGTGGCGGAACGCCGTCTGGTACAAATGAGACTGAGCGAACTCAATGATACGCTGGAGCAGCGGGTTCTCGACCGAACCGAAGCCCATAAGCGGGCCGAGGAACAAGTCCGTCTGTTGATGGCCGAGGTCAATCACCGCTCCAAAAATCTACTTAGCGTCGTCACGGCGATCGCTCAGCAGACCGCGGCCACCAGCCCGCAGGAGTTTGTTATAAAATTTTCGAGCCGTGTGCAGGCGCTGGCCGTAAGTCATGACCTTCTAGTCAAGAGCCAGTGGAGAAGCATTGATGTTTCCGATCTCATTTGTGGACAGCTTGCTCATTTCGACGACCTTGTCGGGAAACGAATTTTGTTCGACGGTCCCCGCCTTCACTTGTCCTCTGCCGCGGCGCAGTCCATGGGAATGGTCGTCCACGAGTTGGCCACCAACACGGTCAAGTACGGAGCATTATCGTGTGAAAAGGGCCGGATCGAAATCGTCTGGGAGACCGACGACACCCGCGCCGAGCCAATTTTTTCAATTAGCTGGACTGAGGTCGATGGACCTCCCATCTGCGCTCCCTCCCATCGAGGGTTTGGAACGACGGTTGTCACAAAAATGGTAGAGATGGGTCTCGATGGCGAGACCGTTCTGGACTATCGTTCAACTGGCCTGATTTGGAGGTTTTCTTGCCCCTTGAACAATGTTCTAGAGGCCTTGTCGGTATGACCGCTTTTGTTGAATACGGGGTGTGGGGATGACCGTACGTGTTTTGGTTGTGGAGGACGAGGCGATCATTGCGATTGATATCGCGGATCAGCTGACTGTAGCCGGTTTCCAGGTCGTCGGGCCCGTGCCGTCGGTCGCAAAGGCACTCAGGTTGATAAGCGAGGAGGGGTGCGACGCCGCTGTGCTTGACGTTAACCTGCGTGATGAAACAACCGAAGCCGTCGCGCTTGTATTGCGTTCGCGAGGCACGCCTTTCCTGTTCCTGTCGGCGGTCCCCAGGGATCGCCTTCCGTCTGGATTTCACGACGAGGTGCTTTTACCGAAGCCGGTCAAGCCCGCGATACTGGTTGCAGCTTTGCTAAGTTCGATTGCCGAATAGGACGCAACAAGTCTGAACTTGCTCTGCTGACAATGTGGAACGATCACCAGACGATATTAGGTCGCAGTGGCGATAGAAAGCGCTGAATGCCCGGCCATTGCAACATTGCCATCGTTTGGCACGGAAACTCATCGTTTAGTGAGCATCGGCGACGACGGCGGTCGGCCCGATCCTAAAAGGCTTAGTGAGTGCTCGGCGGCGACGCCGGTCCGGACTCGGTAGAGGTCAGAGTGGTTGGGCTTATGCGGCAGATCACTCTGCCAATATTCCATAAGCGCTCATTGGCGCCTCGCTACACTGCTTCACTTGGCAACGTCGTAGTTAGGTCAGCGATCTTGCGAAACTGACCCAACAACTCCGGCTGGCGTTACGCGAGATAGCACGCAACGCGCTCGCTACCGATCGGTTGCCAACATACCCCTCCGCGATCGTTACATGCAGGTGCTTCTACCATAGCTTCTCTGGATCGAGGTGATCGGCTCCTACAGACGCGAAAGCTCGCGCTCCATCGGTGCAATCGCTACGCGGTCATGCCTTTATAGTATCGGCGTTTGCGCATCCACCAGTTCGAAGTGCGACTTTGGCGTAAGGCGGAGGCATAGCTGACGGCATTATTGTCGGCGTTGATCTTCATCCCTTCGCCTCGAACCGCCTAACGGTTCCGCCTTGCGTCAAATGACGGACACCGCCTGCGGGCAAACTTGTTCTTGAACAGTCCGGTCAACTCTCTTCACCGATGCCGTCGAGTACTTGCAATTTCCGCGCAATACCGCGGATATCGGTGCCCAACGCCGAGCGAACTTGGTCCTTGGTACCCTGCGCTCGATCGCTTAGGCGGTCATGCGCTGCTCGTAGATTAGCGGCAGCCGGTTGATCCGCCTATTGCAGGTGAAGGCTTTGTCGACCGGGAGCTCGGCAAAGATCGCCGCGTCGATCTGGCCCGTTGTGAAAAATCGAACTCTGGTGCTGACGCTCATCTTTGGTCTTGGGTACCCTCAAGGCTAGCCGTTCGGCCGCCTTTCGGTATCTGTCAATCTGACAGATACCGTCCTTCAGCCATGGTCTGGCTTGCGACGGTTACGTGTTCAAAGTCATACCAGGCTTACGCGTCTTCGACTATCGAGCGCGAGTCAGCGATCGCGTCACTGGGCAACGCGTCCGCGGATGGCACTTGGTGACGAACCAGGCTGCGGACCTGTTCTCGCCGCGGCTATTTGCGTGTAAAGATGAGGTGTACAAGGAAGTGGCCGGAATGGATCTGAAACAAATCAGTTATTTTATGTGGGTATACGAGGAGCGCAGTTTCAGCAAGGCGGCAGCGAAAGCCAACGTGGTGCAAAGCGCGCTCAGTATGCAGATCCGCCGCATCGAAGATGAGTTCGGCGTGCTTCTCTTCAACCGGTTACCGCGCGGCGTTGAGCCGACCGAAGCCGGTCGCAAGTTCTACGATCGCTGCGTGCTTATCGCACGTAATCTGGCGGAAGCGCGCGAAGAATTGTCGGGCGCGAGCGATCTGGCGGCGGTCTCCGGCGTGATCCGGGTGGGACTGCCGGGGTCGTTCAACCGCGGCGTGCTGCGAGACGTCCTGCTGCCGTTCATGGAGAGATATCCCGGGGTTCAGTTGACGATCTCCGAAGCATATACTGGAACATTGATTGACTGGGTGCGCGAGGGAAGCGTCGATTTTGCTCTCGGGGTACGCCCGTCGGAAGAAGGCGGCTTAATCCAGAAGCTGATTTACAGCGACCGCGTCGTGCTGATGTCCGGCGCGCCTGTTAATGGCGCATCATTCCGGCCTTGCGATCTAAGCCAGGCCGAGAACCTGAAATTAATCTTGCCTGCTCAAAATCAAAGCTTCGGTTCTCTCGTCCAAAAATACATCGATCAGGGATTCATCCGGACTGCCAAGACCATCGAAATCAATGGCACCGTCGGCGCTTTCCAGCTGGCGCGGTATTCGGACTGGGGCGTGCTGACGCCATTCGTGTCACTATGCCGCGAGTCTGGCCGATCCGGGATGTACATCTATCCGATTGTCAATCCCGACATTCCGTTCGATCTCTACCTCGTCTACGACAAGAGGCGCCCGCCAAATATTGCAGCGCGGCAATTCATTGCGGCCATTGAGGCCGAGTTGCGTCACGTCGATGCCATCTGGAAGGAGCTCACGGCCTCCCCATCGCAAATTTAGTCGCTATCAGCTTTCGAGATAGCAGATATCAGCCAAGCATCGCTATCGACGCCGGCCGGTTTCCTTACTGTCGCTCGCAAGCAAGAAGCGCTGCGTCCTCTCTTCGGTCAAATATTCTCGGCCGACCCGATGATCGTCTTCACTTCGTGCGTCCGCCAAAAAGGCGCGCGCTAAAAACGTCAAAGGGGAAACGGGAATGCAACCTCCGCTCACTTACACCCGCAAAGAGAAGAGTAGCGTACTGATTTCCACGCTGTTCGGCTACGGTCTCGACTTTTACAATATTCTCATCATCGCGTTCATCATGGGGGCTATCCAGAAGTCCCTCAATATCTCGCTCACAGAAGCCGGCGTCATCACAACGGTAACGCTTGCCGGCTCGGTAATAGGTGGCGTGCTTTTCGGGTGGCTGGGTGACCGCATCGGTCGCAAGAATTCGCTGATGTGGACGCTCGGGCTGTTTTCGGTCGGCGCCATTCTGTCGGCCTTCGCTTGGGATTTCAATTCGTTGCTGGTGACGCGGGCCATCACCGGCGTAGGTCTCGGCGGCGAATGGGGCGCCGGAATCGTTCTGTTCAACGAAGTTTGGGACAAAAACAGACGTGGCTTCGGTAGTTCCGTGGTGCAGGCGGCATCAACGGGCGGCATCGCGGCGGCGTCAATAGTCGCGGTGTGGTCACTGAGCACGTTCAGCCCGGACTGGGGCTGGCGCGTCGCGCTACTAACCGGCGGTGCCCCCATTTTGCTAATGGTCTATGTCCGCTTCTGGATGCCGGAATCGAAGCTATGGCTCGAATATGAGCGCATGCGCGCAGCTGGCGAACTGCCACCGGAAAAGGCGGCCGCCGCCAATCCACTGATCGAGATCTTCAAAGGGGCGTCGCTGCGCTACACGATCCTCGGTTTCTTAATCGTATCGGGCTACATGTTCGCGTTCTACGCCGTCACCATCTTCATGCCGGGCTACATGCGCGCATTGGGAGCCGAATCGGAAGCTATCCGTACTGTAACGATCGTATTCTCGACCGGGCTCGCTCTGGCCTTTCTGGTATTTGGCTGGTTTACCGACAGTCTTGGCCGTAAAATCGGTGTGGTCGGCCCGACGCTGATCAGCATCATTGGCCTCATCGGCATCTATTCAACGGCGGGTGCGAGCTTTCCCGGATCGCTGCTCGTTTGGCCACTGTTTGGCTGGTACGTGTTCTGGGGACTCGGCCAAACGGCCGCTGGCATGTTCGGCTGCTGGTTCTCCGAGCTCTATCCTGTCGAATTGCGCGCGACCGCCGTCTCGACGATCTACATGGTCGGCCGTGGCGTCGGCAGCATTGCACCGTTCGTCGTGCCGGTCGTTGCCGCTCATTCGAGCAACGGGATGGCGGGCGGCATGATGGTGGGCTTTGCCGCCGCAGTGATTTGCGCAGTGGCCGCTTTGCTATTGCCGGAAACGGCGGGCCGCTCCTTCGCGGTGATCGAGACGAAGGCGCGGTCGGCGGCCTAAGCAAGCGTTGCGGGAATAGCGCGGCGTGACACCGCCTTGCATTCTGGTGGCAGACTCCTGCATCGACACCACGAAGGGTATAATGGACCGTCATTCAATGTTCAATCTCGATGGCCAAGTGGCGTTTGTCACCGGTGCCGCAAAAGGTCTCGGCCTCGCAATGGCCGAAATCACGGCCCAATCGGGCGCGCACGTCGTCATGACCGACATCAATTCGGAAGCGCTCGATGTTTCGGTGAAGCGTCTGCGCGCGCAGGGGCTCGATGTGCACGGAGAGGTCGTGGACGTCGCCGACATAGAACTGCTGGCGCGAACGATCGATGATGCAGCAGCAAGGTTCGGTAGGCTCGACATCGTGTTCGCCAATGCCGGCCTTTCGGCGGGATCGGGGCCGCTCGCCGAAAACGGCGGGATGGCGCAGGTCGATCTTGATCGCTGGAACAGGCTGTTACAGATCAACCTCACCAGCGTTTTCGTAACGATCCGCACGGCGGCGGCGCATATGATGAAGCAGCGCTCTGGTCGCCTGATCGTGACGGCGTCGGTGGCTGGCGTTCGCGGCGAGCGGATGTGCGGCTATGCCTATGCCGCCACCAAGGCGGCAATTAGTAATCTCGTCCGCCAGAGTTCGATCGAGTTGTCGCCACACAATGTCACGATCAATGCGATCGCACCCGGACCGTTCCTCACCGATATTGGCCAGGGCCGCCTGCACGACGCCAACGTCGCTGCGGGATTTATTGCCGACGTGCCGATGGGCCGGCTCGGCCAGCCCGACGAGATCAAGGGATTGGCATTACTGCTGGCGTCTCCGGCCTCGAGCTACATCACTGGCACCGTTATCCCGATCGACGGCGGCGCTACCGCATCCTGAATTGATGCCGAGACTCTGGAGAATTACATGTCGAAGCTACTCGCAGGCAGGGTCGCCGCCGTCACCGGCGCCGCACAGGGATTAGGCGCCGCCTTCGCGCTGGCGCTCGCGGAACAGGGTGCGAATGTACTCGTCGGCGATGTTACCTCGACGGAGACGACATGCGCGAGCGTGCGCGCTCGTGGCGGCGAGGTACACGGCATGACGCTCGACGTCACCAGTTCCGAGTCGGTCAAGGAGTTTGCCCGTGAAGCGGTTGACCGGTTCGGGCGTCTCGACATTCTCGTCAACAACGCCGCGATCTCCGGCGGCATCCAGCTCACGACGCTAGTCGGTGTCAGCTCCGAAGAGTGGGACCGGGTGATGGCCGTCAACGTCCGCGGCACTTTCGAATGCATTAAAGCGGGAGCGCCCCTAATGAAGGCTAATGGATACGGCAAGATTATCAATCTCACCTCCGGTACCGCCATCAAGGGTTCGCCTGGCCTGCCGCATTACGTGGCGTCGAAAGGCGCTATCATCTCGTTGACCCGCGCCGCCGCACGCGAACTCGGCGCCGACGGCATTCGCGTCAACGCGCTGGCGCCCGGATTGACGATGAGCGAGGCGATGAAAAACAATCCTAGCTGGTCCGACACCGTAATCGCCAACAACATCGCGTCACGCGCGCTGAAGCGCGAAGCGAAGCCGGACGATTTGCTAGGCGCCCTGATTTTCCTGGCGTCTGCCGCCAGCGATTTCGTCACCGGGCAAACGCTGTCGGTCGATGGCGGTTCGGTGATGAACTGAGCCGTATCACGGCTGACGATGGCAGCTATCAGCACATCAAACTGCCGGCTCGCTGTCCACAAGGCTAGTAAGGCCCGGCAGTGCATGATTGGAAGGAAATATAATGGTTGCAGCGCAGTTCGAGGCGAAGTCAGTGGTTGCCGGCGGTTTTATGACCCGGTACCTGGAAGCCGGCGATCGCAGCAAGCCGACGCTAATTCTAATTCACGATGGCGCTTTCGGAACGACAGCGGAATTGTGCTGGAACGACGTCATCGCTGAGCTGTCGCCGCATTATCACATTTACGCGCCGGAGCTGCTCGGGTGGGGCGGCACCGACAAGGTCGTCTACTTCGACCGGTCGCCCTATGCTGCGCGCATTCCGCACATCGCGGGCCTAGTCCGCGAACTTGGGATCGACCAGGCTGACTATCTCGGTTCGTCGTTTGGCGGCTCGCTAATCATGCGGGCGACGGTGGAGCCAGGCAACCCTTGGCATATCCGCCGCGCGATTTCGATCTCGGGATCCGGCGGACCCTATCGCCTGCAGTCCGGCATCGAGGCGTTGGCCGACTACACGCCGAGCTTAGCATCGGCGGCGAAGCTTACGGCACTGATCGCGGGATCGGCGACAGGGATGGAGGCGCACGTCCAGCAGCGCCACGATAACAGCCTGATCCCCGGGCATTGGGAAACGCTAATGGCCCCGCGGCTGAAGAATCCGTCCGTGACCCGTGCCGTTCCGCCCGATGACTATCTGGCGCGGCTGGCCTTGACCAGCATTCCGTCTCTTTTGCTGGCCGGCGCGCGCGACCCCCTGCTCGAAGGCGGCTGGGCCGAGCGGCTCGCGGTATTGTCACCAAAACTCGCCGCGGTCACGATCGATGCGGGCCACGAACCAAACATTGAATGTCCCGCCGAAGTGTGTCGCGTAGCGAAGAACTATTTCGGACGCGCGGAGGATTCAAAATGAACATTGCGGTTTCTCAGACGCCTCACGCATTGAACGGTCTGCGCAGGTTCGATCAGGTCGACCCGATCGTGGCGGACGACGCCGGGATCGCGGCTGCAGTAGAGGATGCCGATCTTCCTTCCCTGCTGGCCGCGCTCGCCGCGTTGACGGGCGATGACCGGTTGCTGGCAGAGGAATTGCGGCCGCCGCCGCCCAGAATGGGCGCGTCGATCAAGCCGCAAGGCGGCATGAGCGAGGAGGCTCAGGCCGAGGCGCGGCGGCTCGCGGTCGAGACGATCATTGCCTACCGGGATAGCGGCTCGCCCGCGCCGGATCCGGCGACGCCACTGCTGGAGCGCGCGATGGGCTTTATCGCGCGCGGCGCGGGGGCCGAGTACATTCCGCTGCTGAAGCACGAACTGGCGCTGCCCCGCGATCTCGGCGCGCCCGACTGGATCAAGGCAGACTTGGCGCCGGATCGCGACTTCAAGGTCGCCGTGATCGGTGCCGGTCTGTCCGGTGTTGCTGCTGCGCACCGGCTAGAGCAGGCCGGCATTGGCTATACCGTGTTCGAGAAGAATCCGGATGTCGGCGGCGTGTGGTGGGAAAACATCTATCCCGGCTGCCGGCTGGATACTCCGAATTTTGCGTACAGCTACTCCTTCGCGCAGAAGCAGGACTGGCCGGAACAATTTTCCAGGCAGACCGAGATCCAGAAATATATTTCGCGCGTTGCCTCCGAGACGTCTGTGCGGCAGCACGTTGTATTTGAGACCGAAGTGCTCTCAATGCAATACGATGCCGCCGCGGCGCTCTGGACCATCGAAACGCGCAATGCCGCGAGCAAGATCCGCACCGAGACGTTCAACGCGATTATCACCGCGACCGGGCAACTCAATAAGCCGGCCTATCCGGATATCCCCGGTCTGCGAAGCTTCCAAGGCGACCTGTTCCATTCCGCGCGCTGGCCAGCGGGCTTTGACGTTGAGGGCAAGCGCATTGCCGTGATCGGCACCGGCGCCAGCGCCTACCAGATCGTACCGTCAATCGTCGACGCGGTTTCTGCGCTCGAAGTGTTCCAGCGCAACCCCCCCTGGATGCTGCCGACACCAAATTATCACGAGGAGATCAAGCCCGGAATGGCCTGGCTGCTTCACCATGTGCCGTATTACGGGCGCTGGTTCCGATTTTGGCAATTCTGGATCGCGGCGGAGGGGCGGCTGCCGCTGGTCGAAGTCGAAGCTGGCTGGGACCATCCAATATCGGTCGGAAGCGCCAACGAGGGACTTCGTCTCGAATGCATCGAGCATCTGAAGAAGCAGCTATCCGATCGCCCCGACCTGCTGGAGAAGTTGACGCCGAATTATCCGCCCGGCGCCAAGCGTATGTTGCGGGACAACGGCGTGTGGGCCGCCGCGCTGAAGCAGCCGCATGCGAGACTGGTCACTGACAAGATACAGCGTATCGACAAACGCGGGATCGTCACGGACGACGGACAGTTGCATGAGGTCGATGTGATCGTGCTTGCGACCGGTTTTGAGGCGTCGGATTATCTGATGCCGATCAAGGTCACTGGACGGGCCGGCAAGGATTTGCACGACTGGTGGGCAGGAGATTGCCGCGCCTATTTAGGCATCACCATGCCGGGCTTCCCGAACCTGTTCATGACGGGCGGGCCTACGACCGGCGTTGTCGTCAACGGCAGCGCCATTTTCTCGGCGGAATGCGCCGTGGAATATGCATTGTCGGCGATCTACGGATTGTTGGCCGGCAACTACGCCGAGATGGACGTGCGGCAGGTGCCGTTCGACGACTACAACCAGCGCGTCGACGCCGGCAATTTGACGAAAGCTTGGGGCGTTGCCAAAGTATCGAGCTGGTACCGAAATCGCTTCGGGAGGGCATCGCAGACTTGGCCGTTCTCCCTGCTCGAATACTGGCGGCTTACCAAAAACGCTGATCTTGGCGACTATGATCTGGTGAAAGCCTGAGCGAAGCGCTCCTGCAACTATAACCCGAAAGACGCAAATGCCCCACTTGATTGTAAAGCTCTATCCAGGCCGCACTGAAGAGACAAAGAAAACTCTGGCTGAGGAAATTACCAAGACCATAGTAAGAGTTCTAAATTCAAAAGAGAGCGCGATCTCTGTTGGAATCGAAGATGTTGCTCCAGAAGATTGGGACAATAAAGTTTATCAACCAGATGTTATCTCGAAGATGGACACCATTTACAAGCAGACCTCAAAATAGAAATAATGGTTCGATTCTACTGTAGTCGAAAAATCGAATGACGTCTGTTGGCGGATAGTAGCGGCGCATCTGAGAGCTTGGAAGAAGCGCTCGGGCATCCGAAACCGGAATAGTCGCTCGGACGCAAAACTGGCAGCCCAGATGGTCTCAGATACGCTTGCGGAGTCGGACGCGGGTGTAGGTCGGAAACCGGCGTTCCTGGCTCACGGAGACTGTATGGGCCGCCCCCGGACCTTCGCAGGCTCTCAGCGTCAGGCCGCGCGGCGGAAGCTCTTGCGCGGGGTGTGGGCTGTCGTGGCATCGACCGACACGGAGCGTGTCCTGATCGTGGCCGTCGGATGAGAACCGTACCTCCGAAAGGGTCCAAACGGGCGCCACCCGCCTGGTCGAATAGCGATGGTCCTTGGTGAGCGCTGATTCACCGGCAGGCGCGCTGATTTACGCGGAGAAGGTTCGACCCCAGATGCTCTCCCTCCGCCAGATTTCTCCGTAAGTCATTGTTGGTGAAGCCATTTTCGCGTGGGCCACGCAGTTGCCCATGTTTGTACCCATGCTTATTGGGGTGATGGGCAGGACATGCCACTCGGTTTACCTAGCCGTCAGCGTCAAAATCATCTCTTCGGATGGCTGACGAGCATCTCTGTTGCGCGAATTGCCACCGAGCGTGGAAAAGCGGCTTGTCACCTTTGAAGACTTGATGCGGAAAAACTGATTGGCGAGCTCCGTAACTCTTTCCCCGCTAAGGCCATTAGATGCCTCTCCCGCCGGAAAGGTGATGATGGCATCAGTTCCAACGCTCGCCAAACTTTTCAGAAGCGCTTCGAACGCATCCTCCGAAGATTTGACGAGACTGTACTTCGACTGGGGCCGCTTTCCGATTTCGGGGTATCGGCCCTCTCCCGAGACAGCAACGAGTTTGCCGCCAACGAGCGTTTCGAGAACATGATAAAACCGACTGTAGTGAACACCCGAATATGGTGGATCAAGAAACGCGATATCGCCTTCCTTCAAAGTTGAAGCCATGTCATTGGCGTCCGTCTTTGTGGCTGCGCCTTTCCGCTTCGAAAACATTGGAGCTATTGCGTCGTACGACTGGTGTAGGCATGCACCGACATCTCTCTGCCATGCAGCCTTCAGAAATTCGCCGGCGGTTAGGTTCGGCTTGAACGACTGTGCGGTGTGGCCGGGTGCCGCAGCACAGCGGCTTGCTACCCAAATAAGAGAAGCTAGTGCGGCGCACCGCGCGTCTTTATTGAGGGGCAGCGTCGCGCGAAGTGCATCGATAGTTAGAGATTGTTGCGGACTGAAGTAATAGCCACCGTATGCCTTCGAAATCGGATAGGGCATCTCGGCGCATAAATCACGTGCGCGGTCGCAAGTAGACTTAATGTCCTCCGTCGCTATTCGCTTCTGCAATCGCTTGGTTCGACCGACGAAGTCCGAAGCTGCTTCCCATGTTGTTGCTCTGTCAGCCCAGTCTTCTAGCCATTTTCTTTTCAGTGGCTTAGTGCGCCCAATAACGCTCGAAGCGAGCACGACAGAGTATTTTTGAAGATCACCGGCCAGAACTTCCACATCGTACTTCTGAGCTACATGCCAAGCTACAGCAGCAGAGCCGGTAAACATGTCGACGAAGCGTTTATGGCCCGGCACGGCAGACTGAATGGCCTCGCCTAAGCCATTGAGCAACATTGAGCGCTTTGAACCCATATACTTCACGAGCCTAAGCTCCATACGCCAATTCGTTCCGCTTCTGATACGGTGGGCAAACCAAGCGGCACACGCTTCATCCACGCGTTCATTGAAATCGGAACGGGGGATCTTGATGATGTCAGATCTGCGAGAGCCAATTTGACGTCCTCCCACAAGTCAGCGGGTTGTTGCAAAGGAGCGGCGGGATCCCAAAACCCTCTTGCTTCCGCGTATGGGTCTATCCAGGGGCGCCAATTGCCATTGCCAACTTGAACTCCAGCATCATTGAAGTTTGATATCGTAAAAGCAGTAGCGGCGCGCAGCAGCAGGTAGGCCCTCGCAAGCATCTCGGCGGCCATAGCAGGAGAAGCGGTCGAACGAGCATACGTTAGTAATGTCGGTTCATTCGGCTCACTAATGCCGGTCAGGAAATGCTCAGATGCGATCCTGCGAATGACGTCAGGAAGTTCCGCGTAGCGGCGTGCAATGGCGCCGCTTTCTTTGCTAGTGCCGTTTGCCAGCAGGTCATGCTGTTGCCAGAGCATTGAACGAAGTAGAAATCGGTCAAGTTGGTCAAAGCTAGAAGAAGATGTGGGTTCAAAGAGTGCCCATAGCCCTTCAATAAAATCGAGGCGCTCGCCTGGAACGTCAGGCATGGGCTCAAACGCCTGAGCGTTGTAGCTAGACATATTTCGACTGCGATGCTCATCCCTGCCGCGTCTCAGGTCAATTCCCCAGGCCTCGATAAGGGTTCCGGCTACGGCAGACGCAGCTGCACCGGGCCAAATTGCATCCAGGCAGTTTGCGAGCGAAGAGCCGCCTATTCGCACAAGCTTCAGGAAATCTCGCGCCGATTGCGGGTCACTAACCCATCCGCTCAGTGCCCCCCAAACGGCGTCATGGGTGCCTTTGCCCCGCATAGGCTCTCCCGGGGCCGGCGGGTCGAACCTCACCGCGGCGCCGTTAGAGTTAATTACGAAGTTTATGCCATTGAAAATCCCAATGCCTAGAGATCCCAATATAGAAAGAGCGGCCCGGAGCTGCGCGTAGTATGCGAGATGTCTCGTTGCGTGAAGATCGCCCGCAAGAAATGCGGAGGGCCGCCCGTTCCCCTACTCGAACCACAACCCGGACTTCTTCGTCGATCTCGCAGCCATACCAATCGGCGCAAAGGTCGATGCGGTAGCTGTCCTCGGCGTGCTCGCGAAGCAGTAGCCCGGATCGGTGCAGCCAAGGTGTCTAAACGCATCACCGCCTCCGACCAAACTGGCGGGTGAGTGGCTTCCGTCCTCGAAGCAAAAGCATTGATCGGGCCACACGGATCATCTTGCCGCTGCGTCACCCGGCCCAGCTTGCCAGCCCCGCTGGGCTCCCTCGGTCGCTTCGGCGTTGGCTTGTGCCATTGCGGCCAAGACGCCTTGGCGCGTCACGTACGGCCTGCTGCTTGGAGTTCATGATTGCGCCGTCGAGCGTCGGTCCTTTGATGGAGAGCTCCACTTCCGCGAGGGCAAATAGTAAGTACAGGCCAAGACGTGGCGACGGTGCATTCGAGACCTAATGTCCGTCACCGAGCCGACATTCTGACGATGAAGGACTACGCTTCGGGGAGGTTGAGGTGGCTGCCGATGCCATTATACTTTTTCGATGTCACCGATGACGGCGCGGTGAACCATTCCGATCCACTCGGAACGGACATGTCGAAGGCCGATCTCGCTGAGGAAGCCGTAGCGATGATCGTGAGCATCGCCTCTGACCGCCTGCCAGACGGCATGACGCGGGTCTTTGCAGTGAGTGTGCGAGACGATCAGAACACTGTAGTTTTCAGGGCAAGTCTGTCGCTTGCCGCTTCATGGCAATGAAGCGGTGCATCACGACCAGTTCCTGCTGCCCGCCGCCTGCCGTGCTCGTGAACTCATGATCGACTATCCGATCTGTCCCAGGTGCAACGCAAAGATGACCATGGCTCTGCCGAAAGTGGGATCGGCGGAGCAACGGTATGCGTGCTGGCACTGCGACGGGCCTGACCCGGTCAAGGTAACTGAAATGGCTGGCTGGGTGGCGGAAATACCGGGTTTGTGGGCTCGTCGGGCGGAGCGGGACGCTGTCGCTACCACCATTGCGCCTCTAACTCCCAGCACGGCTTCTGCCGCTCCCTCGTCCTGATCGACATACCGCACGCGATCCGGTTGATATGGCGGGTCCCGCTCTCCCATGTACAGGCCACTGAAAGAATTAGCTGGCGCTGCCCGGTCAGTATTTGACGTTACCTCTCAGAGTGAGCGCAGAGACCCGCCCCGATGGGCGCAAATTATCGGACGTATGCTGGGGCGGTGCCAGGCGCACGATCTTGCGATGCCCAAACGCCATATGAAAATAATTGTCGTCGGGCAGGAATTCGTTGTCCGCGATTTCAATGAAACGCGTCGTCGTGGCGGCTTGCAAGTCGAGAAAGAAACCTGCGTCGTCTTTGCCAAGCACAATGCCAATCGTTTGGTCAACCGCTGACGTCGGGGGACAAAGAAAATGAAAGGCCTCTTGAGGTTGATCAGAGTCCTCGGCTGCGAACGTTGCATGCACGGTGTCATGCGCTGCTGGCCCAAAGCGATAGCAGTGACCGGCGTCGAAGAACCGGTCGAGTATCTCGAACGCCCCAATTGAAAGCCCGGCATGCGGCGCGATGGTCACATTGCGCACCGCTTCGATCACCGGCGTCTTGCCGTCTCTCAGGCAGCGCAACGTAAGTTTGCCTGTGACGGCCCGCGGCGTGTCGTTGACGAGATGCAGATAGAGCCCGTTGGTGCCTTCGTCGGTGATTGACAGACGCAGCGGTAGCGAGGCGCGGCGCAATGCGTAGAAGGCAGATTTCGGACGGCCGCAGGAATCCAGCAGGCCCCAGCCTGCGCCGGGCTGCAGGTCGCGCCACAGCCATATCAGCGCGCCAGCGGTGGTGGAGGCTGGGCGGCGCCATTCGTCGATCGTCCGTTCGATGACTTCGGCTGTGATCGCGCGCGAAAGGCGGCGCCAGCGCCCGGGGTCGCTGAGGCGCAGGCTGCGGCCGTCTTCGTTCCACAGCGCCTGAAGATAATGCTCGCGCACATCGTCGAAATCCCACGACGCGCCGCCGTCACGCGGCACGCCGGCGAGCCAGCGTTCCGGATCTCTGGCAGGATCGAGCCGATGGTCAGCGAAGTGGCGATCGTCCGGCAGGTTGGCGAAAGCGAGGCACTCGGAGGCAAAGCGGACATTGGCGCGGCGCGCATCGTCGAGGGGCCGCAAATATGCGCCCACGCCGTAATAATGCGACGGGCCGGCTTCGGCCACGAAGGGCAGCGCGCCGCCGGACGGCGAACCCGGCACATAGGCGACGTCACACAAGCTGGCCAGAACTTCAGGAATGACAGTTTCCGCCAATGGCACGTCGCGCATCTGGCGTGGCAGGCCCATCATCGCAGCCTGCTGACCGACCTCGCTGCCGCCGCATATTACGACTAGTGACGGCGACGCGCTCAACCGGCGAACGACCGTAGTGGTTTCGCTGCGGATGACTTCAGCAAAGGCGTCATCCGACGGATAGTCAAAATTGGCCATCATGATGTCCTGCCAGACCATGATGCCGAGCCTGTCGCAGAGGCGGTGGAACGCCGGGGCCTCATAGACCATGGTGCCGCTGAGACGGACCATGTTGAGGCCGGCATTTTGCATCAGGCCAAGGTCCTGCGCGTAATCCGCATCAGATGCCTGCAGGCTGACCACGTCGATCGGCGTCCAACATGCGCCGCGGCAGAAAATGCGGACGCCGTTTACATGCAGGGTGAAGCCATTTCCGTCCGGTCCGCGGTCGACCTGGATCCGGCGAAATCCTACCTCTCCGAGGTCGATTCGGACGGCACCGATGTCGATAGTCACAGCATGGAGCGTCGGGCTGCCATGGGTGTGAGGCCACCACAGGTCCACATCGGGGATACGCAGCGTGCCCTGCCAACGCGTCGGCTCTGACAGCGGTGCTTCCGTGTCGAGTGGTATCAGCAGCGCCTCCGCCCCGGCGCAGCGCAGGACCGGCATCACGCCTTTGGCCACCCCCGACAGATCGAGCGCGAGCGTCAGAACGCCTTCGGCTTCTTCGAGCCGGCTGCGCAGATCGACATGGCCAGCGCGAACAAGTCCCTCTTCCATCAGTTGCACAGACCGGTATGGGCCGACCACATCAACGGGCGGACACCACCCGGGCATATGCCCGATCAGCGTGGTGCGCAGGAACCGCAGCCGCGGCTCCTCGATCATCATCGTCTTCCAGCGTGCCCGGGGACCTTTCGTTCCTGCCAGCACCCGGCTGAGGCTCCTGAAGGCGATATGGACCCAATGCTCGCCGCCGAGGATGATATCGGCCTCATACGGCTCGAACATCGAGCTGCCAGTCAGGATGAGCCTGTCGTCGAGGAAAACCTCAGCGAATGTCGCGAGTCCCTCGAACCGTAGCTTACGCTTGCCGCGTCCACTGATAGGGAGCCGGTACCAGACGTCCTTGTCGTGCAGAGGCTGAGGGTCATCGAAACTCCATTGTCCGAGGGCCCGCAGCGCGCCAGCGGCCGTTCCAGGGACGATAGCGGGCAACCAGACTGCCTCACTCAACCCGCTGGGCTCTTGCCATGCCTGAGGGGGCGACAGCGCCAGTTCCCAGCCGCTGTCGAGCGGCTTCACCTTGCGTCCCGTCATGGCGCGGATGTCGGTCATGGCAATCAATGGGCCGATGTGGCGATCAAGCTACGGCACCGCGAGCGACGAACTTGTTCATGAGGCTGTCGAGGGCGATGTCGTAATCGGTCGCGAGCTGGCGGATGGCACCCGTCATATCAGGAACTTTGCCGCGGGCCGAGGCGCGGGCAAACTGAAACTGCATAATCTTGGTGCCGCCAGCGATCGCCTCCGCGGCCAGCCTGGCGCGCTCCAGCGCGGGATCACCGTGCTCTTGCAACCACGCCAAATAGGACGCGAGCAGTTCGAAGTTCGCACCGGCCTGACGCAATGTGCTGAAAGCGTAAGTGTGAAACCACTCGGGAGGCCGTTCCATCAGCCGGGCGATGTCGGCGCCGATCACTTCGCCCCATGCCGTAAATGGATTCTGCGACGGACGACGACGTAGATGTTGCGCAAGCAGCATGCGAGATATTTTGACCTGCTCGTGTGCAGACGGCGCCGGACCGAACTTGATGAATTCGACATAGGGGAATAGTGGCAGACCGTTTTCACGTGCGGGCCGCAACAGCGCGTCGAAATCTTCGCCTTCGAGGCGGAAGTATCCGCCATTGTGAAAGTAATCGAGCCGGCGGTTGACCGAATCCAGAACGTTGACGCCGATTGTCGTTTTGCTGTGGCTGCGGCGGTAGGTGATGCCGCGGGTATCCGGCAGATAGTAAGAATCGACCTCGATCAGTGGCAGACGGCCACGCGCCAACTGCACGCGCGCGTGATCTTCCAGCTGGTCGAAGATAGCGAGCTCCAGAATCTCGACACCGTACAGCAGCGCGAGATCGGCGGCCGGAATCTTGAAAAACGTGAACTGGTCGCCCTCGTAATCCTGCGCAACCGTAAAAGCCAGCGCGGCTCGGGGATTATGCCCGCGTTGGCCCAGCACTTCGATCAGCAGATCGACGTAGCAGTTGGTCTCGGGCCAGTTGCGCGCGGGATCATGCAGCCCATGACGCGCATAGGTTGCGGGATCCAGTCCATCGATGGCGCAAGCGGTTTGCAAGGCCTAGCCCCACAAGACGCGGCGGACATCCGCAGGCCACGCGTCGACCTTGGTGCCATGGTGACGGAACAGCGCCAGCGCCGTCCGCTCCAGGCCGAAGCCGACGCAGGCCGAATGCGCGACTTCGCCGTTCGCGAAATGCATGCCCCACAGGCTGCCAAAATGGTTCTGATGATAGTTGAACGACAGACACGCCGTTGGATTTTCATCGCTCGCGACCGGGATCAGCAACTCGAACTTCAGCCCCTGGTCGCGCTGGCTCGACGCCAGGACACGGCCGGTGCGCCCGAAAAATGGATCGTTGGCGACATCGATGACGCAAGGCAGGCCCAACGAGGCGATCAGCTTTTCACCGCGCTCGAGCCAGGTGGCCCGGAAAGACGTCACTTCATCGGCAGTGCCGATACGGACGAATTCGCGCATCCGGAACAGCTGCATCCGCGCCGGATCCTTCGAGGGCTCATGACGGAAGCAGTATGACTTGAGATCGAACAGCCGGCCGCCTTCCGGCACCGGACCTTCCGCCGCGACAGTGGGATACAGCGGATAGCATG
The DNA here is from genome assembly GCF_028290495.1 of Tardiphaga sp. GTDB lineage: Bacteria > Pseudomonadota > Alphaproteobacteria > Rhizobiales > Xanthobacteraceae > Tardiphaga. The sequence continues at coordinate 20,426 of NZ_JAQGJT010000044.1, forward strand.
CAGCCGGCGTCAGAGCGACTTCGGTCGCTTCCTGCATTTCGGTCCAGTCTTCGCCCCGCTCGATCATGCCGACAAGCTTGGCATGGTCGGTGTTGTCGCCCATGAAAGAGTGGACGCAGCCGGCCAGTTGCGGAAAGCTCTTCAGGTAACCGGCTTTCTCGAGATTCTTGCGCGGCATGCCCGGCGGAAAATGAATCCGCGTGGCCCGATCGCCGACGGCCATTTTCGTTACCGCATTTTCGAATCCGTCGATGACCTCTTCGAACACACCGGCGCGGCCATAGAGGCCGTCGACGCCGGTCTTGATCAGGATCGATTCGTCGAACAGGGCAGTGAGAAACGCTTCAGGACTTTGCACGACTTTAGCAGGCGCGTTCATCACTATCACTCCAGACATGAGTCAAACCGGCCCGCGACCACCAGGCCGGCGGTGTTGGCGAGAATACGATCGTTTGCCACCATCAGCGGCGCCGACAACACATCTCTGAGATGGCGCCCGACCGAGAATGGACCGTCGTTGCGGTAGCCGGCGATGCCGGTCACCATCAACGCTTCACGTACGATGTCGACGGCCATGTTCGAAGCCATGACCTTGAGATTGTTCATTTCGATCGCGAAATTGATCGAGCTGAGATCGTCTTCGTCATGCTTCGCCGTCTCGAACCGTTCGATATGGGCGACGAGCGTCGACTTGAACGTCTGCAACTTTGCGGTGGCCTCAGCCAGTCGAGCTGCGCCTGGGAGCGGTCCCGCGAAATCGGACGGCATGCGCCGCGCCGTTGCCCGAACCGAGGCATGCGCGCGCGACAGGGCGTCGGTCGCGATTCCGAACCAGACGCTGGACCACAGTACATGTGCGGTGGCCAGCATGGATTGCACTGCGATCTCGTGGAACGGCTTCGGAAAGATCTGATCGGCTCCGGCCGTTGCCGTCAGCAGAAAACCCTCGGAGCAGGTGGCGCGCATGCCTAGCGTATTCCACTCGGCGGTGCGCTGAAGTTGATAGTCGCTACGCCGCAGCGCGATCAGGACCTGGTCGGACCCGGCCGACGCCGGACCACGGCGTGCGGTCGCCATGATGATATCGGCTTCCGTGGCATATGACAGGACACTTGCCTGTTTGATCAGCGAAACCCGGTCACCCGTCATCTCGATTGCGCAATTCGAGATACGCATATCGCCGCCGATGCCGGCTTCCGTGGTCGACGACGCAATCAATAGCTGCTTTGCGACAACGTCCCGCATGAGCGCGCGATGATATTCGGTTTGCATGCCATGCGCGACCAGGCTCGACAGCTTGATCTGATGCATCGCGTAAACCATGCCGCTGGCGCCGCAGGCGCCTGCGAGTACAGCGCAAAGATCGGCGATCTTGCGCAATCCCAATTCTTGGCCGCCAAGGCTCTTGGGCACCATCAAGCCGAGCATACCGCTACAACGAAGAGCTTCGAATGTCTGCGCCGGAAACGTTGCGGTTCGGTCCGCGAGATCGGAATTTGGCGAAGCAACGTCGGTAGCAATCCGCTGCATCACGTCACGCCAGGACGCGGCTTCGGGCAGGTCAACGCCTTGCTTCACCGCGTTCGGGATCATGACCCTAGACTTTCTGAGCGGCGAGTTGCTCAACAGCAGAAATCAATCCACCAAGCGTCGCAAATGTCTTGCGAGTCAGCAGGCTATTGGGAAATTCGATATCGAATTCCTCCTCGATCGCCAGCATCAGCTGAACCGAACCGAACGAGGTCATGCCCGCATCGAACAGATTATCCTGGTCGGACAAGCCATCGGCCGGAACGGGGAGAAGGTTCATCGATCCGACAATGGTGCGCACGCGGTCACGCATGAAGGTTCTCCAAGGTTGTGAAAGATCCTGCCGCGGGTTGCGGACAGCGTCAGATTTTTATGCCGGCGACGTGATATCAGTTAAATGTCGAGTGAATCGTAAACAGCCTCAAATGCAACGGATCGTTCCGATATCAAGCTTAACAAAATGAAGATGTGATCAGTCGAGATTGACGCATGCGTCAACAGAGTTGCCGCCCGAAGTCGCTTCGGGATGGCGCTCTCGAGCAGCGGCGTCGATGTCGGGAGCGGCGCTTTCGACGCCGATCGCAAATCCTCAACATGATTAGCGAACGGCTAAATACCGGAAAAACACACAGAGCTTGAGCACGTGTTAATGATGGAACACGATATCGAATGACACCTTCGTCGCCCTCAAGTTAAGAAATCGATATCCCGCAAGGGCGATTACTCGACAGTAAAAATATCGAAATGCCGGCCGGTTCGATGGGCGAACGGGATCAGGCAAACTGTGATAGTTTTAAAATCATGACTTCCCGATATGGCATACCGGTAACGTTTGATACTTTCGGCGGCTTCTATCACGCAGGCTGCATCGACCGGCAAGGACGTAAGGCGGTGCTGCTGCTGGCGCCTATCGGATACGAGGAATTGTGTACCCGCGCCACATGGCGCGTTTTGGCCGAGAATATTGCCGCGGCAGGCCATGCCTGCCTCAGGTTCGATTATCCCGGCACCGCAGATGCCATCGATCCTGTTGACGATCCCGAAGGCATCTCGGACTGGTTCGTTGCTGCCCGTCAGTGCATGGCATTCTTGCGAGAATACAATCCCGGCATCGAACTCGTTCTGGTCGGACAAGGCTTTGGCGCCAGTCTGGCCGCTCAGCTCGGAACCGAATCGCCCGACGTCGCAGCGGCGGTCTTGATGGCGCCGGTGGTCAAAGGCCGCGCATATCTTCGTGAACTTCAAGCCTGGTCGCGCATGCTGACCGAGCGGATGGGTATCGGGCCCGACCCTTTGGACGACAACGGCTACAGCGTCGCCGGTATTTCACTGGCAAGCAGCCGCGCCGCAGCCATCCAGGCGATCGATCTCACCCGGGCAACCCAGTCTCCTGCCGCACGGATCCTTTTGGTCGAGCGCAGTCAAATTTCTCGCGACGGCGCGATCGGAAGCCACCTGAAGACGCTCGGAGCCGATGTTTCGTCCATCGACTACGCGGGCTATGAAATGATCCTGCAGGATCCAACGCCGGCCGAACCGCAACTCGGCACGCTGACGCGCATCGTGTCATGGATCGATGATCTCGCGCATCTTCCGACGGCGGGCGCCAGGGTCCCCGCCAGGGCGCCAGGGCCGGCGCGGCCGCTCGCCGGCCCCCACTATGAGGAACTGCCGGTTCGGTTCGGGCCAGACGAGCAGCTCTTCGGCGTCCTGTGTCAACCGCTCGGCCGAAGGCCTTCAGCTATCGCGGTCCTCGCCAATTCGGGGCGCGACTATCACATCGGCTGGGGGCGCGCGGCCGTACAACAGGCTCGTGCCCTCGCAGAGCGCGGGATAGCCTCGTTCAGATTCGACGCCGGGGGCATCGGCGACAGTCCGGCTTCGGCAAGCGCGCCAGCCGAAGTGCTTTATTCGGATGAGCAAATTGCTGACCTGCGTCACGCGATCGACTATGTCGAAAAACTCGATGCTGGCCCGATCGCTTTGGTCGGACGCTGCAGTGGGGCTTACGCCGCATTCCAGGTAGCTGTGCAAGATGTGCGCGTTCGCAATGTCGTCGTCATCAACATCATGCGTTTTGTCTGGGACCCCGCGGAGACTGTCGCAGAAGCGCTGCAATCGGCCCATCGAACCATCGGTAGTTCCGTTGGGCTGCTGTTCAGCAAACGAAGCCTTAGACGGCTGCTGTCAGGAAATTTGCGCATCAAGGTTCCGCTTATCTTTGTCTCGAAACGCCTTATTCAAATCGCCTCATCGATAGTCAGACAAATTGCCGCAGTCCGGCCCGGCCAGACGCTCTACAGCGAAGGTCACCGCCGATTCCAAACCCTCGAAAGTCGTGGCGTTCGCCTGGCGATGTTGTTTTCGCAAGGAGATCACGCGCTGGGCGAATTCCGTACGTATATGGGAAGAAAGGGCGCGCAGCTGCGCCGCTATCCGAAGGCGTTGGTTTCGATCATCCCTGATGCCGACCACAATTTCACGCATTTGGGGGCGCGCGCGCGACTAACGAGAGTCTTGTGCGACGTGCTCGCGGCGCCCTCGTCATCGACATCCCGCGGGTAGCATCGCGGGAGTCGCCATTGTTCGATCGCCCTCGCGATCATTCCCGGAGCGATCCCAGCCTGAACCTTTTGCCAAAAGGCAACACAGAAGGACGGGGCCAACGTTCGGGCAGAATTCAGGAGATATCGAACATGTCGCACCGCAATCCCCAACAGAAGCTTTGGATCGCACTCGGCGTACAGGTAGCGAAAATCATGAAAGGCTCCGCGAGCATCGCGGTCGCTGCGTTTGTTTTGGGCGCCAGCCAGGCCAGGCCAAGGCGGAGTCCGTAGACGTTACCTTTGCCAACGCCACCAACGCGACCATTTCCGTGACGGCGAAGGACCTCAATGACGGCGGCAAGATCATCGCCAAGGACGAGGTGCTGAAACACAATGAACAGGTTACCGAAAAATGGTCCTGAAAGGCAGCGACGGAAACGTCAGCTACCAAGCGAAAGGCGCGGATATACCGCGCAGCGACAAATCCTACGAAGGCAAGCAATTGTCGCGAGGTTTCACATTCAATATCAGCGTGAGCTGCACCAAGAAATAGATGGTTGAAGTTGTCTCACCGATGGGCGTCCTTGCGTGCCTTCAACGGTGCAGGAACTGACATGCGTTCGACGAACGATTGATGAATGCGCTGGGCCGATCTCCAGCTAGCCTGCTGTTGAACCCAACTGATTTCAATCATCAGGTGCGCGCGATCTTGGCACCGGGGGGCGAAAGACGCCCCGGTCGGAGAGCCGGCCTGCTTCGGATGCCTGTTCAGCGCAGTCCGTTCATTTGCGGAAGGCGATTTCGCAGCAACGTATCACATGGACGTTGGTGTAGTTGGCGATGATATCGCTTTCGGTCTTCTTGAGGCAGGCATCGGCTGCGCCGGATTGGATCTGGGTCGCGGTGCAGCCATAAATTTTCTGCGGGGTCTCGGCACGCGTCGGTGTCAAGGCCATCATAAATAAAAGTCCCATCACCAGCAGAGCGACAGAGTGATGACGGGTTGCCATGAACAACATCATCGCGGGCCTCCCGTTTGTTTTCGGCGGACAAGGGGCAGGTGTAGATTTCCAAAGATGCTCAGTGTTTTTACTTCGCTGAGATGCCCTCCGAGACGCTGCGGAGAACCCGGGCAGCAAGCTGATTTCGATGCACGACGAAGCATTCGCTAATGTCAGCCTCGGCCGGGCACGCCGGAGGCGGACTGGTCTGGCGCTTCTGCTCGTCTTCCAGCTGTCGCGGCAACAGCCAGGAATTGTTGGGCGGCGGCCCTAACGGGGGCGCTTCCTGCCTGACGTTCGTCTCTGAATTCCGGAAGTAAAGATCAAATTGTAGCTGATGCGCCGCAGGCATAGGCAGCCGACCTAACCATTAGCTTGCCTTATGGTTCGCATTTCTACTTCCGATTTTACAATCCGATCACTCCGTCGTTACCTCGCCGTAATTCGATACGGTCAGGAACGAACTGCCGCCCGCTTACACAGCAACGCGCAACGGAGAGAGTTATGTTGGACGACGACAATACTCACACTAACGCTTCTTCGACCGAGCCGCTGAAGCCGAAAGGGCTGTCGCGGCGCGCGGTTCTCAAGGCCGGTGCGGCAGTTGCGGGGGCTGCGCTCGGCTCCGAGGTGATCGGCGCGCCGACGATCTGGGCGCAGGAAATCAAGGACATCGAGCTGCGCCATGTCGGCGTGTCTTATTCGGTGGTGAAGGCGATCGGCGACCAGGCGGCCAAGGATCTCGGCTTCAAGGTCACGATGCAGAACCTCGATACGTCCGCGGCCATCAACCGCTTCATCAGTCAGCCGGACTCGGTCGACATCGCCGACCTCGAAGGCTGGCAAGCCAAGCTCGCCGCCAAGCGCTCGGTGATCCAGGGCATCGAAGTCAAGAAGATCAAGGAATTCGATAATATCCTGCCGATCTTCACCAAGGGCGAGATCGATGGCCACAAAATTCCGCGTCAGGGCATCTCGCCCTACGAGGCTATGTATATCGCCAAGGCGAATTCCACCGATCTGCACGACGGCGTCACCGAATGGGCGACGTTCCTGCCGCAGGTCTACAATGCCGACTCGATCGGCTACCGTCCGGACCTCGTTGGCCACGAAGTGACTCAGTGGAAGGATCTGATCGATCCCAAATTCAAGGGCAAGGCCGCGATCCTCGATGTGCCTGCCATCGGCATCATGGACGCCGCTCTGTGTTTCGAGAGCGCCGGCCTGATCAAGTATGGCAACAAGGGCAACATGACCAGGGAGGAGATCGACTTCACCTGCAACAAGTTGATCGAGCTGAAGAAGGCCGGCCAGTTCCGTGCGACCTGGACCACCTTCGATCAGTCGGTGCAGCTGATGGCTGCCGGTGAAGTGGTGATCCAGTCGATGTGGTCGCCTGCGGTGGCTGCGGTGCGCGTCAAGGAAATTCCCTGCGTCTATGCCGCGGTGAACATCAAGGACGGCAAGGAAGGCTATCGCGGCTGGTGCAACGGCATGGGCCTGATGAAGCATCTGTCCGGCAAGAAGCTGGACGCAGCCTATGAGTATCTGAACTGGTACCTGTCGGGCTGGCAGGGCGGCTTCGTCGGTCGCTACGGTTATTACAGCCCGGTTCCCTCGACCGCCAAGAAGTTCCTGACCGCTGCAGAATGGGACTTCTGGTATGACGGCAAGCCGGCGCCCAGCGTGATCAATGATCCTTACGGCGTGCCGATGGAGAAGGCCGGCACCAAGCGCGACGGCGGCTCGTTCCTCGATCGCGTCAAGAACATCTCGTGCTGGAACACGCTGATGGACGAAGCCGCCTACATGAACAAGCGCTGGAACGACTTCAAGATCGCATGATTTCGACGTCTGCCGTGGCGATATGCACCGCGGCAGACGGGCTCTCGTCTCCTACCCAGGCCAACGGTCAGGCTTCACGCAATGTGGCGAAAAAATCTAACGGCATGGCTTTATGTGACGCCGCTGATGCTGGTGCTGATTCCGTTCTTTCTGCTGCCGATCCTGGTGGTGCTGATCGCCAGCGTCTTCGAGACCGACGGCTTCGGCGGCCTGATTCCGACCTTCACGCTGGCCAATTACATCGATGTGCTGACCTCGGCGCAGACCTTCCATCTCTACGTCGCCACGCTGAAGTTCACCGTGCTGACCTGGTTCTTCACGTTGATCATCGGCTTTCTGGTGGCGTATTTCCTGGTCTTTCACGTCAGGAACCAGTTGCTGGCGATCGGGCTGTTTCTGGTCTGCACCGTGCCGTTCTGGACTTCCAATATCATTCGGATGATTTCTTGGATCCCGCTGCTCGGCAAGGAAGGCTTGGTCAATTCGACGCTGCAGGGTGTCGGAGTGATCAACGCGCCGCTGGAAGTACTGCTCTATTCGAGCCTCGCGGTGGTGATCGCCTATGTGCACCAGCTCACCATCTTCATGGTGGTGCCGATCTTCAATTCGATGGCGCGGATCGACAAGCGGGTGATCGAGGCCGCGCTCGACGCCGGCGCCAGCCGCCTCGACATCATGCGCTTCATCGTCATTCCGATGTCCAGGAGCGGAATTGGGCTCGGCTCGATCTTCGTGGTCTCGATCGTGATGGGCGACTTCTTTGTCGTCAAGGTGATGTCGGGCGGCAGCTCCGCCTCCGTGGTCAGCGCCTTCTACGAGAATGTCGGCGTGCTGCAATATCCGATCGCGGCGGCCAGCGCCGTGTTGCTGACCGTTGTCCTTGTTGTGGTGATCTCGCTGATCCTTCGCGCCGTCGATATCCGACGGGAGATCACGCAATGACGCTGGCGATGGAAAGGCTGGATCGATCGATGACCAAATCTCGACGCCGCGTCGTGGCGCCCCGCGGCGACCGGCGACCGTGGACGTTTTATGCGCTGGCTACTGTATTCACGCTCTATGTCGTCGCGCTCTACGGGCCGATGATCTGCATTTACATCCTGTCGTTTCAGGATATCCGCGGCGGCCTCGTATTTCCGATGAAGGGCACCTCGCTGCACTGGTTCGTCGATCTGGTCACCCAGGCGCGCACCGGCGACGTCAAGGGATCGTTCGATCGCTCGATCAAGCTGGCGGGGATGGTGACGGTGATCACGCTGGTGTTCTCCTTCATGGCCGGCCTCGCATTCCGCCGGCGCTTTTTCGGTGACACTTTCGTGTTCTATTTGATGATAGGCAGCCTGGTGGCGCCCGGGCTGGTGTTGGGTATCGGCATCGGCTTGCTGTTCCAGTGGGTCGGCATCAATGCCAGCTGGTACACCTCGGCGATGGGCGCGCAATTGTCGTGGACGCTGCCGTTCGGCGTGCTGGTGATGTTCGCCGTGATGTCGCGCTTCAACGGCGCATGGGAGGAGGCTGCGCGCGATCTCGGCGCCAGCCGCTGGCAAACAATTCGGCTGGTCGTGATCCCGATCCTCGCGCCCGGACTGGTCGCCGTCGCGCTGTTTGGCTTCACGCTGTCCTATGACGAATTCGCTCGCTCGCTGCAGACGGCCGGCTCGCTCAACACCCTGCCGCTGGAAATCTGGAGCATGACGCTGAACGTGACATCGCCGTCGCTTTACGCGCTGGGCACGGTGACAACGATTGTCTCCTTTATCGCGATCGGCGCCAGCATCGGCGCCATTGTCCTGATCAACAGGCGCCGCGGTGTCCGCGCCAAGACCACCCACTGAGGAAATTGATAATGCGATCTGGTGGTGACATTGAATTGGCAGGCCTCTGCAAGAGTTACGACGGCATCACCAATGTAGTGGACGGCGTCAATCTGAAGATCCCCGACGGCGCTTATTGCTGTTTCCTCGGCCCCTCAGGCTGCGGCAAGACCACGATCCTGCGGATGATTGCCGGGCACGAGGATCCCTCGGCCGGCGAGATCGTGATCGGCGGCGGTAACGTCGTAGGCCTGGCGCCGATCGAGCGCCGCACGGCGATGATGTTTCAATCCTATGCGCTGTTTCCGCACCTCTCCGTGCGCGACAACATCGCGTTTTCGCTGCGCGTGCGCGGCCAGTCCAAGGCGGAGCGCTATCGCGCCGTCGACAGGATGATGGAAAAGGTCCGGCTGACCGAACTGGCGGACCGGTTGCCGGCCAACCTCTCCGGCGGTCAGCAGCAGCGTGTCGCGCTGGCGCGCGCCGCGATCACCGAGCCGCGCGTGCTGCTGCTCGACGAACCGTTGTCGGCGCTGGACGAGCAGTTGCGCGTGCAGATGCGGCAGGAATTGCGCCGGATGCAGCGCGAACTCGGCATCACCTTCGTCCACGTCACCCACACCCAGCTCGAGGCGATCGCGCTGGCCGATATCGTCGTGGTGATGGAGAACGGCAAGATCAAGCAGTCCGGTCCGGCCCGCGACGTCTACGCCAATCCGCGCGACCGTTATGTAGCGGAGTTTCTCGGCGGCCAGAACGTGCTGTCCGGCAAGGTCGATGCGGTCGGCACGGATCACCTCGTGCTGTCGCAGCCGAGCCGCAGCGGCATCCATATCGGGCTGCAGCCAGGCCGCAACATCGTCGTCGGCGACCGTATCGATCTGGCGGTGCGCCGCGACGACATCGAACTGATCCGCGCCAGTTCTGGCGGACCGGGCGAGGGCGCAACCGCGTTGCCGAGCCGCGTTCTCGCGATCGAATATCAGGGGTCCTTCGTCAAGGTCATGCTCGACACCATCCCCGACGAAGAATTCATTGCCTACATCCCGGAGCGTACCTTCTTTCGCGATCCGTTCGATATCGGCGACATGCTGCTGGCCACCTGGCCGGCAGGCCGTGCCCGCATTCTTGCCTGATGCCAGCCTTTATGACGCCAGCCCACCGGAGGTTCCCATGATCGTCAACTTCACCCTCAACGGCCGAGCCCGAACGGTGGATGTCGAACCCGCTTTGCTGGTTTCGGACATGCTGCGCGAGAACCTCAATCTCACCGGCACCCATGTCGGCTGCGATACCAGCCAGTGCGGCGCCTGCGTGGTGCTGTTCAATGGCGACGCCGTGAAAAGCTGCACGCTGCTGGCGCCGATGCTGGACGGCGGCACGCTGCTGACGGTCGAGGGGCTGGCCGGCAAGGGCGGGTCCAACCAGTTGCATCCCATGCAGCAGGCGTTTCACCAGAACCACGGCCTGCAATGCGGCTTCTGCACGCCCGGCATGCTGATGACCGCGATGGCGATGGTCGGCAAGAACCCCGCGCCCACCGAGGCCGAAGTGCGCCACGGGCTTGAGGGCAACATCTGTCGTTGCACCGGCTATCAGAACATCGTCACCTCGATCATCGCCGGCGCCGCCGCGATGAACGCCCCCGCGATCGGAGACTGAGCCATGCCGAACATCATCGGAATTGGCGAATCGCCGCGCCGCAAGGAAGACTTCCGCTTTCTCACCGGGCGGGGCAACTATGTCGCCGACATGAAGCTGCCCGACGCCACCGTCGGCGTGTTCATCCGCTCGCAGCATGCCCACGCCGTGATCCGCAGCATCGATATGAAAGCGGCGCTGGCGCTGCCGGGCGTCGAGGCGATCCTGACCGGTGATGACGTTGCTGCCGACGGCTTGGGCGGATTGCCGTGCGGCTGGGGCATCAGTAACGCCGAAGGCGTGCCGATGAAGGAGCCGGCGTTTCCGATGCTGGCGCAGGGCAAGGTCCGCTTCGTCGGCGACATGGTGGCCTTCGTTGTGGCCGATACGCTGGCGCAGGCCCGCGCGGCGGCGGAACTGGTCGTGATTGATTACGATGTCCTGCCGGCGGTGGTTGGCGTGCTCGAGGCCGTGCGCCCGGGGGCGCCGCAGTTGTTCGACGACGTGCCGAACAATCTGTGCTGCGACTGGGAGATGGGCGACAAGGCCGCGGTTGCGGTCGCGTTTCGCAAGGCGGCGCATGTCGCAAGGCTCAGCCTGGTCAACAACCGGCTGATCGGCAACCCGATGGAGCCGCGCTCGGCGATCGCGGCCTACAATGCCGGCACCGGGCACTACACGCTGTGGACCACTAGCCAGTTTCCGCACGTGGTGCGCTTTCTGATGGCGGCTCTGGTGCTCAACATTCCCGAGCAGAAGATGCGCGTCGTGGCGCCGGATGTCGGCGGCGGCTTCGGGGTCAAGCAGTTCCACTATGGCGAAGAGGCCGTGATCACCTGGGCGGCGAAGCGCGTCGGCCGACCGATCAAGTGGGTCGCCGATCGCTCCGAAGGTTTTGTGTCGGATCGCCACGGCCGGGACCATGTCACCGAAGCCGAACTGGCGCTCGACGAGAACGGCAAATTCCTGGCGCTGAAGGTCCACACGCTGGCCAATATGGGCGCGTATCTCTCGACCTTCGGGCCAAACATCCCGACCAACCTCTACGCGCCGCTGCTCGGCGGCGTGTATACGACGCCGGTGATCTACTGCAACGTCAAGGTCGTGTTCACCAACACCGTTCCGGTCGATGCCTATCGCGGCGCGGGTCGTCCCGAAGCCACCTTCGTGGTCGAGCGCATCGTCGATGTCGCCGCGGCCGAAATGGGCATCGACCGCGTCGAGCTGCGCCGCCGCAACATCATTCCGAAGGAAGCCTATCCGTACCAGACGCCGATGCTGGTGGAATATGATTCCGGCGATCCGATGGGGTGCCTCGAAGGCGCACTGGTGGCGGCCGACGTCGCCGGCTTTGCCGAACGCAAGGCGGCTTCCGAAAGCGACGGAAAATTCCGCGGGCTCGGCTATTCGACCTATGTTGAAGCCTGTGGCCTGGCGCCGTCGCGCTTTGCCGGCCGGCTCGGCGCGCGCGGCGGTCTCTATGAGAGCGCCACCGTGCGGGTGCATCCGACCGGGCAGGTAACGGTGCTGATCGGCACCCACAACCACGGCCAGGGCCATGAGACGACCTTCGCTCAGATCATCTCGGACAAGCTCGGCGTTAACTTCGAGAATATCGACATCGTGTTTGGCGATACCGACCGGGTGCAGTTCGGCATGGGCACCTATGGCTCGCGCTCCCTCGTGGTCGGCGGCGCGGCACTGTCGAAGGCCGGTGACAAGGTCGTCGAGAAGGGCAAGAAGATCGCCGCGCATCTGCTGGAGGCCGGAGAACACGACATCGAGTTCAAGGAAGGCGTGTTCTCGGTCGCCGGCACCGATCGCAGCAAGACGTTCCAGGAGATCGCCGGCGCGGCCTATGTGCCGCACAATTATCCGCTGGAAGTGCTGGAGCCCGGTCTGGAAGAGCAGGCCTATTACGATCCGATCAACTTCACCTATCCTGGTGGTTGCCACATCGCTGAAGTAGAGATCGATCCCGAGACCGGCATCGTCACGCTGGTGCGCTACACCGCCGTCGATGATGTCGGCACGGTGATCAATCCCATGATCGTCGAGGGCCAGTTGCATGGCGGCATCGTGCAGGGCGTCGGGCAGGCGCTGTTCGAGACCGCGGTCTATGACGAGGTGTCCGGCCAGCTGCTGTCCGGCTCGTTCATGGACTACACCATGCCGCGTGCCGATCACGTCCCGAACATGCAGGTGCAGACCCATTCGACGCTGTGCACGCATACGCCGATGGGCGTGAAAGGCTGTGGCGAGGTCGGCACCATCGGTTCACCCGCCGCGGTGATCAATTCGGTGGTCGATGCTTTGTCCCATCTCGGTGTGCAGCACGTCGACATGCCGGCGACGCCGAACCGGATCTGGCGGATCATCCAGAATGCGACCATGCCGCAAGCGGCGGAATAGGGGAACGAGATGAGCTTCGCATTCCACCAGCCCGAGACGTCGCCGGAAGCCGTCGCTTTGCTCGGCAGCATCCAGGACAGCCTGCCGCTGGCCGGCGGCATGACGCTGTTGCCGACAATCAAGCAGCGTCTCGCAACTCCAACCGCGCTGATCGACCTGTCGAAGATCGCGCAACTGTCGTCGATATCTCTCGAAGGCGACACGCTGGTAATCGGCGCGATGACCCGGCACGTCGATGTCGCGGAATCGGAGGCCGTGCGCGGCGCGATCCCGCTGCTGGCTGTGCTTGCGGCGGGGATCGGCGACCCGGCCGTGCGCAACCGCGGTACGATCGGCGGCTCGGTCGCCAACAATGATCCCTCAGCCGACTATCCTGCGGCGGTGCTGGGGCTCGGCGCCACCATCGTGACCGACCGCCGCGAGATCGCGGCGGCCGATTTTTTCACCGGCCTGTTTGAGACCGCGCTGCAACCGAATGAGGTCATTCTCGCGCTGCGCTTCCCGGTCCCTGTGGCCGGCGGCTATGCGAAATTCAAGTCTCCGGCCTCGCGCTATGCGGTGGTCGGCGTCTGCGTCGTCCAATCGGCCGGCGGCGTCTGCCTCGCAGTGACCGGCGCCGGCCCCGGCGTCTTCCGTGTGCCGGAGATGGAGAAGGCACTGGCTGCCTCCTTCACGCCCGCCGCGGTGGCGTCGATCAAGGTGTCCGCGGAGAACATGAGTTCGGATATCCATGCCGATTCCGAATACCGCGCGCATCTGATCACGGTGATGGCGAAGAAGGCGGTGGCCGCGGCGATCGGCTAGAGCCTTTTATTTTGACGCGTTATCTTCACGCGAACCGGTATCCACTTCGCTCGAAAACGCTTTAGACCGGCCGCCGTGCGCGCGGGCGATAGATCTGGTCGGGCTGGCGAATCCGCCGCGAGCCCACGGCCTCGCTGCCGCCGGGCTCCGGCGCCTCTCCGCGCGGGAAGGCGCAGGCGCCGGGCGACACTTTCGGCGCCGGGGCGGACAGGCAGACGGAGCCGGGATGATGATCGACGGTCATCGGCAATTCGGTGCCGAGCAGTAGTTCGTCGTCGAGGTTGAGGTAATGTGCGAGATAATCGTGCAGGGCGCTCGCGGCTTTGGATGTTGCGGTCGGTGATTTGTAGAGCAGAAGATCGACCTTCGGCAGCGGCGGCAGGCCCTCCTTGGCGCCGATCTCGCGCATGTTGCGAACCAGCGCGCTGCGCCCGAGCACCGTCACCGCAATGCCGGCAAAGGCCGCTGCCTGCAGCCCACCCACGCTGTCGCTGACGCAGGCCAGACGCCATCGCAGCCGCGCTACTTCCAGTCGTTCGATCGCGTAATCACGATAGATGTTGCCCGGCGGCAGCAGCGCCAGCGGGATCGGGCTTTCATTGTAGGCCGTCGATTGCTCGCCGGTCATCCAGATCAGTTGCTCCTGCCGCACGACTTGTCCGCCAGTGAAATCATTCATCCGCGTCACCAGTGCGATATCGACCTCGCCGCGCCGCACGCAGCCCACCAGCGGCGTCGATAGCGAGCAGTTCAGATCGACCTGAACGCGCGGAAATGTCTTGCGGAACAGCTTGAGGATCGACGGCAGCAGGAACGCTGCATATAGATCCGGGGTGCCGAGGACGACGTGGCCCTCGATATCCGGCGACGCAAGCTGCGATAGCAGTTCGTCGTGAAAGCCGAGGATCGACTTGGCGTAGGACAGTACGATCTCGCCGTCCGCGGTGAGAAACAGCTTACGACCTTCGTGGATGAAGATCGGCTTTCCCGTCAGTTCCTCGAGCCGCTGTAGTTGCAGCGTGATCGCCGGCTGGGTGCGGCCAAGCCGCCGCGCGGTTTCGGTAATACTTCCTGTCTCCACGACCGAAGTCAGCGAGCGCAGCATCCGGATATCAAGGTTGATGAGATTCATTGAATCGCTCCCCGTCCGGCATTCCCCATGCAATTCCCGTGCTGCGAAGTCGAGGAAAAATACCTCTACCGGGAAAGCTGCCCGTTCTGTGCTCTGGGACATCTTGTAGCAGGCGGATGTTGCGCGGGGGGAATCCGGCTCGGCGCAAGGGCTTTAGCGGGATATTCATTGCCGGGCGGCCGACCGCCGCGGAAACATTATCTTATTATTTTCAACATGTTGACTTCGCGCTTCGTTAGCTCGAAATCGATACTTTCTGATTGCGGCCAGGCGTTGGCCCCGAGATGTCCGCAGTCGCGGATGATGGACTGGAGAGTGCGATGACGTGCGCGCCGCATGGGCTGTTTCAGCATCATGTCCTCCGCAAGATGCGGCGGAGCGCAGCGGTGTCGTGTCGACGCTCCACCCGCTAACGCGCCATCAATCCTGAAATTTTCAAGTCAGATAACGCCAACACGTGTTGGTGATGGAAGCACCATGTCCAGAGCATTTGTCATCGAAGCCCGCTCCATCGATGCGGGAATTGTCGTCCTGGACGGGCGATACTATCGCTTCTTCGCGGCGAGCCACGAATTTAACGGCCTTGAGGCGCGCGATTTTCGCTCGCCGCTTGAGGCGCAGCGCGCCGTGGAAGCCCGCATTGCCGATCTCGGCCACAGGAGACCAGTCACTGCGTCATGAGCGCAACGGCTGCGCGGTTGTCACCAGAACCAAGCAGTTCGGCCACCTCTTCCTGGCGGAGAGAGGTGGCCGAACATTGCTGTCGCGATTGCAGTCTCCGGAATCAAACTTCAGAACGCCTTGTTGGCGTCTGGCCGATGCTTGTTGCTGGGCACGAAACCCGAGCGGGTGGCTTCGCGCGGCTGGCGGACCCAGACTTCGCGGTTAGGGTGCAGACCGGCGCCGCGGGTCGCGGGCACAGCGGAGAGCCGAGCGCGGTGCAGCAAGCGGGTGTCGGCGTCGCCGCAGTTAGGATGGATGCCGCCATTGGCCGCGACCACCTTGTCCCAGGCCGCCTTGCGCTGCGCGAGAATGGCGGGATCTGCCAGCGGCGTGCAGTTCAGTTCGTTGCTGTTCAGATCGGCGACAATCTCGTCACCGTCCTCCACCAACGCGATTGCGCCGCCCAGGGCCGCTTCGGGGCCGACATGGCCGATGACAAGACCGACCGAGCCGCCGGAGAATCGCGCGTCGGTCATCAGCGCCACCACGATGCCGCGCTCGCGGCACAGCGTGGTGATGCGCGAGGTGGGATCGAGCATTTCCGGCATGCCCGGCGCGCCGGTGGGTCCTTCGTAGCGCACGATGACCATGTCGTGGTTCTGGAAGCGTTCGGGCGTCTTGTCGAGTGCGTCCAGCAGGTGCTGCTCGCCTTCGAATACGCTGGCCTTGCCGCGGAACAGATTGTTCTCCAGCCCGCCTTCGACGCCGGCCAGCTTGAGGATGGCCGAGAACTCCGGCGACAGATTGCCGCCGAGCACGCGCAGACCACCGGTCGGCTTGTAGGGGTTGGCGACCGGATAGATCACCTTGCCGTCGGCGCTCTTGGTGCCCAGGCGCTTGACCTGCTCGGCGAGCGTTTCGCCGGTGCACGTCATCACGTCGCCATTGAGCAGACCGGCTTCCAGCAGTTCACGGACGATCACCTGCACGCCGCCCACGGCGTCGATGTCGACCATCGAATACTTGCCGTAGGGCCGCGCGTCGGTGAGCACCGGCACGACATACTGCGACAGATAGTTGAACTCCGCGGGCGTCATGACCTCTTTCCAGAAGTCGGTGAATCCTGCCGCACGCGCGATCTCCGGTGCATGCAGCGTGACGTTGGTCGAGCCGCCGATGGCGAGCGAGACGATGACGGCGTTGCGGATCGAATCGCGCACGACGATGTCGCGCGGCTTCAGGCCCTTCGCCATCATGTTTGCGAGGTATTCGACCAATTGGTCGGGGAATTCCTTGAGGCGGCGCGGATCGTCGGACGGCGGCGCCACCATGTGCAGCGGCTGCATGCCGACGACGCCGATGAAGGTCTGCATGGTGTTGTAGGTGAACACGCCACCGCAGCTGCCGATACCGGGGCAGGCATGGCAGGCGACACGGTCGCGGAGTTCGGCATCGGGACTGCCGGCGACCTGATAGGCGCTGACGATATCGAGCTTCTCGCCGGTCTCCGGGTCCGTGCCGGGATGGATCGATCCGTCCGACATGATGATCGCCGGTTCATTGTGTTCCAGCAGGGCGGCCAGCGTGCCGACCGGCGGCTTGTCGCAGGCCACCACGGCGATCGTGCCGGCGAGGCCGGTGGCGCTGAGATGTTCGCACATGGAATCGTGGGTGACTTCGCGGCCGATCAGCGAGTAGCGCATCTCGCGCGTGCCGTTGCGGATTCCGTCCGATGTCGCGATGGTATATTCCGGCTGCACGAGGCGCAGCTTCAACTGGCCGGCGCCATGGCCGATGCGGCGCTTCAGGCTGGCGTGGATCGCTTCCACCTTGGACATCACGCCCATGTAGCACTGGCTGTCGCCCTTGGTGCCGACCACGCCGACCGACGGCTGGTGAATGAGATCCGTATCGGTACCAAGCACACGTGCGATGCCGATGGTCTGGGCCGAACGGCCCGGATGATGGTCTATGAGGACGACTGGCGATTTTGTCACGGCGAGTTCCCTTTTTAGCGGCGGCTTTTTATTGGTCGACTGCTTGGGTTTGACGATGTTCCGGGTGCGGGCGCGCTACGAGATCGTAATGATCTCAAGCTCTTGACCGGATGAGCCGGCGACATCCCCGACAGCCTTGCCCATCAGGAGCCTTGCTACCGGAGATATGAAGGAAATGGAACCGGCCTTTGGGTCTGCCTCGTCCTCGCCGACGATACGGTAAGTCTGGACGCGTCCGTCGTCACGTCGGAAAGTCACGGTGCCGCCGAAGGCAACGGTATCGGCTGAGGTTGGATCCGGCATGACCTGCGCCGTCCGAACCCGTGCCGCAAAATACCGCGCATCCCGCAGCGGGATGGCCCCTTGCCGCCGACGCTCGTTCACTTCCTCGATCTTCTGTGCCGTCTCATAGGCTTCTCGCGCCTGCTGGAGCTGAAGTTCCAGTGCGTTCAGCCCGGCTTGCGTCACAAGGTTCTGATGCGGCGAAACGGGGCGATCCGGCAACATCGTTTCCGATGCCGTGTCGGCACTGTCTTCCTTGGTGAAAGCGACGCTCAAACTCTGAATCCTCTGGCTCGCGACAGGCAGGCATCGCAGGTCGCGAGCTTTAGCCCCCGACCGCAGACGCAGGAGTGCAATCTTGCTCCGCTGCTTCTCCGGCATTGGGGTCGCCCGGCGCCGTCGCCCAAGCCAGTTCGACCAGCGTCACGGTCCGCCGGCCGATGCCGTCCAGCTGGCAGACGATGAGGCCCTGCTCCTCGATATAGCTAAGCAAACGACGGGCGCGACGCAACGAGTGCGAGCCATAGGCGCGGGCGATCGTGGCGTCGCTCGGGCAGGGCCAACCCTCCTTCGCCGCACGGGCAATCATCATGAAGACGCCCTGCATATCCTCGGGCAGGATCGAGGCGCGGACCGAAACGTCCTGCCAGCTGTCGTCTTCGGCGATATCCGAGCCGAGCCCAGCGCGGGCGCGCGTCAGCATGTGGCGGAATTCATTCAGGTCCGGCACGGCCGAGCCAAGGCCGCCGATGCGGCAGCGCACCACAAATTCCTGGTAGAGCACGCCGACGACGCGGAATCCGGCTTCGGGCTCCGCCATCACGGCACGCAGAATGAGATCGACGCGCTCGCGCTGCTTGGCCAGTTCCTCGGCGGTGAGCGGCTGCTCCTCGGGTTCGGGACGAATCTCCAGCGCGGCGGATTTCGCCGCCATCAGCTGGCCGAGCAGGTCCGGCGAAGAAGCCCGGCGTTGCGGCCGGCTCGGTTCCGGCGGCGGGGCCGCCAGGATCATGGCGTGCGTGTCTGCTGTCGATTCCGGCAGCGGCATCAGCCGCGGCGTCGCATTGCGCGGCTGGGTATCCGTCGGCCCGATACGCAGCCCAAGCGGGCGGCGGGACAGCGCCGGGCCAAGCGCCATGAACTGGCCGCGCTCGAGGTCGCGGAATGCTTCGGCCTGGCGGCGCTCCATGCCGAGCAGGTCGGCGGCGCGTGCCATGTCGATATCGAGGAAGGTTCGGCCCATCAGGAAGTTGGAAGCCTCCGCGGCGACATTTTTGGCGAGCTTGGCCAGCCGCTGGGTGGCGATGATGCCGGCAAGCCCGCGCTTGCGGCCCCGGCACATCAGGTTGGTCATGGCACTCAGGGAAAGCTTCCTTGCCTCGTCCGAGACCTCGCCAGCGACGGCCGGCGCGAACAGCTGCGCCTCGTCGACCACTACGAGCATCGGGTACCAGTGGTCGCGCGGCGCATCGAACAGCCCGCCGAGAAAAGCCGCGGCGCGGCGCATCTGGTTTTCGGCATCGAGCCCTTCGAGATTGAGCACGGTGGATACCCGGTGGATGCGGGCGCGTTCGCCGGCAACCTGCAGGCCTCGCTCAGTGTGTTCCTCGGCATCGATAACAAGGTGACCGAACCGGTCGGCCAGCGACACGAAGTCCCCTTCGGGGTCGATAATGGTCTGCTGCACCCAGGGGGCGCTCTGCTCCAGCAGCCGGCGCAGCAAATGGGATTTTCCGGAACCTGAATTGCCCTGCACCAGCAGGCGGGTCGCCAGCAGTTCTTCAAGGTCCATGGTCACCGGGGCGCCAGCCGTGGTGCTTCCCATCTCGATCGCAACGGTCATATCGACTCAAAGGCTCCCCTGAGTGAGCGGCTTATCAATCCGATCGCAGCCCGTCGAGCATCCCATGCCGGCCGTCCCGTGTTCCGGCGCGCGCAGCACGGATGCGCCGGGAAGTCATGGTTATTAACCAAATATTTACCATGGCATTGAGCCCTCAAGGGTTGCGTATGCTGCCGTCACCCGCTCAGGGTGTGCAGGCAGGGTTGGCTTGCCGGTCGTTGCGACGCGCGAGTTCGACGGGGCGCCACCTTTGTGGGGCCGGCGCCCGGGCAGCGTCATTATCGCGCTGCTGTTGATGCTCTCATTATTTGCGATGCGCGTAGATGCGTCCGGTGGCCGGTCGGGTTCGCGCGGTGACTGAAGTATCAAATCGTTGTGCCGGGATTGCATCTCGAACATTCCGATTTTCAGCGGTTCCGGCACGCGTCGATCTCCGTCAGCAGCGATTGGCTCTGCCGGATTGAAATCGGGGGCGCATTCTCTCGACTTCAATCAACATTCAAAATTCCATTTCATTGACGAAAACCTTCCGGCCTCGCATTTTGGACGCACTGGTTTCGCGTCGGGCGATGGTTTGTTAGTCCTTCAAGCAACGCGGGAAATCATAGTCATCACCTCCGGAAAAGCCCGGCTGCAACGCCTTGTGTTGCGGCGACGGCGAAGCCGTGCCCATTCAAGCAGGAGAAGATATGTCGAACGATGGTGAAAGCCGACCCGCACGTTTGGACCGCCGCAGTCTGCTGCGTGGCGGCGTTGCTGCGGCCCTCGCGGCCCCCCTTGGCGTCTGGGGCGCGCAAGCCTTTCCATTCCGTGCGGCGTCGCCGATCGACTTTTCGGAATTTCCCATCTGCAAGGCGTCGTCCGATGCGTCCGCTCTCACCGGCGCGCCGCGCAAGCTGAAGCTATCGTGGAACGCGGGCGCGGTCTGCCTCGCGCCACTGCCGGTGGCGATCGATCACGGCTTCTTCCAGAAGCAGAATCTCGATGTCGAACTCATCAACTATAGCGGCTCGACCGACCAACTGCTGGAAGCCATCGCGACCGGCAAAACCGACGCTGGCCTCGGCATGGCGCTGCGCTGGCTGAAACCGCTTGAGCAAGGTTTTGACGTCAAGATCGTTGCCGGCACGCATGGCGGCTGCCTGCGCGCGCTGGCGCCAGCGAAGTCCGATGTCAAAAGCGTCGCGGATTTTAAGGGCAAGACGATCGCGGTTGGCGACATGGCTGGCCCCGACAAGAACTTCTTTTCGATCCAGCTCGCCAAGGCCGGCATCAATCCGGAGAAGGATGTGGAGTGGCGGCAATATCCCGGCAATCTGGTGCGGCTCGCGGTGGAGAAGGGCGAGGCGCAGATCGGACTGGCGTCCGATCCGCTGGCCTATCTCTGGCTGAAGGACGGCGAACTCAAGGAGGTCGGCTCCAATCTTGATGGCCCCTACAAGGATATCAGCTGCTGCATCGTCGGCGTGCGAGGCAGTCTGATCCGCGATGAGCCGCTGGTCGCGCGCGCATTGACGCAAGCGCTGCTCGATGCCGCGATGTTCGCTTCGCAGAATCCGGACAAGGCGGCGAAGTCATTCCAGCCTTACGCCCCGAAGGGCACGTCCGAAGAGGATCTGCAGGCGATGGTGCGCTACCATACGCATCATCACCATCCCGTAGGCGACGCGTTGAAGAAGGAACTGAAGGCCTACGCGGACGATCTCAAGCAGGTCTCCGTGTTCAAGCCCGGTACCGACACGTCGAAATTTGCGGAGAAGATCTATGCCGACGTATTCCGCGTCTAACGCAGCCCCCTTCACGGGGGATCACGAGACGGCGCTGGTCGCCGGCGATAGTGGCTTGCACTTTGCGGGCAAGCTTCGTTTCAGTTTTTCCGGCATTGCTGCAGGGCTCGCCTGGCTGACGTTCGGCCTGTCCTGCCTGTCCTGGCCCGATATCGGCGACTGGCCGCGCACGGAGGCGGTGGCTTACGTCGCCTTTGTCATTGCCGCCGGTGTCGTCATCGCGACAACCGCGCGGGAGATTCTTGGCAAGTTTGGTTCCGGGGTGCAGCAACGCGCGCCGTGGCTGTTGGCGCTCGGTGGATTCCTGACGCTGTGGGAACTAGCCACGGCCAAATTCGGCTGGCTGCCGCTGCCGTTCTTTCCGCCGCCGCAGTCGATCGTCGAGGTCTACACCGACGATCTGCCGAAGCTGTTCGACAGCGCGTTTGCCTCGGTGAAGCTGCAGCTCGGCGGCTACTTCATCGGCGCCGCGGTCGGCTTCCTCACCGGCGTGTC
This sequence comes from Tardiphaga sp., assembly GCF_028290495.1. Lineage (GTDB taxonomy): Bacteria > Pseudomonadota > Alphaproteobacteria > Rhizobiales > Xanthobacteraceae > Tardiphaga. The sequence goes on from NZ_JAQGJT010000044.1 coordinate 42,218, forward strand.
GATCGGCTGGTCGCGGCTCGCGGGTTACTGGGTGCATCCGATCCTGCGATTCATCGGTCCCTTGCCGGCGACGGCGTGGCTGCCGATCGCCTTCTTCACCTTTCCGTCGAGCTGGAGCGCCTCGACCTTCCTGATCGCGCTGGCGACCGGCTTTCCGGTCACCGTGCTGACCTGGTCCGGCGTAGCCTCCGTCAGCAGCGCATATTACGACGTGGCGCGGACGCTTGGCGCCAAGCCGTCGTTTCTGGTTCTGAAGGTCGCGATCCCTGCGGCGTTGCCGCACGTCTTCGTCGGCCTGTTCATGGGGCTCGGCTCGTCCTTCGCCGTGCTGGTGGTGGCCGAGATGATCGGCGTCAAGGCCGGGCTCGGCTGGTACCTGCAATGGGCGCAGGGCTGGGCGGCCTACGCCAACATGTATGCCGCGCTGATCGTGATGTCGCTGCTGTGCTCCGGCGCGATCACGCTGTTGTTCAAGGTGCGGGACCATCTGCTGGTCTGGCAGAAAGGTGTCGTCAAATGGTAGCCGCAGCACGGGCCGAACAGGCCACTCTCGCCTCAGCGGGCGCATCGCTGGAGATCGATGGTGTCAGCCACGCCTTCGACATCGACGGAAAGGTGCTGCCGGTGCTCGACGACGTCAGCATCACGGTCGCGCCCGGCGAATTCGTCGCATTGCTCGGGCCATCCGGCTGCGGGAAGTCGACCTTGCTGCGGCTGGTCGCGGGGTTGGAGCCGCCGCGTGCGGGGGCATTGCGCGAGGACGGCGTGGATATCACCGGGCCGTACCCGTCGCGCGTCGTGGTGTTCCAGGACCCGACGCTGTTTCCGTGGCGCAAGGTCTGGGACAATGTTGCGCTCGGTCTGGAAGCGCAGGGCATCCTGAAGAGCCAGCGTCATCGCGTGGATGCGGCGATCGAACTCGTTGGCCTCACGGCGTTCCGCAATGCCTATCCGCATCAATTGTCCGGCGGCATGGCGCAGCGCGTTGCGTTGGCCCGCGCGCTGGTCAACGATCCCAAGATCCTGGTGCTCGATGAACCGCTCGGAAAATTGGACTCGCTGACGCGCATCACCATGCAGGCCGAGCTGGTGTCGCTGTGGCAGCGCAGTGGCTTCACCGCGCTATTGGTGACGCACGATGTCGAAGAGGCGCTATTCCTCGCCAACCGCGTCATTGTCTTCAGCGATCGCCCGGCGAAGATCACGGCCGACATCGCCGTCGATCGCCCCTATCCGCGGCACCGCGGCGACGCGCGTCTGGCCGAACTTCGCCGCGATATTCTGGGCCTGCTGGGGTTGGATGCGACGTGGTGAGTCCGCAAACAGGCCTCTGCACGACGAACAGCCAGCGTCGCGCGGCCTTGACGTGCCTGCACGCGGTCAAGCGTGTGCACCACCTTGCTGCACGCGTTCTGTGCACAACTGCGTAACATGTGGACAGCTTCATAGCGACGCAGATACCGTCACAATAGCGTCCGGATTGAAGCCGGCGGCGTGGGGCGTATGCGTTGTCATTACAGGTTGCGATTCTGAAAGTTCTGGCGAGTTATCCCGATGGTCGAGCAACCGTCGCCGCCATGAACAGGGACCTCGCAATTCTCAGCGGCGCGGGCGTTGCCTGGAGTCAGCGCCTCAAGAAGCTCGCCGCACGCGCGCCGAGCCTCGACATTTTCACCGAAGGTTTTGTGTTGCGCGATGACGCCGGCTGGCAACTGACGACGCTGGGCCGCGCGGCGCTGCGCAGAATAGAACTGCCTGCGCCGCAAAAACCAACGGCACCGAAACTCGCGCTGATTGCGCAGTCAACCCCCGCGAGTCCGAAACGTGCAAGCTTCACTTTACGGGTGGTCGGGGGCAATGAGCGGCGGCGCGTGGCGACGGAACGCTCGGCCTGATCCGTCTTTGCGTCCGCTGCACCCTGCATTTGGCCCGGGTGTTTTCGACGTCTCGGTTCAGGCAGCAAGGTCCCACAACCGCGGCGAGCCGCGCAGCATCACCGCGCGACCTTTCGAGGTGAGACGCGGCGCATGGTCCGACAGCACGACAAGTTCGAGTGCGCTGAGTTGTTGCAGGACATAGTTGTTCAGCCTGGCAGCAGGAGACGCCATGGGGCGCAGCGCCCGCAGCGCGTCCCACTGGTCGTTGGTCAGATCCTGGTCGATATCGATATTCATGGCGTCCTGCGTTGTGTGCCTCGCGCAGGCTTTACCGGGCAACCATGAAGCTGTTGCGACGGCATTGCGGCCAAATGCTGTTTGTCCGCTGTTGCGTCGTTACGCGCCGGTGACGCGCCAAATTACGTCACCGACATCGTCCGCGATAAGCAGCGCGCCATCGGCACTGAGTGTGACGCCGACCGGCCGTCCGTAGGACACCTTCTCGTCGTCCGCGAGGAATCCCGACAGGATATCGCGTGGCGGCCCGGATGGGTGACCATCGACGAACGGCACGAACACGACCTTGTAGCCGCTGAGCGTGCTCCGGTTCCAGGAGCCGTGCTGGCCGATCACCATGCCGTCCGGGAAACCCGGCAGCGTGTCTGCCGGCAGCCAGCACAGGCCGAGCGACGCGGTGTGGCCGCCGAGCGCATAATCCGGCGTGATGGCCGTGGCGACCAGGGCCGCATCCTGCGGCACGCGGTCGTCGATGGTCTGTCCCCAGTAGCAATACGGCCAGCCATAGAAACCGCCGTCGCGTACCGAGGTCAGATAATCCGGCGGGGTCTCGTCGCCGAGGCCATCGCGCTCGTTGACCACGGTCCACAGTGCGCCGGTCTGCGGCTCCCAGGCGAGGCCGACCGGGTTGCGCAGGCCGGATGCGAAAATACGGCAGGCGCCGCTGGCGACATCAAGCTCGTAGACTGCCGCGCGGCCTTGCTCGGCTTCCATGCCCATGTCCGCGATGTTGCTGAGTGAGCCGACGCCAATAAAGAGCCTCGTACCATCGGGACTGGGCAGCAGGCTCCGCGTCCAGTGCCCGCCGGATTTGAAGTCGGTGAGCTTGCGGCCGGGCGCAATGATGCGGTCCGCGCCTGCGGAATAGGGGAAAGCCAACACGCCATCGACGTTGCCGACATAGAAGGTGTCCTGCAGCTGCGCCATGCCGAACGGCTGGTTCAGTCCCTCCATGAAGATCTTGCTGACTTCGGCGACGCCATCGCGGTTCTCGTCGCGCAGCAAAGTGATGCGATTGGCGCTTTCGCCGAGCGCTGCGGCGCGCCGCATCGTCGCCTGCATCGCGTAGCCGAAAATGTTGCGTACAGGCCCCGCGACCTGCGACGCCTCGGCCACCAGAACGTCGCCATTGGGCAGCGCATGAATCCAGCGTGGATGTTTCAGCCCGGTCGCGAACGCATTGACCTTCAGCCCCGGCGCGACGGTCGGCACGTGGCCGTCGCTCCAGCCCTGGGCGGTCGGCATTTTCAGTGTCATGATGGTGCCCTGCGGCTTTGCCGCCGGCACGATCGGCGCGCTGCCCCAGGCGGTCTGGCTCGGGACGCCCTGCAACCGGCGCCATTGCAGCGCAGCGCCGCCGACGAGTGCGACGACGCGCGCGAAAATTGCGGACAAGCCCATGTCATTCCCCTGTGAATCGCGCGCACCCTATCCGCAAACCGGGACCGGCGTCCAACCGCGATGCAACGTGCTATGGGTGAACGGCTACGACATTCACGGTGAAACAACCGGGCGAAACATCATGAGTTTATTCGAGCGCCTCAAGGCCGCGGCGTCCTCCGAGTGGCGGGTCTATACCGAGCACCCCTTCACCAACGGACTGGCGGACGGTTCGCTCGCCGAGGCTGCTTTTCGCCATTACCTCGCGCAGGATTACCTGTTCCTGATCGAGTTTGCCCGCGCTTATGCGCTGGCCATCTACAAGGCGCCGCGGCTTGCAGAAATGCGCGCGGCTGCGGCCGGCGTATCGGCCATTCTCGACGTCGAGATGGATCTTCATGTGAAGCTCTGCGCCGGCTGGGGTCTTTCGCCGGACGACCTTGAGCGCACCGAGCCCGCGGCCGAGACGCTGGCCTATACGCGCTACGTGCTCGACACCGGAATGCGCGGCGATTTGCTGGGGCTCAAGGTGGCGCTGGCACCCTGTGTGATCGGCTATGCCGAAATAGCGAAGCGGCTTGCCGGGCATCCAAAGGCCGCCGTCGCGACCAATGCCTATCGCGTCTGGATTGAGGAATATGCGGGCACGGCCTATCAGGAGGTCGCTGCGCAGGCGCGGACCCAGCTCGACCATCTCGCCGATCGCTACGCCACGCCGGCGCGCGAGACCGAACTGATCACGATCTTCAAGGAAGCCACCCGGCTTGAAGCCGACTTCTGGGAAATGGGCTGGCGTCGCGGCTGATCCAGGCGCGCGCAGTTGCGAAATGCCGCAGCCGGGTCGGGTATCACTCCGCAAGTCGAATTGCATTTCGGGCGGCTACGGCATGTAGATTGCTTAGCTGGACCTGAAACGGATTGCTGATCTCATGCCGATTGCGACGTCACGTGGTGCTTCTCTCTATTGGGAAAAGCAGGGGCAGGGCCCTGCGCTGGTGCTAGGGGCGGGCCTCGGTGGCGTCGGTAGCTACTGGACGCCGAATATGGCTGGTCTGGCGCAACACTTCACCGTCTATCGCTTCGACCAGCGCGGCACCGGCCGGTCGAGCCGCGAGGCCGTGGAATCTATCGAGCAGATGTCCACGGATCTGGTAGCGGTGATGGACGACGCAGGGCTTCCGCAGGCGATGTATCTGGGCCACTCCACCGGCGGCGCGATCGGCGTGGCGACGGCGCTGGATTATCCCGACCGGATCTCCGCGATGATGATCTATGCCAGCACGACCCACGGCGACGCCTATCGGCGGAAGATCCTTGGACTACGCTCGGTGTTGTTCAGCCAGCTCGGGGTCGAGGCTTACGCGCAATACAGCACGCTGCTGCTGTACCCGCCGTACTGGATCAACAGCCATGAAATCGAGATCGCAGAGGCCGAAGGCGTCACGCCTGATCAACTAGGCAGCGCCGCCATCCAGTCCAGCCGGTTTGACGCCATTCTCAATTTCGACCGCCGCGCCGGACTGTCGCGGATAGCGATTCCCACCCTTGTCGTCTGCGCAGACGACGATATCCTGACGCCGAAGTATTTCTCGGAAGAGTTTGTCCGGTTGATACCTGGCGCGCGAGGACATTGGCTGCCGCGCGGCGGCCACGCGCTGTCGCGCACCGAGCCTGAGGTTTTTGAATCGATCGCCATAGATTTCTTCCAGGGAGTTTCGTCTTGATGATCGCCCGTTCCGTCAAAGCACTGCAGTTCGCCGCAGCCTTACTGCTGGCCGCGTCGTTTTCCCCGGCCGCATCGGCGCAGGAATGGCCGCCGCACAATCTGCGCATCCTGGTGCCGTTTCCGGCCGGCGGCAGCGCCGACACCCAGGCCCGCGTGATTGCCGATGAACTGTCGAAGCGGCTCGGCAAGCCGGTGGTGATCGAGAACAAGCCCGGTGCTGGCGGAAACCTCGCCGCCACCGAGGCCGCGCGTTCCGCGCCCGACGGCACCACGCTGTACATGGCGACCACAGGCACGCACGCCGCCAACATCAATCTCTATGACAAGCTGTCCTACGATCCGGTCAAGGATTTCCAGCCGCTCAGTCTCGTGACGATCTACCCGCAGGTCATTACTGCCAGCGGGTCGTACAAGGATCTCGATCTTGTCGGTCTGATCGCGGCCATCAAGCAGCAGGGCGAGAAACTCAATTTCGGATCGTCCGGCGTGGGATCGCCGACTCATCTCGGTGGCGAATTGTTCAACCGCGAGGTCGGCACGCGGCTGATGCATGTACCCTATCGCGGACAGGGGCCGGCGATCACCGATCTGCTCGGTGGCCGCCTCGACGTCATGTTCCCGTCGATTCCCGACGCGCTGCCGATGCTGCAGGCCGGCCAGATGCGCGCGATCGCCTTGATGGCCGAGAAGCGCTCGCCGGCGATTCCGGACGTGCCGACCACCGCCGAGCTTGGCTATCCCAAATTGCTCAGCGCGATCTGGGCCGGGCTATATACGACGGCCGGAACGCCGAAGCCGGTGGTGGACCGGCTGGCCGCAGAACTCGCGGTCATCATCGACGCGCCGCAGTTCAAGAACAAATTCGAGGCAATGGGGTTCGAGGTGCGCTCCTCGACGCCGGAACAACTCGGCGCTTACGCTGCATCCGAAACCAAGCGCTGGGGCGACATCATCAAGGCGCTCGATATCAAGCTGAACTGAGCGCGATCGCGAAGATGACCTGATCAGAGCAGTTCGCTGATGCCCTTGGCGGCGCTGACCAGCGCGATGATGCCGAGGCTGATGATCGAGACGTGGCGGTGCATCGCGTCGTTGCTGCGGACAAAGGCCATATGGCCGACCCTTGTGCCGATCCACATCGCCGGCAGGCCGAGCAGCGACAGACACAGCGTCTGCACCGTGATCAGGCCGATCGCGATACCCGACGCCATCGCCGCCACCGACGTCAGCAGGAAGAACACCACCAGCGAGGCCCGCACGGTGGTACGCGGCAGCGGCGCCGACATGTAATAGGCCACCGCGGGTGGGCCGGGCATCGCGGCGAGGCCGTTGAACAGGCCGGCCAGAAGTCCGGTGATCGTGGTCACCACCCGGCCGGGCATGGCGGCGAGTGCGAAGCCGCGGCCGAGCGCGAACACCGCCATCATCGTGATGGCGCTGATCACCAATCGCGCGACGGGCGCGGGAACGTGGTTCAGCACCAGAGCGCCGAGCGGCGAGCCGATGGCCGCGCCCAGCATCATCCAGCGCAGCGACGGCCAGTGGCAGGATTTCGTCGCGTGGCGGAAGTCGATCAGGCTGCCGAGCAGTTGCAGCCCGATCGACACCGGCACGGCCTGGGTCGGCGACATGAACAGGCCAAGCAGTGGCACCGCGGCCAGTGCGAAGCCGAAGCCGGTAAAGCCGCGCAGGATCGCGGCGGCGAACACCGCAGCAATGGACAGGCAGATCAGGCGCGGGGTCAGCAACGGGCCCAGCGAATCGAGAGACAGAAACAAATCAGGCATTCCCGACCATGCCGTTTTTCGAGCGCCGCGCGAAGAGGCAATGTCGCATTGTGGTCGACGCCGTGATCTTGTTCAGACCGGCGTGAGCCGGGCGCTATCCCAGCATCTGCGTGTCGCCGCAGATCGAGATCGCCTGGCCTGAAATGGTGCGTCCGCGCGGGCTGCACAGGAACAGGATCTGGTCGGCGATCTGCTCCGGCGTGACGTAGTCCTTGATCGAGGTGTAGGAGAACGCCGTCTTCTCCATCTCGGCGAAGGAAATGCCGCGCTGCTGTGCCTTGGCTTCGAGCACGCGGCGCTGCCGGTCGCCAGCGACGAGGCCGGGCAGGATCGCGTTGACGCGGATATTGTCGGGGCCGAGTTCGATCGAGAGCGATTTGGTGAAGCCGATGACGCCCCATTTCGCCGCGGCATAGGGCGCCCGCAGCGCGAAGCCGACCTTCCCCGCCATCGAGGAGATGTTGACGATCGAGGCATTGGCGCTGCCGCGCAGCAGCGGCACCGCCAGGCGCGTGCAGTTGAACTGGCCGGTCAGGCAGATGTCGAGGCAGCGATCCCAGTCTTCGGGGTGCAAGTCCTCGACCTTGGCGGTGGGGCCGGCGATCCCCGCATTGTTGACCAGCACATCGAGCCCGCCGAGTTGTGCGGTGGCTTCCGCGAACAGATTCGCGACCGCCTGACGGTCGGCGACGTCGCAACGGGTTTGCGTGATGGCGGGGTGGCTCTTGGCCAGCGCGGCGAGCGCCGTGTCATCGACATCGCAGGTGTGAACCTGCGCGCCTTCGCCGGCGAAGGCCTTTGCGATGGCAAGGCCGATGCCGTTGGCGCCGGCGGTGACAAGAACGCGCAAACCCTTGATATCGAGATCCATGGCGACTTTCCGCTTCGTGAAATGATGGGACCATGTTGCCGCGCGCCGGCCGTCCCGAGATCTGTAGATGGGCTGGTTGTAGCTGCTTGAGGCTAGCGGCGATCACGGATCACGACAAGCGATCTCGCCGGAAAACGCAGCTGTGTCGCCGGCTCCCGGCATCAGCGCGTGACGGCCGAGGTTACGTGGTGTTCCCGTTATAATCTCCAGGTTGTGCGAACAGCCTGAGCCGCCGCAACAGCCGTGCCATCGCCGCGACGGCGGCCCGAATCCGGGGGCGTCGCCGATTGTTGATCTTCATCAAGACGGTTGACTTTACGCAGGACATTGCCGTGATGCGCAACATCCTTGCGGAGACGGTCTGATGACACTCGACACCCTGTTTGACGCCGCGGCGAAGCCGCGCAGCAATGCCACTGACAGCCTGACGATTCGCCGGCCGGACGACTGGCACATCCATCTGCGCGATGGCGCGATGCTGCGCGCGGTGCTGCCGTTCACGACGGCGCAGTTCGCGCGTGGCATCGTGATGCCCAATCTGGTGCCGCCGGTGACGACCGTGGCGATGGCCGCGGATTACCGCACGCGGATTCTCGCCGCGCGCCCGGAAGGCTGCGACTTCCAGCCGATGATGACGTGCTATTTGACCGACCAGACCTTGCCTGACGAGATCGAGAAGGGGCATGCCGAGGGCGTCTGGCTCGCCGCCAAGCTCTATCCGGCCGGCGCCACCACGAATTCCGCGCATGGCGTGCGCGATCTCAAGGCGATCCAGAAAGTGTTGGAGCGGATGGAGCGGATCGGCATGCCGGTCTTGATCCACGGCGAGGCCACCGACCCTGCCGTCGATATTTTCGATCGTGAGTCGGTGTTCATGGAGCAGGTGCTGCTGCCGTTCCTTGGGGATTATCAGGGTCTCAAGGTGGTGATTGAGCACGTCACCACGCAGGAGACGGTGGAGATCGTCCGGGCGCACGCGCCGCGCGTCGCCGGCACCATCACGCCGCATCATCTGATGATCAACCGCACCACGTTGTTTCAGGGCGGGCTGCGGCCGCATCTGTATTGCCTGCCGGTGGCCAAGCGCGAGCACCATCGTCTGGCGCTGCGCCGCGCGGTGACGTCGGGCGATAGCTGCTTCTTCATCGGCACCGACACCGCGCCGCATACAGCGAGTAACAAGGAGGCAAGTTGCTGTTCAGCCGGCGTGTTCGCCGGCGCCACGGCGCTACAGACCTATGCGCAGGTGTTCGACGAGGAGAACGCGCTCCAGCATCTGGAGGCTTTCGCCTCGCTAAACGGCGCGCGCTTCCACGGTCTCGCGCCGAACGAAGGCACGATCGAACTGCTGCGCAAGCCCGGCGCGCTGCCCGCGGCGGTCGCTGTGGAAGACGACGAGATCGTCGTGTTCCGCGGCAACGAGATGCTGCCGTGGTCGCTTGGTGAAACCGTCAGGTAGAAGTTGATCCACTCTTGCTCTCCCGCCCAGCGAAGCAAGGCTCCGCCAGGCGGGAGAGCTTGGCTCAAGCCGCTACTTCTTCACCTTGCTGGCGTCCATCTTGATCGCGGGGTCGAGCAGTTTGGTGTTGAAGGCGGTGTCCACGGCGAAGGGCTTTTCCATGCCGAGATAGGTCTGCACGAGCTCGTAGTCCTTCTGCATGCGGCCGCCGTCGATCCAGCCGAGGCCCTTGGTGGTGGTGAATTCGTCGGTCATCAGGAACTTGATGCGCTCCCACTGCTTCTGCTGGTTTTCCTTGTCGAGGCCGGAGGCGGCGTCGAGCAGTGACTTCAGGCAGGGATCAAAATCAGCGACGCAGGCGGCGAAGGCCTTCTGGCTGATGCGGATGAAATCTTCCGACAGTTTCGGGTTCTTGGCGAGGTATGCGCCGTTGACGATCACCGAATTGCCGTAGGGGTTGAGGCCGATGTCCTTCCAGTTGATGTAGCCGAGGTCGTCGCCGAACTCCTTCACCTTCTGGTCGTGCTCATTGTAGAAATCGCTGATGATGTCGACGGCGTGGCTCTTCAGCGAGGCGATCTTGGCTGTCGGGCCGATATTGACGAAGCTCACGGAGTCCGGCGCGATGCCCGCGGCCTTGGCAAAGGCCGGCCACATCACGCGCGAGGCGTCGCCGGGCGGGTTGCCGATCTTGTGGTTCGGGAATGTCTTCGGGCTGTCGACGCCGTAGCTCTTCAGCCAGTAGAAGGTCTGTCCGGTGTTGGCGTAGACGCTCATCAGCGCCACGACATCGGCGCCCTTGCTCTTCGCCACCAGCATGGTCGCAAGATCGGCGATGCCGAAAGCCGAACCGCCGGAGCCGACCTTCACCGAAGAAACCCCCGAGCCCTTGCCGACTTCGATGGTGAGGTCGATGCCGGCCTTCTCGTACCAGCCCTGCGACTTGGCATAGTAGTACGGCGCGTGGTCGGCAGTTGGCGTCCAGTTCAGGATCAGGTTGACAGACTCGGCGGCGGTGGCGGGCAGGGCCGGCGCAAGCAGCGCCAATGCCAGAGCGGTGGTCCTGAGGCGCTTCATGGTAACTCTCCTGAGATGATATGGGGCCGTGCTTGCCGCCGCACGTGCCGGCGTCTACCAATGCAACAAGGGACGCCGCCAATTGTCAACTGTCTGGTTGGATATGCCGAAACAACGATTATCTGCCGCAGAACCGCGCAAGCGCGATCCCGTCGCCACCCGGCAGAAGCTGCTGGTAGCGGCCCGGCGTGAATTCGCGCAAAGCGGCCTCGCCGGCGCCCGGGTCGACGACATCGCCGCGCGCGCCGGCGTCAACAAGCAACTGGTCTATCATTACTTCGGCGACAAGGACGCGCTGTACCTGGCGGTGCTGGAATGGGTCTATGAGGAAATCCGCGCCCAGGAGCGCGAGCTCAATCTGGAAGGTCTTGCGCCCGAAAAGGCGATCCGAAAGCTGATCGAGGCCTCATTTGACCATCTGGCGGCGCATCCGGATTTCATCGTACTGCTCAACGACGAGAACCGCGGCGGAGCGTCGCATGTCAGCGGCTCCCGCAAGCTCACGGCGATGCATTCGCCGCTGGTGGATATGGTGTCGAAGATCCTTGGCGAGGGCGTCAAGGCCGGCATTTTCCGCAAGGGCGTCAATCCGGTGCACCTCTACATTTCGATCGCCGGGCTGAGCTATTTCTTCTTTTCCAATACGCCCACGTTGTCCGCGATCTTCGGCAAGGATCTCGGCAGTCCGGCCTCGATACGCGCCCGGCGCAAGCACGTCGTCGATCTGGTCATGCATTCGCTGCGGCCGTGATGGGTAGTGGAAGCCTGCGCCCTCTCTGCGTCATTGCGAGGAGCCCTTGCGACGAAGCAATCCAGCCTGCGTTTGCGGCCTTCTGGATTGCCGTGTCGCTTCGCTCCTCGCAATGACGGGGGGAGAGGCCGGCGCGCCGCCGCAGCCTTCAAAATAATCAACCAGATGGTTGAAACCTGTTTCTGATGCCGCTAGGCTACCCCCGGTTCCGCGGCGGTATCCATCGCGCGGTACGGGATAAGGAGCACGCAGTGTCCAGCGACGGAATGCGGACGGCCCGGTCATTGGCGATCATCGTGATCGTGCATCTTGCCGTGATCGTGCTGTGGCAGGTGCTGGTCGATGCGTTCCAGGTGCCGAAGTTTGTGCTGCCGTCGCCGCTGGCGGTGGTGAAGACGCTGGCGCAATCGAACTATGCCTGGCTGTCCAACACCGCGGTCACGGCGGTCGAAATTCTCGGCGGCTTCGCGCTCGGCGCGCTGGTCGGCGTCGGCATGGCGGTGCTGTTCTGCTGGTCGCCACTGCTCAGTCTGGCGCTGTTGCCGCTGTTCGTCACGCTCAACATGATCCCGAAGGTCGCTCTGGGGCCGCTGTTCATCGTCTGGTTCAGCTACGGCATCTTCCCCAATATCCTGATCGCCTTCTCCATTTGCTTCTTCCCGATCCTGCTGACCACGGCGCGCGGTCTCAATGAGGTCGAGCCGGACCTGCTCGATCTCGTCAAGTCGTTGCGCGGCTCGCGGTGGACGCTGTTTCGCAAGATCCAGCTACCGGGCGCGCTGCCTTATGTGTTTTCCGGCATGAAGGTCGGTGCGGTGCTGGCCGTGGCCGGCGCCGTGGTCGGCGAATTCATCGCCTCCGAGCGCGGCCTTGGCTACCTGATGATCCAGGTGCAGTCGTCGCTCGATACGCCGGCGATGCTGATGGCGGTGGTGCTGCTGACGCTGCTCGGCGTCGCCCTCTATGGTCTGGTGCTCGCCCTCGAACGGATGTTCGTGGTGCGCGATGTCCGGCTGCAACAATAATTTCAGGGACAAGACATGCTGCTCACCCGAGACACTCTGCCGGACACCATTCCCGATATCGCCGCGCTCGATGACCTGTTGTGCCGGCCGAGCCAGGCGCTGATCGACGATCTCGCCGGTCTCGATGGCGACATCATGATCCTCGGCGTCGCCGGCAAGATGGGCCCAACGCTGGCCGGTCTCGCCAAGGCGGCGCAGCCGGATCGCCGTGTCATCGGCGTCGCGCGCTTCAGCGATCCCGAGGCGAAAGCCTGGCTCGAGGCGCGCGGCATCGAGACGATCAGCTGCGACCTGCTCGACGAGGAGGCCATCAAGGCGTTGCCGAAATCGCCGAACATCATTTTCATGGCCGGCCGCAAGTTCGGCGCCGAAGGCGACCTGTCCCTGACCTGGGCGATGAACGCGCACGTGCCGGCCCTGATCGCGCAGGCGTTTCCGGAGAGCCGGATCGTCGCCTTCTCGACGGGGTGCGTCTATCCCTTCGTGCCAGTGACGGGCAAAGGCGCGGATGAGAGCGTGCAGCCCGATCCGCCCGGCGAATACGCCCAGTCCTGCGTCGGCCGTGAGCGGATGTTCGAGTATTTTTCGCGCAAGTTCGATACGCCCGGCCGTTTGTTCCGGCTGAACTACGCCATCGATATGCGCTACGGCGTGCTGCACGATATCGCGATGAAGATCATGCAGGACAAGCCGATCGACGTCAGTCTCGGCCATGTCAATTTCATCTGGCAGGGCGATGCCGCGGCGCAGGCGTTGCGCTGCCTCGCGCATTGCGACACACCGACCACGCCGATCAATGTCAGCGGCCACGAGATACTTGCGGTGCGCGATCTCGCCGCGAAAATCGGTGCGCGACTGGGCCGCTCGCCCATCATCACCGGTACCGAGCAGCCAACCGCCTGGCTCACCGACGTGTCGCTGGCGACCAGCCTGTTTGGCCTGCCGATCGTCGATGTCGACCAGATGATCGCATGGACCACGGACTGGGTGGCGCGCTCGATGCCGAGCCTGGGCAAGCCGACCAAATACGAGGTCCGCGATGGACGATACTGACGGGCCTGCGATCATCCGGCTGTCGATCGGCGATGCGCCGGCCGGCCTTGCGCTGTCGACCGAGGCGCACTGGAATCAGAACGAAGCCGATTGGCGGTTCTTCCTCACGCGCGGCATCGTGTTTGGCATTGTCGAACGCGATATCGGCCTGATCGCTACGGCGGCGCTGCTGCCTTTTGCGGAGGGCAATGCATGGATCAGCATGGTGCTCGTCACGGCCAGTCGGCAGCGCCGCGGTCTCGCGACCCGGTTGGTTGACGCCTGTATAAACGAAGCAACGCGGCAGAAACGCACCGCCTGGCTCGATGCGACGCCTGCGGGGGCAACGGTCTACGGCGCGCTCGGCTTTACGCCGGCGGGCTGCTCTCAGCGGATGCGGTTTGCAGGCGGCGGCGCAATGCAGGCGGCGTTGCCGGCGGGCGACATAAGTGAGCTTCTGCGGCGAGACTTTCGAGCGATGGGTTTTGACCGCAGCGCCTTGCTGCTGGAATTATCTGGCCGTCCGGGCTCATGCATCGTTGCGCAAGACGGCGCAATCGCGCTGATCCGTGACGGTCGTACAGCCCGCCATATCGGACCGCTGATGGCGGACGATGCGTCATCGGCGGCGCGGCTGCTGGCGGCGATCGTGCAATCCGAAACCGGCCCGTTTCTGCTCGATCTGAACAACGCTCGCAGCGAGTTGATCGACGAACTCGCCGCGGCCGGATGGTCCAATGAACGTCCGTTCCAGCGCATGCGGTTCGGCCTGATCAATGCCACAGGACCGGAGTTGGCTTTCGCCGGCGCCGGCCCGGAATATGGATAGCGCCATGCATCACAGTGAGATGAATTCGGACGTCCGGCGCCTGATCGCCGAGGGCACGGTGATCCCGGCGCATCCGCTGGCGATCGATGCGGCCGGACAACTCGACACTACGCATCAGCGCGCGCTGACGCGCTATTACGTCGACTCTGGTGTCGGCGGGCTGGCGGTCGGCGTCCACACCACGCAATTCGCGATCCGCGAGGTCGGGCTGTACCGTCCGGTGCTCGAACTCGCCGCCGAAACCGCGGCCGCCTGGACCTCGCAGCCCATGGCTCTGGTGGCGGGTCTGGCAGGACCGACGGCGCAGGCCGTCGCCGAAGCGCAAACCGCGCGCGGGATCGGGTATCACGCCGGCCTGCTCAGCCTCGCCGCGATGAAATCCGCCTCCGAAGATGACATCATCGCGCATTGCGAGGCGGTTGCCCGTGAGATCCCGCTGATCGGCTTCTATCTGCAGCCCGCGGTCGGCGGACTGCTGCTGAGCTCGAATTTCTGGCGTCGTTTCGCCGCGATCGACAATGTCATCGCCATCAAGATGGCACCGTTCAACCGCTACCGCACGCTCGATGTGCTGCGCGGTGTACTTGCCGCCGGCGCGCTGGACCGCGTCACGCTCTATACCGGCAACGATGATCACATCCTGCTCGACCTCACGCTGCCCTTCGACCTGCGCGACGGCGGCGTCACCACGCGCGTCAATATTCGCGGCGGCCTGCTCGGCCACTGGTCGGTATGGACGTCGAGTGCCGTCAAACAGTTCGAGATGTGCAAGGCCGCGCGCGGCAAGGGCGTTCTCCCCGCCGACCTCCTGGCGCTCGATGCCCGCGTTACCGATTGCAACAGCGCGTTCTTCGACGTCGCCAACGATTTCCACGGCTGCATCGCCGGCTGCCACGAGATCCTGCGGCGGCAGGGGCTGCTGAAAGGCATCTGGTGCCTCGATCCAGCTGAGAGCCTCGGCCCCGGCCAGATGCAGGAGATCGACCGCGTCTGCCGCGAACATGCTGATCTCAGCGACGACGATTTTGTCGCCGCGAACCTGCAGAAGTGGCTGTCCTGATGACCGAGCGCGAGCCCTTCATCCGCCTGCGCAACGTCCGCAAGGTCTACCGCTCGCAGGGCAAGGAATTCCTCGCTGTCTCCGACGTGACGATGGACGTGCAGGAGGGCGAGTTGGTGTCACTGGTCGGACCAAGCGGCTGCGGCAAGACCACGGTGCTGAAGATTCTCGCCGGCCTGCACAGCGCCGATGGCGGCACCATCCAGATCGGCAATGCGACCACACCGTTCGATCCCGCCCGCGACATCGGTATGGTGTTCCAGCAGGCACTGCTGCTGAAGTGGCGCACCATACTCGACAACGTGCTGTTACCGGCCGAGATCGTCGGCTTGCCGATGAAGGCGGCGCGTTCGCGCGCCCGCGATCTGCTCAATCTCGTCGGCCTCAAAGGCCATGAAGACAAATACCCGCAGCAGCTTTCCGGCGGCATGCAGCAACGCACGGCGATCGCGCGCGCGTTCATCCACGATCCCAAGCTGATCCTGATGGACGAGCCCTTTGGCGCGCTCGACGCCCTGACGCGCGAGCAAATGAACCTCGAAATGCTGCGGATCTGGCGCGAAAGCGGCAAGACGATCCTGTTCGTCACCCACAGCATCCAGGAGGCGGTGTTCCTCGCCTCGCATTGCGCGGTGCTGACCTCTGGCCCGGCGCGGATGGCCGAGTATTTCCCGATCGATCTGCCGGCGACGCGTACGCTGGACATAAAGACTACCGACGCCTTCGGCGTCTATGCGCGCCGCATCTATGCAGGCTTGGGGCTTAGTTCCGGCCACT
This sequence comes from Tardiphaga sp., assembly GCF_028290495.1. Lineage (GTDB taxonomy): Bacteria > Pseudomonadota > Alphaproteobacteria > Rhizobiales > Xanthobacteraceae > Tardiphaga. The sequence goes on from NZ_JAQGJT010000044.1 coordinate 58,166, forward strand.
GAGGCGGCCGGGTTCCCCCATGCCGCGCCCTACCGCGCGCGGCGGGCATTCCTATATGCCGGCCATGCCGAAACCTTCTGTCGTCACCATCCAGCCGCGCCGCTCCCCGCCGATCTTCGTCTACAAGAAATGCCTCGGTCGCATTGACGACGGCAAAGCACTGCGGCGCGGCTTGAAATCCGAAGCCAGGCGGCTCGGCGCCGGGCGCGCCATGAAACCGCCGCGCATCGTGCTGACGGGCTGCATGGGCATATGCCCGAAACGCGCCGTCGTCGTCGCGAGCCCCGCGACGCTTGAGCGCGGCCAGTACCTTTTGTTGGCGGATGGCGATTCAGCCGCTAATGCTGCCGCAATCCTGATGCCGGAGAGTTCCGGCATTCGAGGCGGCAAGTAGAGGCTCTCTCCGTGGACGCACATTCCGACCCCACCGCGCTCGACAAGCTGAAGGCGCGGATTCAGGCGCTGCGCGCCAAGACCATCGACAATGGCTGTACCGAGGATGAGGCGCTGTCGGCCGCCGCCAAGGTCGCCGAATTGCTCGACCGCTACGACCTGTCGTTGACCGATGTCGAGATCCGCGAAGCTACCTGCGAGCGGCGCAGCTTCGAGACCTTCCGCAAGAAGCGCATCCCGCTCGACGACTGCATCGGCGCCATCGCGCATTTCTGCGATCGCCGGGTGTGGCGCGAGAAGAATGAGGTCGGCGAAAGCCGCTATGTGTTCTTCGGCCTGCGCTCCGACATCGAGGTCGCGCACTACCTGACCGAGTTGGTCGATACCGCGGTGCGCAGCGAGGCCGGCCGCTTCAAGACTTCGCGCGAATACCAGAAATTCCGCCACAACGAACGGCATCTGGCGAATTCGTCGTTCTCGCTGGGCATGGTGGCGTCGATCGCCGACAAGCTGCTGGCGATGAAAGCAGAGCGTGACCATGTCGGCCAGACCTCCGGCCGCGCGCTGGTCGCGGTCAAGGCGTCGGTGGTCGAGGCGGAATTCGCAAAGCTGGATATGAACCTGAAGACCGCGCGCGGCGGTCGCCGCATGGTGTCGATGACCGCTTATGAGGCCGGTGGCCTGGCCGGCGCGTCGCTCGCGATCCATCCGGGGATCGGCGGCGCGGGCAGGTCGAGGAAATAGCCCTTAGCGGAAGGCGGAATCGCCCGAGACGGTGATCATCACCGGCTTGCCGGCCTTGATCACCTTGGCGGTCTGGCTGGCGCCGTCCTGTCCGCCGCTGCGGGCGGCGACGCCAAAACCGGCGAGGGCGATACCGGCCACCAGGGCCATCGTGACGATCTTGAGATGCGTGGACCTGTCTGCACTGTGAAGCGAATGGTTCATGGCGGCCTCCTGCCGTCTGCGCGGCGTCTATGGCCGTACGGATAGAAGTCGCCGGTTTCCGGCCGATGGCGCGACGAAACAAACGTGTTTCGTCGGTCGATCGATTTGTTTCGTCGGGTTTGCCGGATGGTTGCATCGGCCTAGTAAGGGCCGGCAGACGGTATATAGCTACAAGCCGAAATCGAGGGAGAAACGCCATGACCGACCTTTGTCGCCGCTCCCTGGCGTGGGTACTGGCGGCGATGTTGCTGGCGACAGGGGCTGTCGCCGTGGCCGCCGAGCCCGCGCCACGCGATATCCTGGCGCCCAGCGGCAAGCTCCGGGTCGGGCTGTATCCGGGAACGCCGACCTCGATCCTGCCCGACGCCAAAGCGGGCCCGCGCGGCGTTGGTTATGACCTCGGCCAGGCGCTCGCGGCGCGGCTGGGCGTACCCTACGAGCCGGTGGTTTTCAGCAGAAACGCCGAGGTGCTGGAGGCCGTCAAGACCGGCGCTGTCGATGCTGCTTTCACCAATGCCTCGGCGGCGCGCGCCAAGGTAATGGACTTCGGCCCGCCCTATCTGGAAAGCGAACTCGGCTATCTGCTGCCGCCGGGCTCTCCCGTCGCCGCGCTGGCCGATGTCGATGCCGCCGGCCGCCGCGTCGGCGTGACCGAAGGCAGTTCATCGGACGCGGTCCTGTCGCGCGACCTGAAACAGGCCACAGTGGTCCGCGTCGCCAATATCAACCTCGTGGCCGGCATGATGGCCGCCGGCCAGCTCGACGTTTTCGCCACCAACAAGGCGACCTTGTTCGAGATGGCCGAAAAGCTGCCCGGCGCCACCGTGCTCGATGGCCAGTGGGGCGTGGAGCGCCATGCCATCGCCATCCCGAAGGGACGTGAGCAGGGCTTGGGCTTCATCCGCGAGTTCACCGAACAGGCCAAGGCGCAGGGGCTGGTCGATGCCGCGATTGCGCGCGCGGGATTGCGCGCCGCGAGCACCGCGAAATAGTCTTCGCCATCCCAGGTATTTCCAGCTTTGGCGAGTTTTGTTTACAAGCCACCACACGGTCGCCAGTGCAGCGAGTGACCGGCATTCTGGGAGAACGTATCTATGGCGAGCCTGATCCAACGCATCGGTATTCTGGCGGCGAGCGCCGCGCTGTCCCTCGCGGTCTTGCCGGCGCAGGCGCAGACGGCGGACTGGCCGAAAAAGCAGGTCACGTTCTTCGTGCCTTACGCGCCCGGCGGCGCCGTCGATGTTCTGGCGCGGACCATCGGTCAGGCGCTGTCGAAGAGCTGGGGGCAGGCACCGATCGTCGAGAATCGCGCGGGCGCCGGCGGCACCATCGCCTCGAAGGCGCTGACCCAGGCTGCTCCCGACGGCTACACGCTGATCCTGGTTGCGTCAGGCCATCCGCTGAACCAGTTCTTCTATCCGAGCCTGCCCTACGACACCTTCAAGGATTTCACCGCGATCAGCGAAGTCGCCTATTCGCCGCTCGCCATCGTGGTGTCGAAGGATAATCCGGCCAAGAACCTGCAGGAGCTGCTGGCGCAGGCCAAGGCGAAGCCCGATTTCCTGTCCTACGGCATGTCCGGCAACGGCACCTCGGCGCATCTGGCCGGCGAACTGCTCAACCACATGGCCGGCGTCAAGATTGTCTCGATCCCGTTCAAGGGCGGCGCACCGGCGCTGACCGCGGTGATGTCTGGCGATATCCCGATGAGCATCAACCCGCTGCCCGAGGTCATCGGCCAGATCGATGGCGGCGCGGTGCGCGCAATTGCGGTGACCACGGCGACGCGCGCGAAGACGATGCCCGACGTGCCGACGGTGGCGGAATCCGGCGTCGCCGGATACGACACCGCGGTGTGGTGGGGATTTCTCGGACCCGCGGGCATGGCGCCTGACGTGGTGGCGAAGATCAATGCCGATCTGGTGACGGCGCTGAAGGACCCCGCGGTGGTGACCGCGCTGGACAAGATCGGCGCGGTGCCGGTCGGCAACTCGCCGCAGGAATTCGACGCCTACATGCGCGCCGAAGCCGCCAAATGGGGGCCGGTGCTCAAAGAGGCCAATATCAAGATCCAGTAGAGCGAAGGCTCGGGCTTCTTGTCTGACGCTTTTTATTGGCGCGAACTGGAAGACACTTCGCTCGAAAACGCTTTGGGAAGAATATCCATGACGCAATCGAACCAATGGCATGTCGGCATCGTCGGTTATGGCGAGGTCGGCCGTATCCTCGCCGAGGATCTGCGCGCGCAGAACGTGCCCGTCAGCGCCTATGACCTCAAGCTCGACGGGGATCATGCCGCAGCATTGCGGGATCATGCCGCGGCTTATGGTGTCGGGCTGGCCGCTTCCCACGCGGACCTCGTGTCGAAAGCCGATTTCGTCATTTCGGCGGTGACCGCCAGCCAGGCCGTGCCGGTGGCGCAGGCCTGCGCGCCGGCGATCCGGCCGGGCACGTGGTTTCTCGATTTCAACTCCGCCTCGCCGCGCGCCAAGCAGCGTGCCGCAGCCTTGATCGACGGCGCGGGTGGTCGCTATGTCGAAGGCGCGGTGATGACCTCGATCCCGCCCTATCGCATCAAGGTGCCCTTGCTGCTCGGCGGCGCGGGGGCTGCCGAACTGGCGCCGCGGCTCGCGGCGCTCGGCTTCGACGCCAAAGTGGCGAGCGCTGAACTCGGCACCGCTTCGGCCACCAAGATGTGCCGCAGCATCATGATCAAGGGCATGGAAGCGATGGTGATCGAGAGCTTCACCACTGCGCGCGCCTACGGCGTCGAGGATGCCTTGCTGGCCTCGTTGACCGAGACCTTTCCGAGCATCGACTGGGAGAAGCAGGGCGCCTATTTCTTCCAGCGCGTCATCGAACACGGCCGTCGCCGCAGCGAGGAAGTCCGCGAGGTCGCCGAGACCGTGCGTGACACCGGCCTGACGCCGTGGTCCGCGTCCGGCACCGCCGAACGTCAGGCATGGGTCGCGGATCTCGCCGATGACGGGCTGTTCGGGGCAAAAGGCACGCCGGGCTTCGCGCGCAGCGCCGACTGGCGCGTGGAAGCGGACCGGATCTTGAAGAGGCTGGAGGCGAAGTAACTGGGCGTTCGCGTCATGGTTACCCAGTCGTTAACGCCTGCCGGATCTGCGGCCCTTTCTGCGGACCGGCGAAGCAGTTGGAAAGATTTTTGTGCTGTTGTTGAAGCTGGCGCTGCTGCGGATTTCCGCGGCGGACGGCGGCATCCTGTTCCCGCCCGCGCCCTTAGAGGCGACGACCCATGAGGGCGCAGGTGAACTGGAAGCTGGTCAGCCTTGTCGTCGTTGTGGCGTGCGCGTCGGCTGCCGTTTGGATTTCGGCAACGAAGAATCAGACGCCTGACCTGCACCGGGAAGCGCGCCAGTTCACTGTGTACCAGACCCTGAACAGGTACAGCGATCCCGTCATTGTCCTTGGCGACAGCATCGTTGAGGCCTCTACCTTGTCGCGGTCGATCTGCGGGCGCGCGATCGTGAATGCCGGCCTGAATGGTGCTTCCACAGCCAGCGACCTTGGCGGATGGCTGGCGGCTGCACTCGACGGCAAACGCGCTGCCATGATCGTGGTGTCGCTGGGCGTCAACGACGCCATGTCGCCGGCTACGCAAGGCAAGGACGAGTTTGCCACTCGCTACGGCGCGTTGCTGGACCGGCTGTCTTCATCGACGCCGCGGCTTGCCGTGCTGGAGATCGCGCCGGTCGAAGCGCAGGGGCGCATGACCGTCAAATTGCGCGACGAGCTGACGCAGACCGTCAAGAACTACAACAACATCCTGCGCGACGTGGCGGCGAAGCATGGCGCGACCTTCGTCGCTTTGCCGGCGATGCCGGCACCTTACACGGTCGATGGCGTGCATTTGAACGCGAACGGCTATCAGGCGTGGGATCAGGCCGTCATGCAGGCAGCAGGGGCGGTCTGTGGCTGAAACGATCATCCCGCAGCGGACACAAACGATACCGTCGACCCCGCCCAACAAGCTGCTAGGGCTGGAGCTGGTTCGTTTCATCGCGGCGGTTGCCGTGCTGGTCTGGCATTACCAACATTTTTCCTACATCGCCGGCACGCCGGTCGATCTCGTGACGGATCAACTGCCGTTGTACGGTTTGCTGCGGCCGTTTTACGAAGCCGGCAAATACGGTGTCTGGGTGTTCTGGTGCGTCAGCGGGTTCATTTTCTTCTGGCGATATCGCGACGTTGTTTTCGAGCGCGCAATGCCCGGCTGGACATTCTTCGTGTTCCGGCTGTCGCGGCTGTATCCGTTGCATGTCGTGACGTTGATCCTCGTCGCGCTGCTGCAGGCGATCTATTTCCGCCAGCACGGATACTTCTTCATCTATCAGAACAACGATATTCAGCACTTCCTGCTGCAATTCTTCATGGCCAGCAAATGGGGCCTTGAATCCGGCGACAGTTTCAACGGCCCGATCTGGTCGATCTCCGTCGAAGTGCTGGTCTACGTCACGTTCTTTGTGCTGTTGCGATTTGTGACGCGATCGGCGCTGATGAATATCGTGGTTATTCTGGCCTGCCTGAATATGGAGGGGCAGTTCTTCCTCTGCCTATCGTTCTTTTATGCCGGTGGCCTTGCGGCGATCGCCCGACGATCATTGGCTTCTGCGAAATTTCCCCGTGCGATCGAGAGTGCCGGGTGGATCGCCGCGGCCGCTGTCCCGGTATTGATCTGGCTATTCAGCCCGAGTCCCCAGAGCATTGACTGGCTGTTCTGCATGGCCTGCACGCCATTGGTTTTGTTTTGCCTGTCTTGCAAGATCACGCTTGCCGCGCCAGTTCAGCGGTGGCTGGAAGCGGCCGGAAACATGACCTATTCGAGCTATCTGCTGCATTTCCCGCTTCAGCTTCTGATCGCTTCGGGATGCGCGATGTTCGGCAGCAAAATTCCACTTTACGAGACGTGGTTTTTCGTGGCGTTCATGGCCGCGACGCTGGCGCTGTCTTATCTCACCTATCGCTATTTCGAGGCGCCTGCCCAAATGCTGCTGCGCCGCAGCCTGTTGCGGGGCGCGGTGGCCCCGTCGCGGCCGATGGCTATGCGCCCGCCGCCTTCACCAGTGCGATGATGTCGTCGCCATAGTGTTCGAGCTTCTTGTCGCCGATGCCCGGGATGCCGCGCAGCTGCGCCAATGAGGTCGGGCGCGCGGTGGCGATGCCGTCCATCGTGGCGTCGTGCAGCACGACATAGGCCGGCACGTTACGCTTCTTCGCCTCTTCGGAGCGCCAGGCGCGCAGCACCGCCAGCAGGTCCGGATCGCCGCTGTCGTTGCGCGGGGCTGCGAGTTCGCCGCGGCGCGATTTGGCGCGCGGCGCGCGGCCGGTGCCGCCGGTCTCCTCGCGCATCATCACCTCGGTTTCGCCCTTCAGCACGCCGCGCGCGGTCTCGGTCAGCTTCAGCGCGCCATAGGCTTCGCCGTCCGCATAGAGATAGCCCATCGCCACCAGTTGCCGCGTCACCGCGCGCCACTGCTTCTCGCTGAGTTCGGCGCCGATGCCGAACACCGAGAGCTGGTCGTGGCCGAACTGCTTGATCTTGTCGGTAAGACGTCCGATCAGCACATCGATCAAATGCATCGCGCCGAAGCGTTGTCCGGTGCGATAGGCGCAGGACAGGAATTTTTGCGAGGCGACGCTGCCGTTCCACACCTTCGGCGGCGACAGGCAGTTGTCGCAATTACCGCATGACGTATCGCCGGTGACTTCCTCGCCGAAATAGCCGAGCAACCGGGTGCGCCGGCAGTGCACGGTCTCGGCGAGGCTGACCAGCGCGTCGAGCTTGCCGACCGAGACCCGCTTGAACGCTTCCGCGCCGGTGGATTCGTCGATCATGCGACGCTGCTGCACGATGTCCGACAGGCCATAGGCCATCCAGGCATTTGACGGCTTGCCGTCGCGGCCGGCACGTCCGGTCTCCTGGTAGTAGGCCTCGATGCTCTTCGGCAAATCGAGATGGCAGACGAAGCGCACGTCGGGCTTGTCGATGCCCATGCCGAAGGCGACGGTGGCGACGATCACCACACCGTCCTCATTGATGAAGCGGTCCTGGTTGTGCGCGCGAACATTGGCGTCGAGCCCGGCGTGATAGGGCAGCGCCAGTACGCCGGCTCTGTTCAGCGCGTTAGCGGTGTCCTCGACCTTGGCGCGCGACAGGCAATAGACGATGCCGGCTTCGCCCGCATGGCGCTCGGCGATGAAGGAAAGCAATTGCCTCTGCGCGCTGGTCTTGTCGACGATCTCGTATTTGATGTTCGGCCGGTCGAACGAGGCGACGAAGCTCCGTGCATCCGCCAGCCCCAGCCGTTGCACGATCTCCTGCCGGGTGAGATCATCGGCAGTGGCGGTCAGCGCGATCCGCGGCACGTTGGGGAAGCGTTCGGCGATCACCGAGAGGCCGATATATTCCGGGCGGAAGTCATGGCCCCATTGTGATACGCAATGTGCCTCGTCGATCGCAAACAATGCGATCCGGGCACGGCCGAGCATCGCTAGGCAGCGCGGCGTCAGCAGCCGCTCGGGCGCGACATAGAGCAGATCGAGATCGCCGGCCAGGAGGCGCTGCTCGACCTCGTTTGCCTCGTCCCAGGAGAGGGTGGAGTTCAGCACGGCGGCCTTGACGCCGGCTTCCAGCAGACCCGCGACCTGGTCGCGCATTAGCGCGATCAGCGGTGACACCACGATGCCGCAGCCTTTGCGGAGCAGCGATGGCAGTTGGTAGCACATCGACTTGCCGCCGCCGGTCGGCATCAAGACCAGACAGTTGCCGCCCGATGTGACGTGGCGGACGATCTCTTCCTGCGCGCCGCGAAACCCGGGCAGGCCGAACACCGAATTCAGGACGGAAAGCGCGTTCGGTTCGATGTCGGACTCACGGGTACGGGCGGTATTGACGGTCATGCGGCAGGTCGATCCCTGATTCGTCGGCCCGGTATAACAGACGGCGTGTCATCGCGCGGTCGCATCCCCAGCAAAATCGGTGTAGACTGCGTTAATCAGCTGATGCCGAGGCCGCCTCGAAAGTCTGGTGCGCGCAGCCCCAACAGATCGTTGAAGTTTGCTATGTCCCTCATCCTGCGCATGTTTTCATGGCTTCTGGGCCGCCGCCGAGGTGGCCGCCAGCGTTGGCACGCGGCCAACGAAAACGTGCTGTCGAAGTCTGCGCCGCGGCCCCGCAAGGCCGGCAGCAAGCCGAAATGGACGGTCATGGTCCACGTCATCGCGCATAATCCGCCGGTAAGGTTGCTCGGCCATCGCACCGCGCTGGAAGTCTGGAACCTGTCCGATCCGACCCGCGTCGCCTTTCTTTATCTGCAGCACGGCCGCCGCCTGCGCCTTCCTGCGCCAGCCGCAATCGTCGAATTCGGCAAGGCCGCCCGCCGCAGCCGGATGGCGGAATAGCCAGCGGAACCGACGCGCTTGCGGTAGATTGATGGGCAGCATCAACCCGAGAGGCCCGCGATGACCGACAACACCTTTACCGACGCCAAACCCGGATTCAACGAGCGCAGCGCCACAGCCAGCGCAAGCAGCGCCAGCGAGACGGTCGCCATGGTCAGCGACATGTTCTGCGCCGCGGTCGATAAATTGACGGAGGTCGTCGACGACGCCCGTCGCCCCGGCAAGCCGCTCGATACCGTCGCGAGATTGACCCGTGATGCGCCGCTCGGCGCGCTGCTCGTGGCCTTCCTGGTCGGCGTGGCCGTCGCGCGCCGGCGCTGATCTGGCAAGCGCGCGAAACCACAGGGCGCGACGGTGGGCTTTGAGGCGGGTTCCAGCGGCTTGACGACGGTGGCCCGAGCGGAGAAGGTCGCGCCCGTTTCCATCGCCTTCCGAACGAAAGATTCTCCCATGATCAAGCGTCTCATCCCCGGCAAGCGTCTCAGCCAGGCCACCATCCACGGCAACACCGTCTATCTCGCCGGCCAGGTGCCGAACGACTACACCGGCAATGTCGAGGCCCAGACCACCGAAGTGCTGGCCAAGATCGACGCGCTGCTCAAGGACGCCGGCACCGACAAGACCAAGATGCTGTCGGTCACCGTGTGGCTGCCGAGCATGGGCGATTTCGCCAAGTTCAACACCGTGTGGGACGCGTGGGTGCCGGCCGATGCAACGCCCGCCCGCGCTTGCGTCGAAGCTCGCCTCGCTGATCCCTCGATCAAGGTCGAGATCGCCGTCATCGCCGCGATCGGCTGAAATTGATGATCCCCACAGCAATTGCGGTCGCCCCTAACGGCGGCCGCAAGGTCAAGGCCGATCATCCCGCCGTGCCGCTGACGCCGGCGGAACTGGCCGTCACCGCCGCCCGCTGCCGCGACGCCGGTGCGTCGATGATCCACGCCCATGTCCGCACTGCCGACGGCCTGCATCTGCTCGATGCCGATGCCTACCTGGCTGCCACCGCTGCCATCCGCGGCGCGGTCGGCAATGATCTGGTGATCCAGATCACCAGCGAGGCGCTCGGCAAATACAGCCCCGCCGAACAGCGCGCGGTGGTCCGTGCCGTTCGTCCTGAAGCCGTTTCGCTGGCGCTGCGCGAACTGGTGCCGGACTCCTCCGAGGAGACCGCCTTCGCTGAGCTGCTCGGCTGGATGAAGGCGGAGTCGGTGACGCCGCAGATCATTCTGTATGAGGTCGAGGAGGCCGTGCGCCTCGCCGAGTTTCGCAAACGCGGTCTGATTCCCTTCGCGCATCTGCCGGTGCTGTACGTGCTCGGCCGCTACACCGTGGGACAGACCTCCGCGCCGGCCGACCTGCTGCCGTTCATCGATTCGACTGCGCCGTCGTTCGAGCACTGGAGCCTTTGCGCCTTTGGCGCGCAGGAGACCGCTTGCGTCACCGCCGGCGCGTTGCTCGGCGGCCATATCCGGGTCGGCTTCGAGAACAACGAGTCCCTGCCGGACGGCTCCCGCGCACAGGGCAACGAGGATCTCGTGGCGGCGACGCGGCGTGCCATCGAGGCCGTCGGCCTCAGGCCGGCGAGCGCCGACGAGTTGCGGGCCGCAACGGCGAAATGAAATAAGCCGGCCGGATCGGGGAAAATCTTCCGAATCCGGCCGGATGTTCGCTATATCTCCGCGATGGTCGAGAAGATTCCAGCCATCCCCCGTGATGTCATTTCAGCTGCGGGGGGCATCGTGGTGCAGCAGGGTGAACCGCCGCTGTTCGCAATAGTGTGCCTGCGTAAGCGCGGCGACTGGGTGCTGCCGAAAGGCAAGCTCGATGCTGGCGAGACGCCGCGCGCCGCAGCGCAACGCGAGGTGCTGGAAGAGACCGGCCACGACGCTTTGGTAGGCGAGTTCCTGGGTACGCTGGCCTATGAAGTCGGCGTTCGCATCAAGATCGTGCATTACTGGCGGATGGAAGCCGCCGCCGAGCCTAGCCGTCCGCTGATGAAGGACATCAGCGCCGTGGAATGGCTGCCGCTCGATGCCGCGCTGGCGCGGCTAAGCCGCAGCCACGAACAGGCATTTCTGGCGCAGGTCGGGCCGCTGGCATTGGAAGCCCGGGCCGATGGGGTCGCGTTGCGCGACGGTCCTGCGACAGCGTACCCGAATCTGCCTTCGCCCGGCGTCGTGCAAAAATTCTGGCGCTGGCTGAGAGGCTGAACGTGCTTGCTTCGCAGGTTGGCCCGCCGTGCGAGCCTTGCCTCTACTTGCCCGAGCGCATGATCACGCCGTACCAGCCGAGGCCTTTGTAGGTCTCGTAGCCCGGCGTGGCGTGGAACGCGATCAGGGTACCGGAGCGGTCATGATAGAATCCGCTGCGCCGGCCGTTCAGCGCGATAGGCAGCTTTTCGCTGAGCAGCCCTTGGCCATCGGACGCGGCGATGACGCGAAGATTTGAATCGACCAGCAGCACGCGCGTCTTGTCATCGTCGACGCGAACGCCCTCGACGATGGCGCGGGCCTGCGTCTCCCAGTCGAAATGGACGGCCAGCACGCCGATGGCGCGGCCGTTGGCTTTGCCGCCCTCGCGGACGCTGGCGCAATAGGTGGCGACCTGGGCGTTGCCGAGCAACGGCTGCCGCTCCACGTCGTGGGCGGTGTAGCCGTCGCCGGAACGCAATTCGCGCGCAGCGCGAAACCAGCTGGTGCCGGCGACGTTCGCACCCTTGACCTTGAAACGATCGCCGCGGCCGCCGGCCAGCACGTTGCCGTCGAGGTCGCACAGCCACAGATCGAGATAGACGGTGTAGGCGCCGAGGATCACCGCGAGGCGCTCCGACACATGCGCGGCGGTGATGTCGTTGGGCGAAGCCGCGCCATCGACGACGGCGGAATCGGTAGCCCACCAGCGCACGTCGCAGGTCCGCTCATAGAGATTGCGGTCGATCAGCTCGATGGCGTTCAGCGAAAGGTCGACCATGCGCTCGCCGCGCGAACGCTCCGTCATGTTGTCGATCGACGACATCAGGCTGCCGGTGCGAGCGGTGAGCTGGGTTTCGAGCTCGCGGGCGATGGTTTCGACCTGCTGGCCGACATTGCGCACTTCCTGCGCCACCACCGCGAAGCCTGCGCCTTGCACGCCGGCGCGCGAACTTTCGATCAGCGCGTTCAGCGCCAGCATCTTCATCTGGTTGGTGATGTTCTGGATCGACCGGGTCTTCTCGCAGGCGATCTGGTTGACCTCGGCGGTCAGCCGCGCAATCAGCGCGGAGATGTCGGAACCATCGTCGGCGGGGTCGGCTGGCGGAATTGCGCGAGCGAGGTGGCTGTTGCGTTCCATCGCCATGGCGATCCCGCGTCCTTTGCAAAATTGGTGTTTGATCGATCGGGAGCAGCGCGCCCTGATGCGTCACCGGATACCGGTGCCGTTGTCGCCGATTATAGCTAACAGAAACTTAATTTCCGCGTGGCGAACTGCGACGGATCGCACCGTGGGCGGCCTCAATGGCTGCCCGTATTTTCGTCATGCGGCCGTTTCTCCTTCAGACATTCGTCGATCGCCGCCAGAAGGGTCCTTGGCTTGAACGGCTTGCGCAGGCGGCGCCTGGCGCCCAGCGCCAACGCCATCCGCAGGAAGTCCGGAGCCGGCGACTGGCTTTCCGCAAAGGCGTAGCCAGAGATCGCGATGAGCGGCACGCCGGGGGCGCTCTGGTGGAACAGCCGCACCGATGCAAAGCCATCCATGTTCGGCCCGAAGATATTGATGATGACCAGATCGCGTGTCTGTATCGAACGATGCGCATATAGGTTGTTGTTGCGGTGTGGTTCTGGTTATTTGCGGCGCGTGGTATCCGGCCACGCGCTTGTGGTATCTATATGAAATGTTGCGGTTTCCCGCCGCGTTGCCATATCCGGAATTCCCGTTCAGCGACTTGAGACGAGCACCCCATGACCGACACGACGACCACCTCCGCGCCGACCTCGCAGCCGTTCCAGGCCGAGGTCGCCGAATTGCTGAACCTGATGGTTCACTCGGTCTATTCCGAGACCGATATTTTCCTGCGCGAGTTGATCTCCAATGCCTCCGACGCCTGCGACAAGCTGCGTTATGAGGCGATCGCCAATCCCGGATTGATCGCCGAAGGTGCCTCGCCGAACATCACCATCGCGCCGGACAAGGAAGCCAACATCCTGTCGGTGATCGACACCGGCATCGGCATGGACCGCCAGGAACTGATCGACAATCTCGGGACCATCGCGCGCTCCGGCACCAAGTCGTTCCTGTCGCGGCTCACCGAGGCCAAGGACGGCGCAGGGCTAATCGGCCAGTTCGGCGTCGGCTTCTATGCGGCGTTCATGGTGGCCGAGAAGATCGTCGTTACCAGCCGTCGTGCCGGCGAACATGACGCCTTTACCTGGACCTCGTCGGGCGGCGCCGGCTTCGAGATCGCGCAGCTGGAAGACGGCATGAGCGTGCCGGCCGGAACGCGGATCGACCTGCACCTCAAGGAGGACGCCAAGAAGTATCTCGAAGCTCACGAGATCGAGCGCATCGTCGGCGCCTATTCCGACAACATCCAGTTCCCGATCCTGCTCAAGGATGGCGACGCCGAGCCGCGCCAAATCAATTCCGCCAGCGCGCTGTGGCAGCGCTCGAAGTCCGAGCTGACGCCGGAGGATTACACCCAAGCCTACAAGTCAATCGCCAATGCCTGGGACGAGCCGGCGATGACGCTGCATTACCGCGCCGAGGGCCGCTATTCCTACGCCGTGCTGCTGTTCGCGCCTTCGGCCAAGCCGTTCGACCTGTTCGAGCCGAACCGCAAGGGCAAGGTCAAGCTCTATGTCCGCCGCGTCTTCATCACCGACGATGCCGACCTGCTGCCGACCTATCTGCGCTTCATCCGCGGCGTCATCGATGCCGAGGATCTGCCGCTGAACCTGTCGCGCGAGATGCTGCAGAACAATCCGCAGCTGGCGCAGATCCGCAAGGCCGTCGCCACCCGCGTGGTCGGCGAAATGGAGAGCATGAGCGACAAGGACCCGGAAGCCTTCGCCAGGATCTGGGATGCGTTCGGTCCGGTGATCAAGGAAGGCCTCTATGAGGATTACGAGCGCCGCGAGAAGCTGCTGTCGCTGTCGCGCTTCACCAGCACGACTGGTGAGAAGCGTTCGCTGAAGCAGTATGTCGCCGATCTCAAGCCGAACCAGACCGAGATCTACTACCTCGTGGGCGACAGCCTTGATCGACTGAAGTCGAATCCGAAACTGGAAGCGGCAAAGTCGCGCGGCATCGAGGTTCTGCTGCTGACCGATCACGTCGATGCGTTCTGGACCTCGATGCCGACCGATTTCGAGGGCAAGCCGCTGAAGTCGCTGAGCCAGGGCGAGGTCGATCTCGATCTGGTGCCGCGCATCGACGAAGAGGCCAAGGACGACAGCAAGCCGGAGACCGACGAGGCCGCGACCATCGCCGTCATCAAGGACGCGCTCGGCGACCGCGTCTCCGACGTGAAGGCCTCGACACGGCTGACGACCTCCGCCTCCTGCCTCGTGGCCGGTGGTCACGGCCCGGACCGCGAGCTGGAACGCATGCTGGCGATGCAGAACAGGGGCGCCGGCACCAAGCCGATCCTTGAGATCAACCTGCGCCATCCGCTGGTGGCAAGGATCGCGGGCGCCGACGCTGCGCCCGGTGGCGTTGCCGCGGACTTGTCGTTCCTGCTGCTGGAGCAGGCGCAGATCCTCGACGGTGAACTGCCGGAAGACCCGGCGGCATTTGCGGCCCGGCTGCACCGACTGGTACTGAAGGCGATGTAGTCGTTCACGATCGGACGGCCTGTGCCGCGTCGTCCTCGCGAGGGCGGGGGCGACGCTGCGCACAGGGCGTCTATTTCAGCAACCCTACTCATCCCAAAGATTAGCTGTTCCTGCGCTACGTTCTAAAATAGCTTCCCGGCAACACTAAAAAACCGGGAGGCTACCTCATGAAATTCGGGCATTTGTCGTCGGCTGCCGCTTTGTGCAGTCTGTTTATTGCTGCACCTGCGCTGGCGCAGGGCGTCAAGATCGGCATCCTCAACGACCAGTCCGGCGTCTATGCCGACTACGGCGGCAAGTATTCACTCGAAGCCGCCAAAATGGCGATCGAGGACTTCGGCGGCGAGGTGCTCGGCAAGAAGATCGAGCTGATCACCGCCGACCACCAGAACAAGCCCGATCTCGCCGTCTCGATCGCGCGGCGCTGGTACGACGTTGAAGGCGTCGACATGATCACCGAACTCACCACCTCCTCGGTGGCGCTGGCGGTGCAGGAGTTGTCGGCGCAGCAAAAGAAGATCGATATCGTGGTGGGGGCGGCGAGCTCGCGCATTACCGGCGACGCCTGCACGCCCTATGGTTTTCACTGGTCGTTCGACACCCACGCGCTCGGCGTCGGTACCGGCGGCGCGCTGACCGAGGCCGGCGGCGATACCTGGTTCTTCCTGACGGCTGACTACGCTTTCGGCTATTCGCTGGAAAAGGACACCGGCGACATCGTCAAGGCGAAGGGCGGCAAGGTGCTCGGTGCGGTCCGTCATCCGCTGAATTCTTCGGACTTCTCATCCTTCCTGCTGCAGGCGCAGGCTTCCAAGGCCAAGGTAATTGGCCTGGCCAATGCCGGCCTCGACACCACCAATGCGGTCAAGCAGGCGTCCGAATTCGGCATCGTGGCCGGCGGCCAGAAGCTGGCCGGTCTCTTGCTCACGCTGGCCGAAGTGAACGGCCTTGGCCTGCAGGCGGCGCAGGGTCTGGTTCTGACGGAATCCTTCTACTGGGACCGTGACGACAAATCGCGCGAGTTCGCCGACCGCTTCTTCAAGCGCACGCAGCGGATGCCGAACATGATCCAGGCCGGCACCTATTCATCGACGTTGTCGTATCTGAAGGCGGTGAAGGCCGCCGGCACGAAGGATTCGGACGCGGTGGTGAAGAAGCTGAAGGAACTTCCGGTGAACGACGCCTTCGCGCAGGGCGGCAAGGTGCTCGCCAACGGACGCATGGTGAAGGACCTCTATCTGTTCGAGGTCAAGAAGCCTTCGGAATCGAAGAAGCCCTGGGACTACTACAAGCAGCTCGCCACGGTGCCCGGTGACAAGGCCTATCCCACCGCTGCAGAGAGCGGCTGCCCGCTGACGAAATAGAACGGAAGCGTTTCCAAGCGAAGCAGCTGCCGCCTTCCGCGGCCCCGGCGTGGCATCATGTTCACGCCGGGACGTCGCGACCGAGCTGCCAAGAAGTCAGCTGATTAGGCCGTCATTTAAACGTCAGGCGGCGCGGGTCTTGGCGCTTACGATAAGAAAATTGTCGATCGCTTCGAGAAACGCTTCCGGAGCCTGCAACGGCGGTACGTGGGCGCAGCCCTTCAGCACGTGCAGGCGCGCGTCGGGCAGCAACGCCTGAAGCTCTTCCGACATAGGCGGCGGCGTCGCTTCGTCCTGATCGCCGACCATCACCAGCACGGGCACCGTCACCTTTGACAGTTCCGGCCGCAGGTCGAGTCCGGCCAGCGCGGTGCAGGCCGCGTGGAACACGTCGACGTCGGTGCGCAGGAACGCCGCTTCGCGCTCGCGCATCAGTTCGGGATGCGCTTCCTGATACTCCGGGGCAAACAGTCGTCGCATCGCGACCTGCGCGATGGCGGCCAATCCCTTGCCGCGCGCGGCGCTCGCCATGTTGCGGAACGCTTCGCGGCCGGGTTCGGTGAAGGCTGCGCCGCAGTCGGCCAGCACCAGCCGCGCGGCGATGCCGGGATGGCGGATCGCCATCTGCAGCGCGACGAAGCCGCCATAGCCGTTGCCGAGAACGATGGCGTCCTCGCCAGCCGCGGCTTCGCGCACCAAAGCTGCCATGCGATCGGCGACGGCGGCGAGACCGCCCTCGACCGGGCGTGAGGCGCCGAATCCCGGCAGCTCCGGCACGATGAGGCGGAAGCTCGAGGCGAGCGTCGGCACGATGCGGTCGAAGCTGGTGCGGTCGGCCAGCAGCGAATGGAACAGAACCAGCGGCGGGCCTTCGCCCAAAACCTCAGCGTTTACAGTTCCGTCGGCAAAAAACTGGTTCATCGAAAGTCCTCACTCGTTCGCTCTCAGGATCCAGTGATACGGAGATTTCAATCAATTTCAAGTCGGTTTCTGGTTGACGTGATATTTCACGTATGTCAGAAAATGGAAGGCAACTGGAACAAATCCATGCTTTTGCGCGACAATATCTACGATTTACTCCGCGATGATATCCTGAGCTGTCGCTTTGCGCCGGGTGATGATATGCGCGAGCAAGATCTTGCGGAGCGTTACGCGGTCAGTCGCCAGCCGGTGCGCGAAGCCTTGCTGCGGCTGGAGCGCGAGCATCTGGTGACGGTGCAGCCGCGTCAGGGCTACCGGGTCAATCCGATTTCGCTGGGAGATGCGCGCGATCTGCTGCGGTTTCGCCTGGCGCTCGAGCCGGCCTGCGTCACCGAGGCGATCGAACACGCGCCCGCCGAGGTGCTGACGGCGCTGGATGAGTTCCGGACCTTCGTCGGCAACCGCGAAGAATTCATCACCTACAACCGTGCCTTCCATACCGCGCTGGCCTATGCCTCCGGCAACCGCCGCATGGCGGTCGCGGCCTGCGACCTGATCGGGCAGGCGGACCGTCTTGTCCGCGTCAGCCTCGCCAACGTCAAAGGGCACGATCCGGCGCAGCTGGTCGCCGAACACGCCGATCTGATCGACGCGATGCAGCGCCGCGACAGCCGCACCGCCTCGCGCATCATCCGGGCCCACATTCAAAAAACTGAAAAACGCGTCCTGCCTGCCTTGGCCAGGAACGCGGTGATTATCTGAAGGAGAATTGCAATGAACAGCCCTGCAACACCGGCGGTCTCGGACGTCGAAACGCATGGCAATTTCGTGGACGGACGCCAGATCGAGGCCGGCGACGGCACGCTGCTCGACGTCCGCAACCCCGCCACCGGCGAGATCATTGCGCGGATTCCGAATTCCACCGCGGCGGACATTGACCGCGCGATGAAGAGCGCGCGTGCGGCGTTCGAGGGCCGCGAGTGGGGCGGCATGGACATCCGCAGCCGCGCCCGTCTGGTGAACAAGCTCGCCGACGCGTTCGAGGCCAATCTGGATACGCTGTATCGTCTGGAGACCCTGAATAACGGTCGCCCGCTGAACGAGACGCGCGCGCAACTCGGGCGCCTGCCGGATTTCTTCCGCTATTTCGCCGGCCTGGCGCTGTCGCGGCGCGACTCGGTCATCCCCGTCGAGGGCGATTACCTGAACTACACGTTGCGCACGCCGATCGGCGTTGTCGCCAATTGCACACCGTTCAACCACCCCCTGATGATCATGTGCAAATCGCTCGCTGCCGTATTGGCCTCGGGCTGCACGACCGTCGTCAAGCCGTCGGAATATACCCCGCTGACGACGCTGAAGCTGGCGCAGATCTTCACCGATGCCGGCCTGCCGCCGGGGGTTTTCAACGTGGTGCTCGGCCTCGGCCAGAACGCCGGCAAGATGCTGGCCGAGCATCCCGACATCAACAAGCTGGTGCTGACCGGCGGCACCGAAGCCGGTCGCATTGCCGGCGCGGCTGCCGCGAAAGTCTTTGCGCATCAGACCATGGAGCTTGGCGGCAAGACGCCGGTGATGGTGTTCGACGATTTCGACATCGACCAGGCCGTCAATTATGCCGCCTTCGGGGCGTTCATCGGCGCCGGTCAGACCTGCGTCTGTGCCTCCCGGCATATCGTGCAGGACACGATCTACGACGAGTTCGTCGAGAAATTGCAGCGCAAGACGGAATCGATCCGCATTGGCGATCCCTTCGATCCCGCGACGCAGCTCGGCCCCGTCATCTCCGCCAGGCAGCGCGACCGCGTGCTGATGTATTCGCGCTTCGGCCATGAAGACGGCGCGCGGCTGGTCACCGGCGGCGTGGCCGCCGAGGTGGCGGGCCATGCGGGCGGCTACTTCGTCAAGCCGACGGTGTTTGCGGATGTGCGCGCCGACATGCGCATCTTCCAGGAAGAGGTGTTCGGCCCGTTCACGTCGGTGACGCCGTTCAAGGACGAGGCCGATGCGCTGCGGCTGGCCAACGACTCGCCGTTCGGTTTGGCTGCGGCGATCCGCACCCGCGACGTCGGCCGCGCCCACCGCGTCGCCTCGCGCGTCCGCGCCGGCATCGTCTGGGTCAACGATCACCACCGGCTCGATCCGGCGTCGCCCTGGGGCGGCGTCGACGACAGCGGCATCGGCAGCGAATTCGGCACCGAAAGCTTTGAGACCCACTTCAACACCAAGAGCGTGATGGTGGCGACCGCCGAGAAGGATTTCGACTGGTACCGCGACACGGCGGGCCAGAAGCGCCTGAACTAAAACCAAGCGGACGGCTGCACGAAGTCCGAAGAGGCGCAGCCGTCCAGACTTTTTACGAACACCAAGGGGGGAGCTACGCCTATGCCAACTTCAGTCAACGCCGGAGGCCGCCTCGATCGGCTTCCGATCGGACCATTCCACTACCGCATCATGACCCTGATCGGCATTGGCATGTTTTTCGACGGCTTCGATATCTACCTCGCCGGCACCGTACTCGGCGTCACGTTGAAGAGCGGCTTTTCCACGCTCGGACAGAATGCCATCTTCATCTCGGCGACCTTCTTCGGGATGATGGTGGGCTCATTCGGGACCGGCTTCCTCGGTGATCGCTTCGGTCGCCGCTTCAGCTATCAGTTCAACCTGCTGCTGTTCGGTCTGGCCTCGCTGGCCGCCGCCTTCGCGCCAGACATGACCATCCTGATCATCTGCCGCTTCTTCATGGGGGTCGGGCTCGGCGCCGAGAACGTGGTCGGCTATTCCACCATGACCGAATTCGTGCCGGCCAAGTCGCGCGGCAAGTGGCTCGGCATGATGGCGGTGTGTGTGGTCACGGGTCTGCCGGCGGCGCTGCTGGTCGCCTCCTTCGTCGTGCCGACCTTCGGCTGGCGCGCAATGTTCATACTCGGCGGCGTCGGTGCGCTGGTCGTCTGGTATCTGCGCAAGAACCTTCCGGAATCGCCGCGCTGGCTTGAAGCCGTCGGTCGCAAGGAAGAGGCTGAAGCGCTGATGCTGAGTATCGAAAAGGAAGCTGCACAGGGCCAGCCGCTGCCTCCGCCGGCCGCCGCGCCTGCGGTCGCACCATCCGGCAATATCGCGACGTTGTTCACCCAGCCGCTGCTGTCGCGCATGATCGTCGGCTCTGTGTGTCTGATCACCATCAATACGCTGCTGTATGGCTTCGTGACCTGGCTGCCGGTATTCTTCATCAAGCAAGGCCTGAGCGTCGCCACCTCGTTCAGCTATGCGCTGCTGATGGCGCTGGGTGCGCCTGTCGGCTCGGCGATCGGCGCGCTGACTGCGGATCGCTGGGGCCGCAAGCCGACCATCATCGGCTCGTCGCTGATCGCGGTGGTGCTCGGCATCATCTATCCGATGATCTCCGATCCGATCATGCTTCCGGCGGTAGGCTTCCTGCTGACGATCCCGATCTACGTGCTCGTCGCTCTGCTGTTCGGCATCTACATCCCCGAACTGTTCCCGACCGAAGTGCGGCTGCGCGCGTCCGGCATCGTCAATACGCTGGGCCGCGGCGCCACCATCGTCACGCCGTTCTTGGTCGTGATGCTGTTCGAGGCCCGCGGCGTCGCCGGCGTGATGTCACTGATGATCGGCTTGCTGGTCCTTCAGATCATCGTGGTCGGGGCAATGGGTATCGAAACCCGTCATCGTCGGCTTGAAGAGCTGAAGGACGAGGAGATGGCGCACGTCGCGGTGAAACAGACCTCCTGACGCGATAGTTTGGTCAACTGATAAACGTCCGGCGAACGACACATGGTCGTTCGCCGGACGTAATCATGAACCCGCCCTCGCGGTAAGAAGTGAAGTGCCGCGGGATCAATAGCCGGTCATTTCCAGATAGCCGACGCCGCTCCGGCTGCCCTTGAACGTGATCGGGCCTTCCCAATAGGGAAAGCTCGTCGCCATCCACGCCTGCGCATTCAGCGGCTTGGTCTCGATCGAGAGGCCGCGCGCGGTGATTTTGATTTGCCACGATGTCGGAAGCTTGCGTCCCGCCACTTCGCTGAAGGCGGTGGGCGTCATCGCGATGTCCTTTGATGCGATCTGCTGTGACGTACCGTCCTGCGCAATCCAGTTGCCGGAAAAATAGTTGTCGCCGCTGCTCTGGCGGAGTCGGAACAGCATCAGCTTCTCGCCACCGTCGAGATGTAGCGAGAACCAATCCCAACCGTTCTGATCGGAGGCCAAAGGCTGGCTGGAGAATTCACGGTCCATCCAGGCGCGGCCGGTGACCTCAACGGCTCTGTTGTCGATCGTGATGCTGCCGCGCGCGGCAAAATACGGCTGGCTGTAGTAATACGACGCCTGTCCGCGCTCCGACTTTCGGCTGTAGCCGGCGTCGCCTTGCAGCACCAAACCCTGCTGCGTTTCCAGCCGCAACCGATAGCTGAACGCTGCGCCCGATGCGTTGACGTCGAGCGGCGATACCGTGGCATCGTTGAACCCCTCACCGCCGCGCATCTCCCACGCATCGATCCAGGCGCGGAACGGCACGGTGGTAACGCCGGCCTGGCCAATGCCGCCGCGCGCAAATGCTTCAGAATAGCGATGCGCGCTTGCGGAGGTCGCCGCGGCGTGGCCCATCCAGATCTGCGGATTGGCCCAGCCCTCGCCTTGCGCGCCGGCCGCCATCGCCTGGCGAAACAAAGTCCACTGCGCGCCATAGGAAGCGCCATTGGCGTCGACCAGATTGGCGGTCAGGTACCACCACTCGATGCGAAACTCCGGATGCGCGCCGTGATCGGCCGGAAAGTTCAGCACGCGGCCCGGCGCCACGCCGGCAAAACCGTCGGCGTCGCGCCCCAGTCCGGCAAAGCCCTGCGCGCGCGCCTGCGGTGCGCCGAAGCCGAGCAACGCCAGTCCGCCGGCAAAGGCGCGGCGCGTGAGGAGATTACCGCTCATCAGCAAACACCTTCACCAGTTGCGCCGGTTGCATCCGCAGTAGTTTGACGATCGGCAACAGCGCCGCCAGCAGGGATGCCAGCATCGCCACGCCGAGCAGTTCGATCAACTGCCACGGAAAGACATGGAACGGCAGTCGCCAGCCGAACGCCTTCACATTCACCACCGCGATCAGGCACCACGCCACGCCCAGCCCCAGCGGCAGCGCGAGCAGCGAGGTGATCAGCGCGACGGACATTGTTTTCAGGAGTTCAATGAAGGCGAGGCGCTTGCGCGTGATGCCGATCGCCCATAGCGGCGCCAGTTGCGGCAGCCGCGACTGACTCAGCGTCAGCAGGCTGGTCAGCAGCGCGACGCCGGCGACGCCGAGCGTGAAAGCGTTCAGCGCCGCCGTGACCGCAAAGGTGCGGTTGAAGATCTTCAGGGACTCGGTCTTCACCGTCGACTGGTCGGCGAGGTTGCGGCCGTCGAGCCCGAACCTGCTCTTGATATCAGCCATCAGCGCGGTCACCTCCGCGAGCGCGACGCGCAGTCCCATCCGGGTCTGCGAAATATCCGGGAAGCGCTGTACCAGCGCGTTCACATTGACGCCGATCTGGCCTTTCGGATTGCCGTAATCGGCATAGATGGCCACGACCTCCAGCGGCCAGTCGCCGGATGGCGAGGGCACACTGACGCGATCACCAAGGTTCAATTTCATGCGCCGCGACAGTTGCTCGCTGATCAGCGCGGCGTCGCCATTGCGCAGGCGATCCCATGCGTCGCTGGTCGATTCCAGCAGCGGCCATTGCTGGCGATAGGTGGCGTGGTCGGCGAAGCCCAGCACCTCCACCGGCATGCCGGCAAGTTGCACGTCGGTGCGGGTGCCGGGCAGCACGGCCTGCACTTCCGGGCGCTGTTTCAACCAGTCTTTGATCTCCACCGCCTGTCGTTCGCTGGAGGCGTTGAGATAGATCTCCGCCGCCAGCCGCCCGTCGAGCCATCCGGTGAAGGTGCGGCTGAAACTCTCTACCATCGTGCCGACGCCGACATTGACCGCCAGCGCCAGAAGCAGTGCCATCAGCGCCAGCGACAGGCCGGAGAGTTGCAAGCGGCTGTCGGCCCAGAACCACTTCGCCAAAGGTCGCTTCGTGTTGCGTTCGCCGGCGGCCAGCACGGTTCCGAGGATCACCGGCAGCGCCAGCGCCGCGCCGATCAGCAGCGCGGCCAGCACGAAAAATCCCGCGATCAGCGAGTCGCCCACCCACAACACGGCACCCGCGCCGAGCAGCACGATGATCGCAAACGTGCCTTGCAGTCGCAGCCAGCGGCCCTGCGCCTGCTGCCAGGCATAAGGCTGCGCCGCCGTCAGCAGCGGTAGCCGTACCGCCTTCAGCAGGCTCGACGTGGCGGCCGCCAGCGCCCCAAGGATGGAGATCGCAAGCCCGGCCAGCCACCATTCCGGCTTCAAGGTGAGTTGGCCGGGAATCGTTGCACCGTAAAGCCCGCGCAGCGACGCCACGACGTCGGGCAGCAGGGACGCCGCGATGTAGTAGCCGCATACGAGACCGATCAGGCCGGCCACCACCGCGATCGAGACCAGTTCGACCAGCATGATGGTGTTGAGCAGCCGCGCCGAGACGCCGCAGGCGCGCAACGTGCGCAGCATAGGCCGGCGCTGCTCGAAGCCGAGCCCGATGGCGGAATTGACGATGAACAGGCCGACGACGAACGATAGCAATCCGAAGGCGGTGAGGTTGAGATGGAAACTGTCGGTGAGCCGCTCCAGATCGCTCTCGGCGTCGGGCTCGACGAGGCGCAACTGGTTCGTCACTGACTCCAGCGCGGCGCGTGGTCCGCTGGCCTTGCCGATCAACAGCCGGGATATCTGGCCGGGCATCTTCAACACCCGCTGTGCGACGCCGATATCGACGACCAGCGCGCCTTGCACCAGTTGAGGCTGCAGGCGCAGCGGCGGCAATGGCAACGCTCCGCTGACAGAGGGTGTGGTCCCCTCGGTGAGTCCGAGTTCTGCAAGCGTCTCCGGCGAGATCAGCGTCTGGCCGGGCTGCGTGATGAAGGCCTGTACGCCCGCCTTGCCGATCTCCGCGGTCGCGCTCGCTTCCACCGGCAGCGTCACCGGCTCGATGCCGAGCAGCCTTATCGTGCGCCCGCCGATCTGCACGCGGCCCTCCAGCATCGGCGACACTGGCCAGCCGGCGCGGCGCAACTCGACGAACAGTTCTTGTGAAAACGTCGCGTGGTCGCGGCCGACCAGCATCGCGGTGCGCGCGCCGCCGAAGGTGGCGGCGGCACGATCATAGCTGGTGCGCGCCTGTTGGTTCAGTGCCTGGACGCCGCTCCATAAAGCGGTGGCGGCGATCAGCCCGACGAGCAGGGTGGCAAGCTGCATCGGATGCCGGCGCCAGTGGCTCAGCAGCACCGTGAGAATCCACAGCGCGCGTTTCACCGGATCAGGCCGGCGTGGAGCTGCACCTGGCGGTCCAGCGTGGCGGCGAGCCGTGCGCTATGCGTCACCATCAGAAAGCCGCAGCCGGTGCGCTGCACGAGATCGCGCGCGAGGGCGAGCACGTCGTCGGCGGTGTCCTCGTCGAGATTGCCGGTCGGCTCGTCGGCCAGCAGCAGCAGCGGCTTGGCTGCCAGCGCGCGGCCGATTGCGACGCGCTGTTGTTGTCCGCCGGAGAGCTGTTCGGGGTAGCGCTTCAGCAGAGTGGCAAGCCCGAGCCGCTCGATCAATTCGCTGTGCCAGATCGCATCGTGCCGGCCGGCGATGCGCGACTGGAAGGCGAGGTTGTCGGCGACGTTGAGACTGGGAATGAGATTGAACTGCTGGAATACGAGGCCGAGCCGGTCGCGTCGTAGTGCCGCGCGCGCGGTGTCCGGCATTCCGGTGATGATCGTATCCTCAAGCCGGATCTCGCCGGCATCGGCCTGGTCGAGCCCGGCGATCAGATGCAGCAGCGTGCTCTTGCCGCTGCCGGATTCGCCGGTCAGCGCCACGCTCTCGCCGGCCGCGACATCGAGATCGACGCCGCGCAGCACCGCGACCTGTTCCTGCGCCGAACGATAGGATTTTGTGAGATGGCGGACGGTGAGCATGCCGGGTGAATGTAGCAGATTACTGCCGCGAAGTACGGCTTCGATGCTCTTTTCGCGTCACCGCGATGCGGGCTTTCTCTCCGACACCAGCGCCAGCAGCACCGTCGCGGCCATGAAGGCCGCCGAGGCGCCGAACACCCAATGCGGCCGCGCGCTGTCCATCAACCAGCCGAATAGCAGCGGGCTGATGATGCCGCCGAAGTTGAAGCCGGTGGAGACGATGCCGAAGGCGCGGCCGGCGGCGCCCGCGGGCGCGGCGTTGCGCACCAGCATGTCGCGCGAAGGCACGATCACGCCGCTGAGGAACCCGGCCACCGCCATCGTCAGCGTCAGCACCAATGGCGGCAATGTCACCGCTGCGATTGTGAAAACGATCACGGCGTTGACGGCGAAACATCCCGCAGCGATCTGGCTGTGACGCACCGCACGGTCGGCCAGCACGCCGCCGACAAGAACGCCGACCGCGCTTGCCCCGAGATAGGCCGTCAGCGCGATATTGGCGGATGAGAACGAGTGGCCATAGCCGCTCGTCAGGGCGACGATGCCGAAACTGTTGATACCGTTCTGCGACAGCGCCAGTAGCGTAAAGAACAAGGTCAGCAGCAGGATTGCGGGCGTCATCATGCTGGGTTTCGCTGCCGGAGTGCTATCGGCGGCTTCGTGCATGGCGCCGGCGTCGGGAATCCCCACCACGACCAGCATCAGCGCAACCAGAAGGCCGATCAGCCCGGCGGCGATGAGTGCGGATGCGCCGCCAATGCCGGCCACCAGCGCCGCCATGATCGCAGGCGCCACTGCGCCACCGAGAAAGCCGGCAAAGCTGTGAATCGAGAACGCGCGCCCCATCCGCGCTTCGTCCATATGTGCCGAAAGGATGGCGTAGTCCGCGGGATGGTAGACGCTGTTGGCGAGGCCGAGCAGTGCGGCGCAGACGATCAGCGCAGGATAGTTCAGATGCAGGCCGAGCGTGATCAGCGCGCTGCCGCCCAGCACCATGCCGAGGATCAGGATCTTTCGCGCGCCGATGCGGTCGACAAGGTAGCCGATCGGGGCCTGAGTGAGGCCGGATACCACGGCAAACACGGTGAGCGAGAGACCGAGGTCGACATAACCGACGCCGAGCCGTTCCTTCAGGAAAGGGAAAAGCATCGGCAGCACGAAGATGTGGAAGTGACTTACCCAATGCGCCACCGAGATGGCACCAAGCGTGCGCGGCGCTGAACCGACTTTTGCAGGATCAGATGCGGCCGGAATATCGACCATCGCAGTTTCCGCCCGTTACTATGTTGCAGCCTTCAATGTTAGCTAGACCTACGGCCGCTATCGGGGCTTGTCTATGAACGTTGTGGCATGCAGCCGTTGCGGACGTTGCATTGGCGGGTATGCGACATCACGGCTCGCGACGGTGGTTCGCAAAATGCGAAATGATTGGGCATGACAGTGCCGCGCTCGTTTTTTAGGCCGCTGCGTATCCTGCTGTCCGAAGGCAGCAGCACTTCCGCGCGCGAGGCCATCACCGTGCTTGGCCTCGCCGGCCACACCATCGAGATTTGCGACCCCGCAGCCTTCCCTCTGACGCTGTTCTCGCGCTTCCCACGGAAAGTTCACCGCTGCCCGCCGATGCGCGACGATCCCCTGGGATTCCTCGCTTTCGTTGAACAACTCGTGGCGCGCGAGCGCTTCGACGTGCTGCTGCCGATCCACGAGCAGGGTTATCTTTTCGCCCGGTTTCAGCAGCGCTTCGCCCGCGTCGGACTGGCGCTGCCGGCTTTCGAGAGCTACCGCACCTTGCACAGCAAGGTCGGTTTCCACCGCGTACTTGACCAACTCGGCCTGCCCCAGCCAGCGACCACCATCGTCCGCGAGGCGGATGGTCTGCGTGCGGCGGCGCGGCTGCCCTGCGTGATCAAGACCGCGATCGGCACCGCCAGCCGCGGCGTCTGGATGGTACGCGACGCGGCCGGCTTCGATCGCGCGCTGCGCGAATTGACGTCAGGCGAGGGCTTCGCCGATGACGTGCTGGTGCAGGCGCTGGCCGAGGGTTTTACCGAAAAGGCGCAGGGCGTGTTCGGCGGTGGCGTATTGCTCGGCTTCCATGCCTATCGTCAGATAGCCGAGGGCGCGGGGGGCGGCGATGCCCGGAAGTGCAGCGTGCGCCGTGAGGGCGTCCGCGCCGATCTCGCGCGGATCGGCCGGCATCTGAACTGGCACGGCGCGCTGTCGGTGGATTACATCTGGAGCGAAGCCGGACCGGTATACATCGACGCCAATCCGCGTCTGGTCGAGCCGATGGCGGCTTTTCTTGCCGGCAACGATCTCGTCGACCTGCTGCTGCGCATTTCGACCGGTGAGACGCCCGCGCCGTTGCCCGACGGCCGCGACGGCGTTCTCACCCATCAGGCGATGCAGGCTTTACTTGGCTGCGCGCAACGCGGCGGCACGAGGCGCGAGGTGCTGCGCGAATCGTTTGATCTCTTTCGCCACCGCGGCGTCTATGCCGGCAGCACCGAGGAACTGACGCCGGTGCGGCAGGATCCATGGAGCCTGTTGCCACTGGCCATCACCACGCTGGCGCTGCTTGTTTCGCCAAGGCTGGCGAAGCCGTTGGCGACAAGGGGCTGGGGCCAACATCTGCTCAGTCCGCGCACCGTCCGGTTGATCGAAGGCTAGCTTATGCTCACTCGGCTTCGTCGTCGCGGTCGCGCTTGGGGGTGGCGATGTCGCCGTCTTCCTCGTCCTCGTCGGGCGCGGGCGGCGTGGGCTCTGGCGGTTCGTGGTCGGGACGGGGTGGCGGCTTGCGCGGTCGTTCATTCATTTGTGTCCCCTTGACCTCAATTGCACCGAGATTGGCGTGCATCCTGACGCCTTCCCGCAATTGCCGCTCCCAATTCGCGCCATTCCGTGTAAACGGGGCGTATCCAGCCAATTGCAATTCCAGCCCATCCCTATCCGGAGTGACGATGAAAAAGCCGAAGATCGAAATGGACGAACCGCAGGCCCGCAAGATCATCCGCGCCGATCGCGCGCCGACCGAGGGCTATTCGCTGGTTGTCGACGGCCATTTCAAGTCGCATCACGACACCGTGGAAGCCGCCGAAGAAGCCGGCATGAAGCTGAAGAACGCCTATCAGATGCTGCAGATCCAGGTCTACGATTCCGCGACCAAGACCCGCACCATGATCGAATGGCCGGCTCCCGCAGCCGCCAAGGCCGCGGAAGCCGTCTAGGCCTCAGGTCCGGTGACCGCCGTTGACCTGGCCAGCTAGCCAGGCGGCGAGCGCCGGGCTTTTCGGCTTCGGCGCGGAGCCAGTCTTGCCGCTAGTCTTGCTGCCGGCCTTTGTGCCGGACTTGGCTGAGGACGAAGCCTTTTTCGTCTTGGCGACGACCGGCGGCGCGAGAGCCTCGCGGGCGAGGCGGGCAGCGCGCAGCTTGGCCATGTTGTCGGTCACGGCCTTGGCTGCGGCGTCGCGTTCGGCCCTGCCGGAATGGTCTTCTTCGCGGGCCATCAGACGGCTTTCTTCTTCGCTACGGCCTTCTTGGCCTTCGGTTTGGTTTCGACCGGATTGGCCTGTGCGTCGGCCTCGCGGGCGAGGCGTTCGGCGCGCAGTTGCTCCGTGCGCTTGCGAATCGCAATGTCGGCGGCCGCAATGTCGGCCATCGCCTTGATGCCTTCGGTCTCCTGTGCGAGTTTCCGGCTTAGGCGAATTTCCTTCATTTCGGCTGGGGTTTTCGGTTCCGGTTCGGTATCCATAACTGCCTCAATTCTGGCCGCGCAATGGGTGGCAGCGGCTATTGCTGCTGCAATCCTACCAGAAACGGCCGGGCAAAGGCACCCCGCAGGCCCAATAAACGGGACCTTCCGTTAAGCGCGTGGGTAAAAAACTGCGTTGTCCCGCTTTGTATGCGAGCGTTGCGCGCAACGCGCCTTCCTGAGACAATTGCGGCTCAAACGGACCGCCTTACCCCATGCTCAGCAAGCTCTTCGATGACGGCGCCGACAATCTGCGCGGCCGCATCTTCAGTATTTACGTCATCCTGATACCGATGAACGTCATGGCTTGGCTGTGGGCGTGGATCGCGTTTCACGACCAGCCGGTGCTGCTCGGCACCGCGGTGCTGGCCTATACGTTCGGGCTGCGCCACGCCGTCGATGCCGACCATATCGCCGCGATCGACAATGTGACGCGCAAGCTGATGCAATCCGGCAAGCGACCGATCTCGGTCGGGCTGTTTTTCGCGCTCGGCCATTCCAGCGTCGTTATCGTTGCCTCACTGCTGGTGGCGCTGACGGTGGCGACGTTGCAGTCGAGCTTCGAGGGCTTCCGCGAAGTCGGCGGGCTGATCGGCACCGGCGTGTCGGCGTTCTTCCTGCTCGCCGTCGCCGTGGCCAATATCGTCATCCTGGTGTCGGTGTTCCGGCTGTTCAGGGCGGTGAAGCGCGGCGAGCGTTTCATCGAGGAGGACTTCAATATCCTGATGTCGCAGCGCGGCCTGATCGGCCGGATGCTGCGCTCGCTGTTCGGGATCATCTCGAAGAGCTGGCACATGTACCCGCTCGGCATCCTGTTCGGTCTGGGCTTCGACACCGCAACCGAGATAGCGCTGCTCGGCATCGCCGCCTCGCAAGGCGCCGAGGGCATGTCGACGTGGTCGATCCTGGTATTCCCGGCGCTGTTCACCGCCGGCATGACGCTGGTCGACACCACCGACGCCGTGCTGATGGTGCGCGCCTATGGCTGGGCCTACATCAAGCCGATCCGCAAGCTGTACTACAACATGACCATCACGCTGGTGTCGGTGATCGTCGCGCTGCTGATCGGCGGTGTCGAGGCGCTGGGTCTGATCGGCCGCAAGCTCGACCTGACCGGCAGCTTCTGGAACGGGATCGAGGCGCTCAACGAGAATTTAGGCGCGCTCGGCTACGTCATCATCGCGATCTTCCTCGCGAGCTGGATGATCTCGGTGATCGTCTATCGCCTCAAGGGCTATGACGACATCGAAGTCCGCGTGCACTGACGGCGCGACGGTGCCGGCCTATTTACCCGGCATCTTTTCCAGCGCGGCGCGCTTCCAGAGGTCCCAGGCGCGGCCGTGGATCTGGTCGATCACGCCCAGCGTTTTCTGGCTTTCTTCTGGCTCCATGAAGCTGACCGCTCCGCCGAGCGACATCGCCTGCATCTGCAGTTGCGCATTGACGTTGCTGTAGTGCGCCCGGAACACCGCCATCGGAATCGTCGCCGCGACCACGACACTGCCGTGGCCGCGCATCAGCGCGACACTGCGGTCGCCGAGCGTGGCCGCCAGCGCCTTGCCGAGTTGCGGGTTGCTGACCAGCATATTGCTCTGGCCGGCGCTGTCGCGGATTTCGAACACCGGCACGCTCGGAGACAGGAAGGCGCCGAGGTGAAATACCGGACGCAGCGGCACGCTGGAGACGCTGAACGGGATCACGCCGGGCGAATGGGTGTGGACGACGGCCATCACGTCCGGCCGCGCCTTGTAGATCTCGCCGTGGATGAAGCGTTCGAGGAAGCTGTTGCGCCCTTTGGCATCGACCGGATTGGAATCGAGATCGTACTCCAGGATATCGTCCGCGACGACAAGGGCCGGCGCCACGGAACGCCCCATCAGATAGCGGTTCGGATTGTTAGGGTGCCGCATGCTGACATGGCCGAAGCCGTCGATGACATTGAGGTCGGTCAGCACCCGGTTGGCGAGCACCAGATCCTGCATCGCGGCCTGGTCGACCGGGCCGCCGGAGGCAGGTGCGGTCTGTGCATAAGCCGGCGCGAAGCTTGCGGTGAGCAACAACAACAGCAAAGCGGGGCGGGGCAGTCTCATCGCGCGTCTCCCGGAAGAGGGTGGCTTGATTCTCCACCTTTCCGGCACCCTGACACCGGACACATCAGACGGCAACCACCGGCCCGCCTTCCTTCTTCCATGCGTCGATGCCGCCTTCGAGATGCGCAGCGTTGACGAGACCGGCGTCGGTCGCGGCCTTCACCGCCATCGCCGAGCGCTCGCCGAAGGCGCAGACGAAGATGATGCGCCGGCCCGTCGCATTGGCCACTTCGCGCAGCATGCCGCCGGGTTTCAGGCTGTCGGCAATCGCGGGGTAGGGCGCATGCAGCGCGCCGGGCAGAACCCCGTGTCGCGCGCGCTCGCCGGCCTCGCGCAGGTCGACCAATAAAATATCGGGATCGCCGAGCCGGTTGATCGCGTTCCGGGCTGACAGCGCCTGGCCCAGGCGGGCCAGTTCATCCTGCTTCAGCCCGACGCTCATATTGGCCGGCATCACCACGTCCATCAGTCTCGGATTCGGCAAATTCAGGTTGTTCATCAGCTCGATATAGTCCTCGACCGACTTCACCTGCAGCCGCGGATTGAACCGTTTCTCTTCGCCGATAGTCGAGACGGTGTCGCCTTTGTAGTCGTGCGCCGGGAATACCATCGTCTCGTCCGGCAGCTTCAGCAGCCGGCCGAACAGCGAATCATATTGCGCTCGTGCGCTGCCGTTCTGGAAATCGGTGCGGCCGGTGCCGCGGATCAGCAGCGTGTCGCCGGTGAAGACGCGGTCGCCCATCAGATAGCTGTAGGAATCGTCGGTGTGGCCCGGCGTGTACATCACGTCGAGGCTGACGCCCTCGATCCGCACCTTGTCGCCGTCCGCGACCCGCATGGCCACCACGTCGGCTTTGCTCTGCTCGCCCATGATGGTGACGCATTGCGTGCGGTCACGCAGTTCGGCGAGGCCGGTGACGTGGTCGGCATGCAGATGGGTATCGACGGCCTTGACCAGTCTGAGGTCGAGTTCGCGCAGCAACTGGCAGTAGCGATCGACTTTCTCCAGCACCGGATCGAGGATCAGCGCCTCGCCGCCGGCACGGCTGGCGAGCAAATAGCTGTAGGTGCCGGAGACGCTGTCGAACAATTGGCGGAAGATCATGCGTATTCCGATGCGATGATATGGTTTGGCGACTTTAGCCGATGCGAAGCCGGCTGCGCGATGCGTTTTCGCGGCACAGCAATGCTGCTAGACAGATGCGACGTTGATCCGGCGAGGATATGACATGGCGGAATATGTGGTGGAATTCGGCCGGGACGGCGGCCGCGTGGAAGCCGACGGCCGGCTGGATGCGGCGGCGTTTCACCGCAATCACCAGGCTATCTGGCAGGCGCTGGCGCCGTTTCTCGAAGGCCGCCGCGGCGATGTCGTCGAGGTCGGCAGCGGAACCGGCCAGCACGTCGTGGAGTTTGCAGGCCGCACGCCGGACATCACCTGGTGGCCGAGCGATCTCAACGAGGCGCATC
The DNA here is from genome assembly GCF_028290495.1 of Tardiphaga sp. Classification (GTDB taxonomy): domain Bacteria; phylum Pseudomonadota; class Alphaproteobacteria; order Rhizobiales; family Xanthobacteraceae; genus Tardiphaga. The sequence continues at coordinate 90,384 of NZ_JAQGJT010000044.1, forward strand.
TGCGCAGCATCGCGGCCTGGAGCGCTCATGCGCAGGCTGGCAATGTTCGTGCGCCGCTGCGCATCGATCTCGGCGATCCTCTTTGGTGCCCGCAGATGCGGGACGGCAGCGGACCGGGACCGCTGCTGGCGGTGTTCTGCGCCAATGTCGTGCACATCGCGCCGTGGCCGGTCGCCGAGGGCCTGATTGCCGGCGCGGCGCGTTACCTCGCGCCGGACGGGCGGCTATTCCTCTACGGTCCGTTCAAGCAAGGTGGCCGGCATACCGCGGTGAGCAATGCCGTGTTCGACACCAGCCTGCGATCCGGCAATCCGGAATGGGGCGTGCGGGACGTGGCCGAGCTGGAACAGGTCGCAACAAAGGCCGGCCTCCAACTGAGCGATACGATCGCGATGCCTGCCAACAATCTCGTGCTGGTTTTTGCCCGCATCTGAGTTTCCCGCCGCATGGCGCGTCTGCGCGGACGTGAGTTGTTCGGCTGATCTGCGGCCCTATATAGTCTCGGCGCAATCGCAGGCCCGGATCAACCCGGCCAAGACCGGGCGGAAATGCCGATGATCGACCTCCCCATCGCCGATGATTCGACGAACGATGCCCGTGCGCGCGGAAACGTGCGCAAGCTCGCCGTCGCGCAGGCGCTGGCCGGCGCCAATTCGGCGGTCATCTTCGCCACCGGGGCGATCGTCGGTTCGATGCTGGCGCCGAGCGTTTCGCTCGCCACCGTACCGATCTCAATCTACGTCGTCGGCCTCGCCTGCGGTACGCTCCCGGTCGGCATCATTTCGCGCGCCTATGGCCGCCGCGTCGCCTTCATCATAGGCAGCGGCTGTGGCGCGATCTGCGGCGTGCTGGGCGCGCTGGCGATCTTCAACGCCTCGTTCGCGCTGTTCTGCTGCGCGACCTTCTTCGGCGGATTTTACGGCGCCGTTGCGCAGTCGTACCGCTTCGCCGCCGCCGACGGCGCTAGTGCGGCGTACAGGCCGAAGGCGGTGTCCTGGGTGATGGCCGGCGGCGTGTTCGCAGGCGTGCTCGGCCCGCAATTGGTGCAGTGGACGATGGATATCTGGCCGCCTTATCTGTTTGCCGTCAGCTTCGCGGCGCAGGCGGTGGTGGCGCTGATCGCGATGGCGCTGCTCTGCACTGTCGATGCGCCGAAGCCGGCGCCGGCCGACCTGCATGGCGGCAGGCCGCTGCTGGAAATCGCGCGGCAGCCGCGCTTCATCGCCGCGGCGATCTGCGGCGTGGTGTCATATTCGATGATGAATCTCGTGATGACGTCGGCACCGCTGGCGATGAAGATGTGCGGACTCAGCCTCAGCGATTCCAATTTCGGCATCCAGTGGCACGTCGTGGCAATGTACGGGCCCAGCTTCTTCACGGGATCGCTGATCGCCCGCTTCGGCGCACCGCGCATCGTCGCGGCAGGCCTGGCGCTGGAAGCGGTCGCGGCGGTGATTGGCCTGTCCGGCATCACCGCGATGCATTTCTGGGGCGGCCTCGTGGTGCTCGGCCTCGGCTGGAATTTCGGTTTTATCGGCGCCTCGGCGCTGGTGCTGGAGAGCCATCGCCCGCAGGAACGTAACAAGGTGCAGGCGTTCAACGATTTCCTGGTGTTCGGCGTGATGGCGGTCGGGTCGTTCTCGTCCGGGCAATTGCTGGCGAATTACGGATGGGGAACGGTCAACGCCGTGGTGTTTCCGCCGGTCCTGCTCGGGTTGGGGATGCTGGCGCTGGCCGGATTCGCCAGGCGCCGCGCGGCGCAACAGGCAATCGGGGTGCCCGGCCCGGCGAGCTGATCCAATCGCCGGCCGGGGCGCTGGCGCGCTGACATTGATCAATGTCATGGTTCGGCCGACCAACATCTTCATAGTGATAGCCGGCCGCGCGTGAACGGGCGCCGCATGGCGCATCGCGTCGGCGTGCGTTGTCCGGGCGGTTCATGGCCCTCACATCCGCGCACCAGCAGGCCGGATCAACCTGGTCGAGATTGCGGCCGCGAATGCCGATGATCACAGCCGCCATCACCGAGGATCTGCCCGGCGACGCCCGTGCGCGCGCGAACGTGCGCAAGCTCGCGGTCGCGCAGGCGCTGGCCGGCGCCAATTCGGCGGTGATTTTCGCGACCGGCGCCGTCGTCGGTTCGATGCTGGCGTCGAGCGCGTCCCTCGCCACCGTGCCAATCTCGACCTATGTCGTCGGCCTCGCTTGCGGCACGCTCCCGGTCGGCCTCATCTCGCGCGCCTATGGCCGCCGCGTCGCCTTCCTGATCGGCAGCGGCTGCGGTGTAATTTGCGGCGTACTCGGCGCGCTGGCGATTCTCCATGCCTCGTTCGCGCTATTCTGCTTCGCGACCTTCTTCGGCGGATTGTACGGCGCGGTGGCGCACTCCTATCGCTTTGCCGCGGCCGACGGCGCCAGCGCCACCTATCGCCCGAAGGCGGTGGCATGGGTATTGGCCGGTGGCGCGCTGGCCGGCGTGCTCGGCCCCCAACTGCTGCAATGGACGATGGACGTCTGGCAGCCGTATCTGTTCGCCTTCAGCTTCAGCGCGCAGGCCGTGGTGGCGCTGATCGCGATGGCTGTGCTGGCCACTGTCGATGCGCCGAAGCCGGCGGCGGTCGATCTGCGCGGCGGCCGTCCGCTGCGGGACATCGTGCGGCAGCCGCGCTTCATCATAGCGGCGGCCTGTGGTGTCGTGTCCTATTCGATGATGAATCTGGTGATGACCTCCGCGCCGCTGGCGATGCGGATGTGCGGGCTCAGCCTCAGCGATTCCAACGTCAGTATTCAGTGGCATGTCGTGGCGATGTATATCCCGAGCTTCTTCACGGGGTCGCTGATCGCCCGCTTCGGCGCGTTGCGCATCGTGGTGGTCGGCTTGATGATGGAGGCAGCCGCGGCGGTGATCGGCCTTTCCGGCATCACCGCGGCGCATTTCTGGGGCGGCCTCATCGTGCTCAGCGTCGGCTGGAATTTCGGCTTCGTCGGCGCTTCCGCGCTGGTGCTGGCGACCCATCGGCCATCGGAGCGCAACAAGGTGCAGGCGTTCAATGACTTCCTGGTGTTCGGGCTGATGGCGCTGGGCTCATTCTCGTCCGGCCCATTGCTGGCGAACTACGGCTGGGGCACCGTCAACGCGATGGTGTTTCCGCCGGTGATACTGTGCCTCGCCGTGCTCACATTGGCCGGGGTCACCAGACGCCGCGCCGCCTAAGCCGCGCGCAATCAGTCGACGAAGGCGTGCTCGTCCGTCTCGAAACGCTCGCGCGGCCAGGCGATCTGCACCACCGCGCCGTGGTCCGGGAAGACCCGGTTGGAGAACGCGACCTTGGCGCCGGTGCGCTCCAGCAGCGTGCGGGCGATGAACACGCCGAGCCCGAGCCCGGTATGCTCGCCGCTGTCATCACCGCCGCGCCGCCGCGTCAGATAGGGCTCGCCGATCCGCTTCAACAGGTCCGGCGGAATGCCCGGCCCGTCGTCGGAGATCGAGATTGCGACGCTGTCGGTGTTCCACCACGCATTGACCTCGACCCGCTCGCGGGCGAAATCGACCGCGTTCTCCAGGATGTTGCCGACGCCGTACAGGATCGCCGGATTGCGCATCGCGGTCGGCTCGACCGCGCTGGCCACCGCAATGCGGATCTTGATGGCGATGCCGAAATCGCGGTGCGGCGCGACGGCCTCCTCGATCAGCGTCGACAGCCGCATCCGGTCGAACGGCGCGCCGGCGGAGTTCAGCTGCGTGATCTTGGACAGGATCTCGCGGCAGCGCTGCGACTGCTCGCGCAATGTCTTGAGATCGTCGGCGATCTCCGGCGTGTTGTGGACGTTCTTTTCCAGTTCGCGCGAGATCAGGAAAATGGTCGAGAGCGGTGTGCCGAGCTCATGCGCCGCGGCGGCAGCAAGGCCGTCGATCTGCGTCAGATGCTGCTCGCGCGTCAGTACCAGTTCGGTCGCCGCCAGCGCGTCGGAGAGCTTGCGGGCTTCCTCGGTGACCTGGAAGGCATACAGGCTGGTGACGCCGATCGCGGTCAGGATCGAGAGCCAGACCCCGAGCAGATAGATCTGCGGCAGCACCAGCGGCTCGTCGGCATCCCACGGCAGCGGCCGATGGAAAAACGCCAGCATGGTCGCGCAGACCGCCGCCATTACGCCGAGCGCAATGGTCAGCCGCGTCGGCAGCGCCGTCGCCGAGATCAGCACCGGAGCCAGGAACAGGAACGAGAACGGGTTCTGCAGCCCGCCGGTGAAGAACAACAGCGCGGCCAGTTCGGCGATGTTGAGCGCCAGCAACCCCGCGGCATAGCGCGGCTCCAGCCGCTGCATCGGGTTGAACAGCATCTGCAGCACGAGATTGAGCCCCGCCGAAATGCTGATGACGCCGAGGCAGGGTAGCACCGGAACTTCAAAATCGAGGCCCTGCGCCACGACAAAGATCGCGACGAGCTGGCCCAAAGCCGCCAGCCAGCGCAGCCGCAGGATGGTGTCGAGCCGGACATGGCGGCGCGGATGGCGGAAGTCGGAGGCGTCAACATCGGTCATGCCGGGAACACTAGACGGCGGCAGCCCTGACCACAAATCCGCGGCAAGCTGGCAAAGTGTTGACCGGGCAAGGGCTTGCGCATCTGGCGGCGATCCCGCTAGGAACGGCACGCATGACGATCGAACTCGCCCAGATGTCCGAAAGGCCGATCCCCGCAGCCGCTGCGCACGCGGCGATCGAGGTCGAGCATCTCGTCAAGCTCTACAAGACCACCCGCGCCGTCGATGACGTCTCTTTCAACATCGCGCGCGGCAGCGTCACCGGCCTGCTCGGCGGCAACGGCGCCGGCAAGACCACGACCATTGCGATGATCATGGGCTTGGTGCTGCCGACCTCCGGCCGCGTCTCGGTGCTCGGCTGCGCGATGCCCGGACAGAGCGCGCAGGTGCTCGGCCGGATGAATTTTGAGAGCCCCTATGTCGATATGCCGATGCGGCTGACGGTGCGGCAGAACCTCACGGTGTTCGGCAAGCTCTATGCGGTGCCGGACCTGCGCGGCCGTATCCAACAGCTGGCGGAGGATCTCGACCTCACCGAATTCCTTGATCGCGCCAGCGGCAAGCTCTCGGCCGGGCAGAAGACCCGCGTCGCTCTGGCCAAGGCGCTGATCAACCAGCCCGAGTTGCTGCTGCTGGACGAGCCGACCGCCTCGCTCGATCCCGATACGGCGGACTGGATCCGGCAGCATCTGGAGACCTACCGCAAGACGCATAACGCCACGATCCTGCTGGCCTCGCATAACATGCTGGAAGTCGAACGGCTGTGCGACCGCGTCATCATCATGAAGACCGGCCGCGTCGAGGACGACGACAGCCCGGCGAATATCCTGATCCGCTACAACCGCACGACGCTGGAAGAAGTGTTCCTCGACGTCGCGCGCGGCCGGGAGCGCGCGTCATGAGCCTGACGGGGATGACCGAGCAGTTCCGCGGCATCGCGATGCACCGCGTCAACGCGATGGTGCTGCGCTACTGGTACCTGCTGGTGTCGTCGTGGCCGCGAATGCTGGAACTGGTGTACTGGCCGGCGCTGCAGATCATCACCTGGGGCTTCCTGCAGAACTACATCTCGCAGAATGCCGGTTTCTTCGCGCAGGCCGGCGGCACGCTGATCGGCGCGGTGATCCTGTGGGACATCCTGTTCCGCGGCCAGCTCGGCTTCTCGATCTCGTTCCTTGAGGAGATGTGGGCGCGCAATCTCGGCAACCTGATGATGAGCCCGCTGAAGCCG